>CAZXMO010000072.1:0-13998 GCA_964641125.1 uncultured Spirochaetales bacterium
TCTTCATACACAAGAGGCACATGTAACGATCCTGAATACCGCGAAACGTGGATTCGGATGCTTCAGGCGAAAAATCCCGATGAAGATAAGGAATCAATCATAAAATTACAGAAAATACAGGCCGATATTATCCCCGCTGTTGCCCTGACCTGGGACAAACTTATCTATCCGTACAGGACTGATCGCTGGGATGGATGGCTTATGAGGGAAGGATATGGAACTGTTTTTTATGAATCGTGGTTCAGCCTTTATCCTAAAGAATAATTAATTTCTCGAAATTAGTGCGAGGTTCTTGGGGAATATTATTCTGCAAGAACCTCGTTTCTCGATCATTAAATCCATCCATCGGAAGGAAAAAATTATTATCAATATTTGACGACGGTACATTCCCTGTTGTTCGACTGGCTGCGGAACTTAGCGGACAGTAAAGAGGAATTTACACGGCTCCAGGATGAAGGATAACAGCAGATCGATGAAGAGCTTGGCCAATTGGAAGAAGAACGGTTGCGGTTTGAAGCTGAAAAGGCGGACATTGACGAGCAGATAGAAATCAGTATTCAGGAACTGGTGAAAACAAAATCGGAAACAGCGCGGAAAACAATTGAAAAGAGCATCGAAAATCTGGAAACTGAACGGCAAGAAGCAAATGAGAAAACCGCCTATGTTAACCGTGTCATTTCCAATATTGAAAACCAAGTAAAAAATGTTGATCTGTTTGGAGAATACCGAAAACACATCCTTGATGTAATGGCGATGGTGGGAAAATCAGCCGGAAAAAGCGGTGAAAATGGCACTGAATCAGTCAAAGCTGCAGTAAAATCCCTTGTTTCAGTGCTAATCTTGCAGGATTCAGCGATAAAAATAGCCCTAAGCGGTGTTAACCACTCAGGGCCTCGTTCGAGCGTGTTTGCTCCATCTCCCCCGCTTGGACTCGAACCAAGGACCTATTGGTTAACAGCCAACCGCTCTACCAGCTGAGCTACAGGGGACCGTGAATGTTGCGCCAATCTACAAAAAATACAGCCGTATGTCAACAGGCCGCACAATATTTTTCAAATTAGGCCGCCGGTCCAGGTGTTTCCGCGGCGCGGTTGACACCTCCTCTTCCGCCGCGATAAGGTCGATGTATGAAGTATCTTAGCAAGCATTTTAATTGCGAAAAATCACGCCTGCCGGCTCTGTTTATCATGGGGCTTTTGATAATCGCCCTCTCCGCGGGGCTCGCCGTAGGGCTCGATGCCGAGGAGATGGAGAACCCCTCGAACCCGGTCGCGGTCATGAAGACAAATTACGGGACTATAGAGCTCGAGCTCTTTCCTAAAGCCGCCCCGAAAACGGTGGCCAACTTTACAGGTCTTGCCGAAGGCGGCAAGGAGTACACCGATCCGGAAACAGGCGAAAAGAAGAAAGATCGTTTCTACGACGGGATCACCTTTCACCGGGTGGTGGAGGGATTTATGATCCAGGGGGGCGATCCCCTCGGCACGGGGACCGGCGGTCCGGGATACACCTTCGAGGACGAGATAAACGCTACTGATCTTGGTTTGGACGATGAAAAGGCGATTACTTCCGAGGGGTATCCCCATCAGTATCTGGGAATTCGTACTCAGGAGCAGTTCAACCAGATCGTCATCGGGCCGGTTATCCGGGAACTCGGAATCGGCAGTCAGGAAGAGCTCGATGAGCGCCGGGACGAGTTCGAAAAGGTTCTCTTCGAGTTGACTCTCAAGGACGTCTTCGAGAATATGGGGTACAGTTACGATCCTTCCCTCGATTCCTATCGGCCCGTCAAGGGCTCCCTGGCTATGGCAAACTCCGGACCGAATACGAACGGATCGCAGTTCTTTATCAATCTAGCGGATACCCCCTGGCTCGCGGGAAAGCATACCGTATTCGGCAAAGTTGTTTCCGGAATGGAGGTAGTCGAAAAGATAGGCGCAGTGGAAACCGGCCCGCAGAGCAAACCGGTCGAACCGGTTGTCATTCACTCGGTGAGAATTCGGGACTAAAAAACCGGAATTGGGATCTCTTTGCCGCAGCTCCGGCACTTCCCGTCCTGTAGACCTAAGACCGTGGTGGAGTAACCGCCCCGGCGGATCACGAGGCTCCCGCAGGAGGGACACTTGGTGTTGGTTTCCCGTAGTCCGACGTTGCCTAAATAGACGTAGTTCAAATGCCTCCGCGCTACATCGGCCAGGCGGCCGACCAGCTCCGCCTCGGTCGGGGGTATGGAGTACTTATAGGTGGGATAGTAGCAGGACAGGTGGAGGGGGATGTCCGGGTCGAGGTCCGCTAGATATTTTGCGGAGTTCTCCATCTCTTCTTCGCTGTCATTCTTACCGGGAATTATCAAGGTAGTTACCTCGAGGCCGGTCTTCCGAGACGCCTTCTCGATGAACTCGAGAACCGGTTCCAGGTTCCCCCCGATCTCCTTGACGTAGAATTCTTCGGTAAAACACTTGAGGTCGACATTGGCGGCATCGATTACATCGAGGAGCTCGTCCGCGGGGTCGGGCATGAGGTAGCCGTTGGTGACGAGGACGTTCTTGATTCCCGCCTCCCGCGCCTTGCGGGCGGTATCGAGAACGTACTCGATATGGACGGTGGGCTCCGAGTAGGTATAGGCGATCCCGAAGCTCTTCCGTCTCTTTGCTTCCGCGACGAGATCTTCGGGACTAAAAAAATCGGTCATTGCATCCACGTCCTGAGAAATTCGGTAGTTCTGGCAGAAGGGGCAGCGGAAGGAACACCCCACGAATCCCGCCGAAAGGATGGAGCTCCCCGGGTAGAAGTGGTAGAGGGGCTTTTTTTCGATGGGATCTACGGAGAGAGCGGTCAGCTTGCCGTAGTAGGGGAGCTCCAAGGTGCTCCCGTTATTCTTCCGTACCTTGCAGATGCCTACTTTTTCGGGGCGGATCATGCACGAGTTGGGGCATAACAGGCAATGTATGGTCTTTTCGTCGGTATGTTCGAAATATCGGGGTTTCATGGAGGTCTCCTTTCCGTCTACCGGCCGTCTCCCTATACCTTTATTAATACGAAAAACCGGAAACCGAGTCAAATGTGAGACGGGAGTCAAGTGAGAGGGAGAAGGTCACATCTCTTCAGCCGGATAGCCCGACTGCTTGGAAAGCTGCTTGAGCTCCCGCTCGGCCCGGTTGGCGATGTATTCGGAGATGATGCCGGAGACTTCGGTGGAGATTCCGGGAAACTCGAGGACTAAGTTCCTGGCGTTGCGAATAACCTTTCCGGTGACGCCCAAGATTTCGTCTCCGATGCGCAGGCTGCAGTGGGGGATCACGTCCCCCGGTTCGAGGTCGTTTACCAGGTGAAGGCTGTCCGGGGTGAAGTTGATGCCGGTGGGGGATATATCGAACACGACCCCGGTGATGAGCTTCATGTTTACGGGATGGGTAAAAATAAACTCGATCTCGTCATAACTGAAGGGCATATATCTCGATTCGCGCCTGTTGTCCTTGATCATCTTATACCGGCTTAAAAGTCCCTCGAGATGCATCATCTTTCGAGTATCCCCGAAGTCTTCGTTCAAGATCCCGTTTACCTGGAGATGGACGGCCTTGGCGGCTTCCTCGAAGGGGAAGTCTTTACCGACGAGGAGAATAAAGACAGTCTCTTCTTTGGGTTTTTCTTCACGCAGGAGGTTGATAAAAGGTTTCCAGTGGCGGGGAAAGTCCTCGGCACTGAAGAGCACGATATCCGGCTCCGCTTCGTCGATATTATCCATAGCTTTGATGGGATTCATATATTTTAAAAACTCGAAACCCCGGGGATGGAGGTGTGTTTCCAGCACCTCGACGGTTTCCGGGTTTTCGACGACCAGCATTATTTTCATATCTATTCCGTTCCGAGATTCCTCACAGAATAATCATAGATAAACCACACATTATCCCGTTTCTTGAGGTAGTAGGTGTAGTGCTTGCGCTCAACATATCCGGGATACTGGAATCTTTCAATCACCTGAACGGTCGCCTCTTCCGGGGTATATTCGGTTTTGATTACTTCGAACTCGTCGGGAATGACGATAATATCTCCGTCTACCTGCTCGTTCCTCAGCTGCTGCTTGTAGTTATTGAGCATTTCCATCCGTTCCTCTTGGGAGAGCTGAAGAAACCTTCTGCGCCGGGCGGGATCGTTTTTCAGGAGGCTCTCTACATCGAGGTAGAGGAAGAAATTTTCCCATTGGCTCCTCTGCCGCGCGCGAAGGGTGTAGCTGACGACCTCGTCGGGGGGAAGGGATACCTTTTGCAGCCGCGCCATCTGTACCGCGTCTTCAGAGGTGGGGAGGGTCATCTCCCGCATTGAGGGACGGACGGAGAGGCTTAAATTGTTCGATACAATCCCTAGAGGAATTACTCCGGGAACATTTATCTCGGGGTAAAAGGTCGCTTGAACGACATAGGCACCGGGTCGGATGATATCGACATAGTCGGAAAGATCCTCGTAGAAACTAAACTGTTCCGAGGGTCCGATGGTTACATTGCGAAAGAAGACCCGTTGATTCGAGCTTCGCTCTATGATAAGTTGCTGTGATTGAGGAAGGGGTTCGTTCGTCAGGGTCCGGACATCGAAGGAAATGTTATAAATCCGGTTGTCCGCCAGTTCGAAATGATAGGGGGAAGCGGACTCGTTGGTAATCTCGACCTTGATCATGATCGAGCTGTCCGGATAGTACAGCTCCTTGTTGAAGAAGCGGATATTCACGTCGATCTCCGACTGCTGGGAAAACGCCGCAACCGGAACGACAGTGAGCAATACGAGCAGTATGACCGCCTTTTTCACGAATTTACTCCACATTTCCAGTATAATTGTCGGTATTTTATATGATAACATTATTCCTAAAAACTATATCAGAACAGATACGTAAATATAAGCCGTATAAAAAAATAATCGAAGAAATTTCCAAGGGGAACTTCCCGGTCCATCTCTCGGGGCCCGAACGATCCTCCCTCGCCCTGGTCACCGCGAACGTACATCGGGCGGTGGGGGGAACTCTATTCATCGTGTTTCCCACCGAAAAAGAGGCGGAGGAGTTTGCGGGTGATCTCGACCTTTTCAGCGATGATATCTATCACTTTCCCTGGCTCGATGTAATCCCCTATCAGGGGGCCCGAATTCACGCATCGATATTAGGCGCCAGGATGCACTGTCTAGCGGGGCTCATCTCCGGCCGGGAGGGGATATATGTTACCTCGGTCAGGAATCTTATCTATCCCCTGCCGCCGAAGGAGTTTATCGAGTCGTCCCTTATCCGCATTTCCGCGGGGGACGAGTTCGATCCCGAGGGAATAGGCGGCAGCCTCGCCGATTACGGGTACTTGCGGGTACCCAAGGTGACCGTTCCCGGTGAATTCGCGCTCCGCGGCGAGGTCCTCGATGTTTATCTGACCGGGGAGGAGCGCCCGTTTCGAATCGTCTTCGAGTTCGATACGGTCGAGCATATCCGTACCTTCGATCCGGACACTCAATTCACCGAAGAGGATTTGAAAAGCGTTACCCTCTATCCGGCACGGGAAATCCTGTGGAGCAAGGTCCCGGATGATGTCGAGACAGGCGACGGCCGGACCTCCGCGGCCGTTCGGGATAAATATATCGAAGAGGGAGAGGGGGCTCATGAGGAAATCCATTATCCTCTTGTTTTCGATGAACGGGCCTCGTTGTTCGATTATGCCGGAAAAAGGACCTTTCTCTGGCTTCCCGATGCCGAAAGACTCGATTTCTCCGCACAGGTGCTGGCAAAGGAGTATAGCGACATTTACGACACATCGGAGTTCCGCGGAATCGAAACTCTGAGTCCGAATAATATATTTTTGGATTACCCGGAGGTCGCCGGAGGGATCGAGAAAAGGGTAGTGCAGCAGGTCATAGGAAACCCCGAGATCGAGAAACGGACCATCCGCATGCCCATAGACGGTCCCCGTTCCTTCTTTGGGAACATCCGGTACCTCAAAGAAGAGCTCGACAATCTGATCGGTCTCGATTACTCGCTGTGGGTTTTCTCCGAATCGGAAACCCAGGCCGAACGTCTCAAACACCTCCTCAAAGATCATCCCGTGGAAGTGGTCACCGGCCGGCTCAGCTCGGGATTCTCGATTCCCGACTTAAAGATCGCCGTAATTCAGGAGAACGAGATCTTCGGGAGACGCCGGAGGATCCCCAAATCGGTCAAGCAGGCCAAGAGCCGGGCCATCGACACCTTCGTCGAGCTCAATCCCGGAGATTACGTGGTCCACATCAATTACGGGATCGGGCAGTTCTTAGGTATAGAGCGGATCAAAGCCGCAGGAACCGAGAGGGACTACATTCAGGTCCGCTACGCCGACGAGGAAACTCTCTTTATCCCCATCGAGCAGGTGAATCTCATTCAGAAGTACATCGGCAGCGAGGGGGCCAGTCCGCGGCTCGATCGCATCGGGGGAAAGACCTGGGAAAACCGGAAGGGAAAGGTCAAAAAGTCGGTGGAAGAGCTCGCCGGGACGCTGATCAAGCTCTATTCACGGCGGAAGGCCGCCGCCGGTTACGCCTTTCCTCCCGATACGGACTGGCAGATGGAGTTCGAGGCCGCCTTTCCCTACGAGGAGACCGAGGACCAGCTGACCTGTATCCGGGAGGTCAAGGAGGACATGGAGTCGCCCCGGCCGATGGACCGGCTTATCTGCGGCGACGTGGGATACGGGAAGACCGAGGTAGCCATGCGGGCCGCCTTCAAAGCGGTCACCGGAGGGAGACAGGTGGTTTTCTTGGCCCCTACAACAATTCTCGCGGAGCAGCACTTCGAGAACTTTTCGGAGCGGTTCGAGCACTTCCCCGTCCAGATCGCGATGCTTTCCCGGTTCGTTTCCAAGGCGGAGCAGAAGAAAATCGTCGGTCGGACGGAAAAGGGGGAAATCGATATATTGATCGGCACTCACCGGGTCCTCCAGAAAGATGTACGCTTCAAAAATTTGGGTCTTATCGTTATCGACGAGGAGCAGCGGTTCGGGGTCAAGGACAAGGAGAGGTTGAAACAGCTCAAGACCTCGATAGATTGCATGACTATGACAGCTACTCCCATCCCCCGGACCCTCCATATGTCGTTGTTGAAGATCCGGGACATGTCGCTCCTTCGCACCCCTCCGAGGAACCGTCTCCCCATCGAGACCTACATCCAAGAGTTCAACGAAGACTCCGTAGCGGACGCAATTCGCAGAGAGCTCACCCGGGGCGGTCAGGTCTTTTATCTCCATAACCGGGTAGAAACCCTCGACAACGTAAGAATATTTCTTCAGAAGCTCGTCCCCGAGGCTATGATCGATGCGGCGCACGGTCAGATGGGTTCATCCCAGCTCGAGGAAATTATGCACCGTTTCGTTCACGGGGGCTCCCAGGTCCTCGTTTCCACAACGATAATCGAGAATGGGATCGACATCCCCAACGTCAATACCATAATCATAGACAGGGCGGACATGTACGGTCTTTCCCAGCTCTATCAGCTTCGCGGAAGAGTGGGGCGTGCGGATAGGCCCGCTTACGCCTATCTACTGTATCCCTCCGATAGGGTTTTGAACGAGGTGGCCATGAAGCGGCTGAAGATCCTTTCCGAGTACACCGAGCTCGGGTCCGGATTCAAGATTGCCATGAAGGACTTAGAGGTCCGGGGGGCCGGAAATCTGTTGGGAAGGCAGCAGCATGGGGATATCCTCGCGGTCGGATTCGATATGTATATCAGGCTTCTCGACGAGGCCTTGGCCGAGCTCTCACCGGAGGAGATCGAGAAGGAGAGGGAGGTCTACCTGGAGCTCGATTACAGCGGCTACATTCCCGAGAGCTATATAAGCGAGCCCGAGGAAAAGATGGAGGTCTACAAGCGGATCGCTTCCATTCAGGAAGAGGAAGAGCTCGGCGGCGTTATGACCGAGGTGGAGGATAGGTTCGGCCCCATGCCGGTGGAGGTGCAGAGCTTACTCAGCCTCGCGGAAATCCGGGTGCTCTGCCGGAAGCTCTATATCGAGAGCCTCAAAGAGCGCAGGGGGACCCTGGAGGTTGCCTTCGCCCGGGTCTCCGAAATAAATGTGGACAAAATATTACGGCTCATCCACGAGGGGGGCGATTTTCTTAAGCTCGATCCCAAGAGGCCTAACGTTCTGCTTATCAAGACCGAGCTGATCGGCCTCAAGGAAAAATCGGAATTTATACGTGAAAAATTATCAGCCCTCGTATAGCTTGGAAACACGGGAAGATCGAGGAGATAAAAAACATTGTGAGAGATAATTCGAGCTCCCATCTCAATACCCGGAACCGGACGGTCCGCAGCTACGTCCTGAGGGGCGGGAGAATGAGCAGACGGCAGCAGTGGGGTTACGAGAACCTCCGGACGGTGTATGGTATTCGCCCATCGGAAAGGGTTTTCGATTTTCGGGAGCTCTTCGGCAACGACAATCCGGTGGTCCTGGAGATCGGTTTCGGTAACGGGACCGCCACAGCCCGAATCGCGGAAGCCAATGTGGGACTCAACTATCTAGGTATAGAGGTCTTCAAGGCGGGTATCGGTAATTTCTTGAGTATTATAGACGAGCGGGGTTTAGAGAATGTCCGGGTAATCGAGGGGGACGGGGAGGAGATCCTCCGGCGGAGGGTCCCGGAGGCGAGCCTCCGCGGCGTCCATATCTTCTTTCCCGACCCATGGCCGAAGAAGAAACATCATAAACGGCGGCTCATTCAGCCGGAATTCCTTGAAATTCTCACGGCGAAGCTCGAGAAGTCGGGATACGTTTACTTCGTTACCGACTGGGAGGACTACGCCCTCCACGCGCTGGAACTCTTCGAGGGGGAGCGGTCCCTTACGAATAGATTCGAACGGTTCGCTCCTCCTCAGCAATGGAGACCCCTTACCCGATTCGAGGAAAAGGGTTTAGAAAAGCGCCATTCCATATTCGAGCTCGTCTACGAAAAACGGTAGAGGCTGTAAATATGCGGGTCCTTCGTTACTCTTCTTTCGCCCGGGCCTGTTCGGCCTCCTGGATGACCGCTTCGGCGATCTTTCCGGAGATCGGCTCGTAATGATCGAACTGCATCTCGAAGCTCGCGGTTCCGGAAGTTATCGATTTGAGGTCGATGGCGTAACGGAGGAGCTCCGCCTGGGGTACTTGGGCGTCGACTTCCATGATGCCTCCGCCGATAGGCTCCTGTCCCATGACCCGGCCGCGCCGGGAGCTCATGTCGGAGAGCACGTCTCCGAGGTACTCTTCGTCGGCAAAAACACTCAAGTTCATGACCGGCTCGAGGAGGACCGGAGAAGCCTTCTCCATGGCGGCCTTCAAGGCTCCCTTCGAGGCGAGCTTGAAAGACATTTCGGAGCTGTCCACCGGATGCTCTTTACCGTCGACAAGGCTTATGCCCACGTCTACTACGGGGTAGCCGGCAAGCACTCCTTCTTCCATCGCTTCGTGAAGACCTTTTTCGACGCCGGGGATGTATCCCTTGGAGACGGAGCCTCCCTTGATCTCGTTGGTAAATTCGTAGTACTCGCCCCGCTCGAGAGGGCGAATCTTGATGACCACCCGCCCGTACTGACCGTGGCCGCCGGACTGTTTCTTGTGTGTATACTCGGCATCGGAGGGCTTTTGGATTGTTTCCCGGTAGGCTACCTGGGGAACCTTGCTTTCGATATCGACTTTCTGGTTCTCTTTGATCCGGTCTAAGATCATATTGATCTGGAGTTCACCCATACCGGAGATGACCGTCTCTTTGGTCTCGGTGTTGTATTCCACCTGGAAGGTCAAATCCTCGGCGGCAGCCTTCTGGAGTGACTGATTCAGCTTGTCCTCATCCTTCTTACTCGCCGCGCTCACGGTAATCGAGTGGACCGGGTGGGGAAGCTTGAGGGATTCGAATTTCATGACCCTGTCCGGAGCGCAGAGGGTATCGTTGGTCTCTACCGCTCCGACCTTGGCGAGAATCCCTATGTCGCCGCTTTCGAGACCGCCGACCTCCACGAGCTTCTTACCTAAGGCGGTATAGAGCTTAGAAACCCGCTCTTTTTTGTCCTCCCGGGGATTAAACAGGTCGGAGTCGGGAGTCAGACTGCCCGATACGACCTTGATGAAGCTGAGCTTCCCGGAGAACTGGTCGATACTGGTCTTGAAGACGAACGCCGATAGGGGATCGTCGGCCTTGATAGGCACGTCGACTTCGTTTCCCTCCGCATCGGCAGCCTTCTCAACTTTTTCCGCCGGACTCGGCGCCGCGTTGGCGATGAAGTTCAAGAGCGAGGTGATTCCCGAGCACAGTTCCGCGGCTCCGCAGAAGACCGGTACGAGCTTATTCGACTTGAGTCCCTTGGTCAGGCCTTCACGGATTTCGTCGGGGGTGAGGGTTTCCTCTTCGAAGTACTTTTCCATGAGCTTGTCGTCCCCCTCGGCGGCGGATTCGATCAAGGTCATGCGATACTCCTCGATCATATCACTCATCTCCGCGGGGATTTCGGCTTTCTTTTCTTTCTGGTTCTTCTCGGGAATGGGATAGTAGGTGCTCTCGATAAGATTGACGACACCCTTGAAATCGGCGGCATCGCCGTAGGGTATGGTGACCGGGACGAAGGTCTTCTCGAACTTCTCTCCCAAATCGTTGAAGGCCTCGGCGAAATCGGCCCTTTCCTTGTCCATCTTACTGATGAAAACGATCCGGGGCATATCCCGCGAATCGAGACGCCGCCAGATCTTGATTGTCTCGATCTGTACGCCGGAGGTAGCGTCGACGGCTACCAGACACGATTCCGAACTGCGGAGGGCGGAGACGACCTCCCCCGCGAAATCGGAGGAACCCGGAGTGTCTAAGATGTTGATCTTCTTGTCCTGCCATTCGATATTCGAAAGGCTTGTGTGGATGGAGATGTTCCGTTCGATTTCTTCTTCCGTGTAGTCGCTTACGGTCTTACCGGAGTCCACCCGCTCCGGCTTGCCTATAGCTCCGCCGGTAAAGAGGATATTTTCCACCAAAGAGGTTTTTCCGGTACCCACATGGCCAGCTACAGCAAAATTCCGAATATTTTCTGTGGTGAAACTCATAGGTACTCCTGATTTTGAATTGTTTGAAGTTTTACTACTATATATTCCAAGATATGAGTTGTCAATACGGAAAATCTCGGGCCGGTCCTACTCCTCCTTCGGTGCAAAATGAGAAAACTCCATCGCGAAAGTTCCCCGGCCCTGGGTGATGCTTCTCAGGGACGTGGAATATCCGAAGAGGTTTCTCAAGGGGGCCTCGGCGCGGATGTGCTCGACCGCGGGCTTGCTCTCTATGCTTACCACCATCCCCCCCTTGGAGGTGAGGTTATTGATGACATCCCCCATGAACTCCGCGGGGGTCATAATATCGATATGCATGATCGGTTCCAAGAGCACCGGGTCAGCTTTTCGGCATGCCGCGTCGAATCCGAGGGACCCGGCCGCCTCGAAGGCGAAAGAGGTTGAGGTGTTTACATTGTACTTTGCGTCTTCGAGGACAACGCCGATGTCGTAGGCGGGATAGCCGTAGCGGATCCCCGATGTAAATGCCCCTTCGACGCCTCGGCGGACCGCTTCGACGAGCTCTTCCGGGAGGCGGTCTTTTCCGAGCCCCGCTTCGAAATGGGTTCCCGTTCCCCGGGAGAGAGGCCGGATGTGCAGGGTGATTTCGGCGGTGTTTTCCTTGCCCGCAACGACCTTGTGGAACTTCTCGATGTGGGTTACCTCTTTCGTGACCGATTCCCGGTAGGTGACCTGGGGATTTCCAATCTTCGCGGGTACCTTGAAATCATCGGTGACCCGGGTCATCAGGACGTCCAGGTGCAGCTCACCCATACCGGAGATAATCAGCTGTCCGGTCTCCTCGTCTTCCTTCATGACGAAGGTGGGGTCCTCCTTTTTGAGCTGCCCGAAGACATCCCTGAGCTTGTCCATGTCGGAGAGGGTCCGCGGCTCCACGGCCACCGAAATAACCGGTTCCGGAAAGGACATCGGTTCGAAGAGCACTTGCTTTCCCTCCGAGCCCAGGGTATCTCCGGTCTGAGAAAACTTGAGACCTATTATTACCGCGATGTCCCCGGCGTCTAAACTCTCCAGTTTTTCGTAGCGGTTCGAGTGCATCCTCAAGAGCCTGTTGAACCGCTCTTTCTTTTTTTTATCGATGTTGAAATAGGCGCTGTTCGTCTTGAAGGACCCGCTGTAAACCCGGATAAAGCTCATCGGGCCCGCCTCTCGGTCGTGCTGGATCTTGAAGACCAATCCCAAGGGAGGGCCGTCGATGCTCCTCTCCACGAGGATTTCTTCGTCGTTCTTGGGGCTGTGGGCCGGGATCGGGGGGAGATCGGAGGGAGCGGGGAGGTAGTGGGTAACCGCGTCTAACAACGGTTGGACCCCCATATTCTTCAGCGAGGCCCCGACTAAGACCGGGACGATTTCGCGGCTTATAGTCCGCTCACGGATCACCTTACGGATGAGATCGACGGGAATTTCTTTGCCCTCTAAATAGAGCTCGGTCATTTCGTCGGAATAGGCGGAGAGCTCATCGATCATCTTCTGCCGCCATTCCTCGGCCTCCGCGCGGCGCTCTTCGGGAATCTCGACGGTGAACATCTTGCTCCCGTAATTCTCGGGGTCCCACTGCAGTTCCCGCATTTCGATCAGGTCTATGACCCCTTCGAAATCGGACTCATTACCGATAGGGAGCTGCAAGGGGACGGGATTAGCGGCGAGCTTGGTTCGGATTTCCTCGACAACGGAATAGAAGTCGGCTCCGATGCGGTCCATCTTGTTCACATAGGCCAGCCGGGGGACCTCGTACCGGTCCGCCTGGTGCCATACCGTCTCCGATTGGGGCTCGACTCCGCCGACTGCACAGAAGATTGCTATCGCACCGTCGAGAACACGCAGAGACCGTTCGACCTCCGCCGTAAAATCGACGTGTCCCGGGGTGTCGATGATATTGATATGAGTATCCTTCCAGAAACAGGTTGTCGCGGCGGAGGTGATGGTGATTCCCCGGTTCTGCTCCTGCTCCATCCAGTCCATGATCGCTTCGCCGTGATCGACTTCGCCGATTCTATGCGACTTGCCGGTATAGAAGAGGATCCGTTCGGTGGTGGTTGTTTTCCCGGCGTCTATGTGAGCCATTATGCCTATGTTGCGCATCGGTTTGTCTGCCATACTTCGATAAAATCCTTCGGGTGCAATACTATCATACACAGTTTTGTTTTGAAAAGTAGGCTCGTTTTTGCTAATATTAAACCTATATGAAGAGGAACGCATACTCGACTTTGTCTTTACTCCTTACTTTCCTAATAGGGGTATCTATTCCCGCGTCGGCGGAGGAAGGGCCGGCGGCGGATATTCTCGGGCGGATCAACCGTATCCGGTCCGAGGAGGGTTTTCCACCCTTAGAGCGGTCGGGCCCGGCGGCCAAGGCGGCCCGTGAATATGCCGAGGAACTAGCCTCGGGTGCTCCCTTTTCCCACGCGGACAGGTCGGGGAATACCGCCGACCGTCGATACCGGGACGCGGGGGGCACGGGCTTGGCCGCCGGGGAGATTCTCGGACGGGGCCCCGATCTCGATTCCATTTTCGCCGTGTGGCTCGAAAGCCCCCGGCACCGCGAGGTTATCCTCGGTCCGGATTGGACGCGGGCGGGGGCCGGAATAGCCTCGAGGGACGGGAAGGTATACGCGGCGGTTACCTTCGTCCTCTCCCTCTACACGGACCTCGCCTTGGAGCCGGCGAGAGGTGCTTCCATCCTCTCCGGGGGGTACCTCGGCAAAGACCCGCCGGTGGTTTCTTCGAAAGGAAAGACCGTGATTCCCCGAATCGATACATCGGGAAGGTTTTCGCTGCCCCTTACGGGCCCCGGGTCCATCTTCGTCGTCAACCTCGGATACTTCGATGTGGAGACCGGAAAGGTAATATTTACGGATATGGCGGTCTTCGACCGGGATAAGGGTTACTGAAATAGGTGAGATATCGATACAGT
>CAZXMO010000073.1:0-13832 GCA_964641125.1 uncultured Spirochaetales bacterium
TATACAAGGAAATGTCCTCTCCTGATTCAATCCCCACGATCGGGGGCACTCTCTAAGCAATAAGCGCGGAGCGGCGGTGTTGACAATGTGGCCACCGACAGGGGCAGGTCGAAGACCGCATCTACGACGACACCTACGATTCGGAGCTGGGAACGGTGAATCCCTAGAGTTTCTCTGTAACCGCCCGAGTTCCGGATAGGCGGGGCAGGAATTAATCTTGTCAGTCTTGCAAAGATAGCATTACAATACCGGTATGAAATCGATACACATTCGAGACGTAGATCCCGAGGTGATGAACCGGTTGAAAATTCTGGCTCGTCTACATCACCGCTCAATGCAGGGTGAAATACGCGCTATTTTAGCCGAGGCGGTGCGGCGTGTTCCCGAATACGGGCCTGAAGATGAGTTGGATATCGTAACCGCCGCTTCCGAGGGGGAAACTACCTGGCGGAGAGAGGATATCTATGATATCTATGATATCGAGAGGTGAACTCGTCGTAATCGATACGAATATCCTCCTTACGGCCACCGATAGATCCCGCCGGGATCACGAAACCGCGCGGTCACTCTTCCGAAAGGCCCTGAGCGGCGGCATCCATTTGGCTCTGACGGGACAAATCGTCCGGGAATACCTCGTTGTGACGACGCGCCCCATCGAGTTGAACGGTCTCGGCCTTTCGGTTAAGGATGCACTCCACAATATCGAACAATTCACAAGGCGGACCGTCCTCTTGGAGGAGACGGAGGATGTAAACACAACGCTGCTCGAATTGGTCCGGTTGTACACTATCATCGGCAAAGGGATCCATTACGCGAATATTGCAGCGACGATGATTGCCCATGGGGTTTCACACCTCGTGACCCATAACTCATCCGATTTCACCCGGTTCCGGGAGATCCGGTGCCTCGCTCCCGGGGAGTTTTCCCCCGGGTGATACGGTGGCCGCACCCGAGGGGAGCTTACCGTCTACGACCGGACCGGGAAGAAAGAATCGGTGATCATCGAGCTCACCGGCAAGTCTTTAGGGGGGGGGATTTCGCCCGGATGAAAGAGGGCTCCTTCCTGGTCAATGCCTCGAGGGGCCCTTTGGTCGTCGATGCCGATCTGGCCGCTGCCCTCGAATCGGGGCACCTCGCCGGTGCGGGCCTCGACGTCCTAAGCACCGAACCCCCTGAGCCGGACAATCCCCTCTACACCGCTTTGAACGTGACCATCACCCCTCATATTGCCTGGGCCACCCGGGAGGCCCGCTCCCGCCTCATGGAGATCGCCGTGGAGAACCTCCGGGCCTTCCTGTCGGGAGAGCCTAAGAATGTGGTGAATCAGGACGAGCTGTCCTAGATACGGAACGTTCCCGACCGCCTGCATAGGAAGCTCAAAGCACGGGCCGCCCTCAAGGGGATGTCGCTTTCCGATTATCTCCTTGCGGAAATGAGCCGGACCGCGCCACGTATGCGTACGTAGTTGACTTGACTGCGTACGTTTCTCGAGGTATCATACTTGTGTGACACCTACGGAATTGCGGAAAAACATCTATAGAGTCCTCGATAGAGTTGCGGAGACGGGAAATCCCGAAACGATCGAAAGGAACGGTTTGGTTTTCAGGATAATCTGTGAATCCCCCGGAAAGAAGCTCGAGAAGCTTATAGGTAAGAATCATCCTAAGGCCTACAGGGGAAATAGTGACGAGATTATAACCATGGATTGGTCTAAAGAATGGAAGCCCGGACGTATTTAGATACTCACGTCATTGTATGGCTGTACGACGGCGAAATCGGGAAATTCACCCCTAAGGCCGCGGACATAGTGGAATCTCATCCGCTGTACGCGTCCGAATTCGTCCGCCTCGAGTTGAAATACCTCGAAGCGATCGGGCGCCTGCGGATTTCTCCGGATACGATCATACGTTTTCTTGCCGATGAAATAGGCTTGAGTATGTGCACTCTTCCCCTCGGTCCGATCATAACCGAAGCGATGGGGTTGTCCTGGACACGGGATCCCTTCGACCGGCTGATTACCGCGAACGCTTCTTACTATAATTCGCCTCTTCTGACCCGGGATGAGACGATACTAACCAACTACACGGGAGCGTGTTTTTAAAGCATCGGCGATTCCTTCATATATCCTTCATATACCCCAAATTGACTAAGTCAGGTGACTATGTTAGAATGGTAATATGAAAACGGTGATCATATCGGAATTCAAGGCCCGGTGTACCGCAATTATCGATGAAGTCAATCGGAGTAAGGACTCGGTGGTTATCACACGCAGGGGGAAACCTGTCGCGGTACTCGAGCCCTACGGCAAGGAAGAATCGAAGAGAAGGCTGGGTAATCTGGGTAGGATGAAGCTCAAGGGAGATATAGTTTATACCGATTTCACGGATGATTGGGAAGTCAACCGATGAAATGCCTTCTGGATACCCACGTTTGGATCTGGACACAGGAAGAGCGGGAAAGCCTCGGTCCGATCACACTATCGCTGATCGAGGATACCGGGAATGAAATCTATATAAGCCCGGTTTCAACCCTCGAGATATCCCGGCTCATCAGCCTTGGGCAAATTTCTCTTACAGGTTCTTTACCGAACTGGATCGCCGTAACATCGAAGAATCTCCTCGCTCTTACCGCGGGTATTACCCATGAAATGGCCGCCCGTGCCTATGAGCTGCGCGGAGTTTTCCACAAAGACCCCGCGGATAGGCTGTTGGTGGCTACCGCTCTCGAAGGTGAGCTGTCTCTCCTCACCGCCGATCAAAGAATCCTCGATTATCCTTATGTGAAAACGGTGGACGCGAGAAGATAGCATGCGATAGATAGAATCGTATCGATAAAAACCTATCGTACCGGTAATTCGCTTTATTGACAGTGGCGTTTATATTAGAGATACTGTTTCGAAGTACCAGGTGCCGTCTCAGGACGGTGAAAAGGGAATCCCGTGAGAATCGGGAGCGGACCCGCCGCTGTAACCGGCAGGGCCCGCCGGATACCCACTGCCCGGAATAGTCCGGGTGGGAAGGGCGGCGGGATATAGCCGGGAGCCAGAAGACCTGCCTGGAAGATGTCTTTCTGCCGCGCGGTGACTCGCGGGCGAATATCGAATGTATGGGATAAAACGGATCCCGCCTTGCTCGTGCAGGGCGGGGTTTTTTTGTCCCCGTGTGTTTTTCCAAAAGGGAGTTTTAATGAAGATACGGTTTTTATTTTGTATTCTTGTGATAGTGCTCGGCGTCGGCGCAAACCTCTCAGCCGGAGGCGGACAGGAAACCGCGGCGCCCGGAGATACGGAGGAAGCGGCAGATACCGGAGAGCTCGAAACGGTCGAGGTTGAAGGGGGATTTACCAACCCCCTCGTCCTGGGGGAGACGGCGGAATCGGTAACCGCCATCGATATCGACGGGGACGAGGTGATCCTTACAAAGCGGCCGGACAGGGTGGTGGTCCATTACACCTCCCTGTTAGGGCTGTGGTATCTCGCCGGGGGAGAGGTCGTCGGCAGGCCCGATTCCCGGAGGGGGACCGGGATTCCCGAAGAGGCCGAGGATCTGCCCACCACCGGCTCGGTGACCACCCCGAACGCCGAGGTGATCCTGTCCCTGGAGCCGAACCTCGTCGTGTTGAGCGACATGGATACCCACCGGAACCTGGCGGATATGCTCGGGTCTATTGGTATCGAGAGTATTCTCCTGCGCTACGACACCTACAGCGATTTCGTGGGGGTCCTCGATCTCTTCGGCCGCCTGGTGGGAAACCGGGACGTCGTGGCGAGGATTGTCCCCGAGCTCAATACGGCGATTCGGGAAATCATCGCCGAGCACGAGACGGACCCGAAGCCCGAATTCCTCTCCCTCTTCGCTTCGCCCCGGAGCGTGTCGGCGGAGCTCGACACCGCCCACACCGCCCACATCGCATCCCTCTTAGGGGGACGGAACATCGCCGAAGAGCTCGCGGGGGATAGGAATGACAAACGGGTCAGCCTGAGTCTCGAACGGATCGTGGAGGCGGACCCGGAGGTTATCTTCGTTACCCCCATGGGGGACACCTCCGAAATCGATGAGAAGCTCGAGGAGGAGTTCATGTCCAACCAAGCCTGGTCGGGGATCGAGGCGGTCGAAAAGGGGAGGGTACATTATCTTCCGGCGGAGCTCTTTCTGTACAAACCCAACGACCGCTTCCCGGAGGCCTTCCGCTACATGGCTGAAGTCCTGTACGGAGAGTAGCGAACAAAGATGAGTGTGGAAACTCCGGTCGAGGCCGCCTCTGCGGCGAGGATCGAAGACGCCAAGAGAGCACTCAGGGAACGGACGGTATTCCGAATCGCTCTCATAGTCGTTTTCGCGGGGGTTCTCTTTTTGGGTATCCTCGTAAGCGTCGGTCTCGGGGCGGTCCATATCCCCTTGGGGGATGTGGTCCGGTCGATCTTCATAGACGAATCAGGGGTAAACCGGCAGATCATCTGGAACATTCGTCTGCCGCGTACCATGGTGGCGGCCCTCGCGGGGCTCTGCCTCGCCCTATCCGGAGCGGTCCTTCAGGGGGTAATGCGTAACCCCCTGGCGGCACCGAACATCATCGGGGTCAGCTCGGGGGCCGCGGTCGCCGCGGTCACCATCATGATCCTCCTGCCGCGGTACTTCTTCCTCGTCACCCCGGCGGCCTTCTGCGGGGCCTTTGCCGCGACGATCCTGATCTACCTCCTCGCCTGGAAAAACGGGATAAAACCGATGCGCCTCATCCTGGCGGGGGTGGCGGTGTCTGCGATGCTCGGCGCCTTTACCAATACCCTGATGATCTTCTATCCGGAGCGGGTGCAGGGGGTCATCGGTTTCATGGTCGGCGGGCTCGCCACGAGGACCTGGCGGCACTTCCACATCCTCTGGCCCTACGCCTTGGGCGGCCTCGTCCTGGTCAACCTCTTCGCGAAGAGGCTGAACGTTCTCATGCTCGGGGACGATATCGCGGTGGGATTGGGCCTTAGAGTAGAGGCGACCCGGCTTGTGCTTATCGGGGTGGCGTCGATGCTTGCCGCTTCGGCGGTGAGCGTGGTGGGGCTCCTCGGGTTCGTGGGGCTGATCGTTCCCCACATTACCCGGTTGGTTTTGGGAAGCGACTACCGCTACCTTTTCCCCGGCGCGGCCCTCTTCGGAGCGGCTCTCGTCGTGCTCTGCGACATCATCGCCCGGGTCGTCTTCGATCCGGTGGAGATTCCCGTGGGTATCATCATGGCGGTCCTAGGCGGTCCATTCTTCCTCTATCTCCTCCGGGGGGGTCTTAAACGGAATGCTTGAAACCAAAGACCTGCACCTGAGCTACGGCAAACACCGGGTCATCGAGGGGATCGACATCGCCGTCGACCGGGGGGAGATCGTCACCGTCATCGGGGCCAACGGCTCGGGGAAGTCCACCGTCATCAAGGCCCTGGCCCGGACCCTGAAGCCTGCGGGGGGGACGGTCTACCTCGACGGGAAGAACATCTTCGGCATGAATACCCGGGAGGTCGCCCGGAAGCTCGCCGTTCTTCCCCAGATCCACTCGGTGCCCGATGATTTTTCGGTGCGGGATCTTGTCAGCTACGGCCGGTTCCCCCATCTCGGTCCCGCCGGGAGACTCCGGCACGAGGACTTCGTCGCCGTGGACGCCGCCGTCGAGCTTACCCAGATGGAGGAGCTCCAGCACCGCCCGGTGGCGACCCTCTCCGGGGGTGAAAGACAGCGGGCCTGGATTGCCATGGCCCTCGCCCAGGAGCCGCGGATCCTCCTCCTGGACGAGCCGACCACCTTCCTCGACATAAGTCATCAGTTCGACGTCCTCGAGATGATCAAAGACTTGAACCGGAAGATGGCGCTGACCATCGTCATGGTCCTTCACGACTTGAATCAGGCGGCCCGCTACTCTCACAGGCTCATCGTTCTCAAAGACGGGAGGGTCTACAGAAGCGGGACACCATCGGAGATAATCAACCCCGAGCTCCTGGAGGAGGTCTTCGATATCCGAGTGCGGATTCTCGAGGACCCGGAGTACGCATGTCCCTACTTTATCCCCCTCCGGAGCCGGCATGGATGAAATCCTGACCCTCCGCAGGCTGACCAAAGTGTACGATGAGGCCCTCACGGCTGTGGACGGCATAGACCTGGCAATCCGCAGGAAAGAGATGTTCGGCTTCCTCGGTCCCAACGGTGCGGGGAAGACCACTACTTTGAACATGGTGTGCGGCCTCGCCCGTCCCACCGCGGGGACGGTGGAGCTCGACGGGATGAGCCTCCTCACCGAGCGGGAGGAGTATCTCGGAAAGATCGGCCTCATCTCCCAGCACTTCAATATCGACCCGGACCTAACGGCGTATGAGAACATGCTGATCCACGCCTACCTCTACAGGCTGCGCGGCCGGGAGACCCGCGGCAGGATAGACCGGCTCCTGCGCTACGCGGGGCTGCAGGAATACCGCGACAAGATTGTCCGGACCTTCTCGGGGGGGATGAAGCGGAAGCTCCAGATCGTGCGAGCCATCCTCCACCGTCCGGAGATTCTCTTCCTCGACGAACCTACCGCCGGGCTCGACGCCCACGCCCGGGAACGGATCTGGAACCTGATAAAGGACCTTAATGGGGAGGGGATGACGGTCTTCTTCTCCACCCACTACATCGAGGAGGCGGAGCAGTACGCCCACCGTGTCGGTATCATCCACAAGGGTGCTATCCTGAGGCTCGACGAGCCGCGGTCCTTGATCGACGAAATCGGGCCGTGGTGCAGGGAGACCTTCACCGGCGGATTGACCGAGCGGCGCTACTTTTCCGCCCGGAACGAGGCCGAGCGGGGAGGGGAAGAGAAGGGTTCAGGTCCGGCGGGCCCCAGCGCGAGCCGCGACCCCACCGCAAAACACGGCACCGCGGGCGTCAGGGAGTACTCCACCCTCATCATCCGGGAAACCCAGCTCGAAGACGTGTTCATCCACCTGACCGGGGAGGAGTCGCTATCGTGATTCAGACATGGGCGGTGTACCTGCGGAGCCTGATGATCGTCAAGCGGAGGATACTCCGTACCTTCGCGGGGATAATCATCTCGCCGCTCCTGTACGCGGTCGCCTTCGGGTGGGGGGTGGGGCGGGACCTGACCATGGAGGGGGTCCCCTATCTGATGTTCATGCTCCCGGGGCTGATGGCCATCTCCGGGATGAGCCAGAGTTTCGGGGTGGGCACCGAGATAAACGTGGCAAGGTTCTTTACAAGGCAGTTCGAGGAGTTCTTGATCGCCCCGATGCGCCCCTACCGGGTCGTAGTCGGGTTCGTTCTCTTTGCGATGACCAAGGGGCTGGTGAGCTTTTTCTTTATACTGGGCACCGTCTACCTTCTGGGAGATCCGGGAATGGTCTCCCCGGTCATCATCCTACCGGTCCTCCTCAACACCTTCCTTTTCGCCTCCCTGGGCGTCTTCACGGCCCTCGCGGTCAAGACCCACCGGGACATGAACTTTTTCAATTCCTTCATCATCGTCCCGATGTCCTTCCTGGCAGGGACCTTCTTTTCCCTGGACAGGCTTCCGGTTTTCCTCCGGTGGGCCGCCCGGATCATCCCCCTGACCCACGCCTCGGCGGCAATCCGCGGGGCCTTTCTCAGCCGTCCCGTGCCATTCTTCCACTACCCGGTCTTGGCGGCCTACGGGATTGTCTTCTTCTTCCTGGCGGTATACATGGTCAAGTGGGCGGTGGAGTAAGCGCCGTATTGCGTCGAGGATCGGCACTGCGACCGATTAAGACAAGCTTGGTTGTCTCCGGCTTCGATCTCGCTGTACCGCCCAAATTTGATAAACCGGGCGATAAATACCTTGAACCACGCTCCGGCTTTACGGGAGTGTGTTTTATGTGAGTCCAGCCATCATAGCATGGACATCCTGCTCCTGATAATATACTGCTTCCGCCTCTGCAGGCGTAATATTTCCAATCGGTCCAAGCGACCGTCCTCGATCTACTGAAAAAACATCAGGAGGCTCTCGGGCTTTCCTACCTCTTCATTTCCCACGATTTCGAGGTGGTCCGTTTCATGAGCCACGAGATAGCGTACCTCGAGGGGGGGAGAATAATCTTCTTGACGGCTCCTTCGGGATAGGATATCCTGGTAATGTATACTTCAATGGAAGGGGGTGTAAGTCCCCCGCGAGCCCGTCACTGTAATTGGGTGACCAGCCGCATACGGCCATTCCCACGCCTGACGTTATCAACGGAAGAAAGGGGAGAAGGCGCGGCAGATCGATACCCATAAGCCAGGAAACATTGGTATACGAAAATACAATATTCAGACTTCGAGGAGAGGGTCGGAATATCCTTCAATTTACCCTAACAGAATTGACGGATCCCACTCACTTCCCGAGACAGAGTCAAAGGAGTGAAGTATGAAAAACAGAACAAAGGTCCTCATGATCGCGGGACTCGTAGCGATCGCGGTTCTCACCTTCGGTGGCTGTTCCCTATCTTCGGGAGTAGTGCCGGAAATAGAAGGCACATGGGAGGATGAGTTTGGGGGAGTGCGGGTTATAAGCGGCACTGAAATAAGAAAGTTCGCGGACGCCGACGCGACGACGCCCGAATACGTATACGAAATCGTTGATGGCCATAATACCAGATTCAACGGCGGAGAAACAGGAGCGGGGGACTGCGGATATTCGGTCGTTAAATGTACGACTCCCCCGTCCTGGAACACAGACCAGGAGGGGACGTTCACGGTCTTCAGATGGCAGAATTTCGAAACCACCGGCGGCATCACTACAGTCGAGTTTGCCGAAGGTTCTCCTCCGGATTGGCCGGACGGTTATGCTGAAACCGCGGACGAGGCCGTTGAAAACGCTACGGAGGCGAACGGATGGTTCGGTCTTGGCTATACGGAAGCGACACTGCAATAAGATCGAACTGTGCTTAAAGGACACGGCCGTTTTCGGTTCCTTTGGGAATCCGAGAACGGCCGTTCGTAAACAGGACTGATCGGTTCAATATGAAAATAAAAGCTTTAGTTATCGAACCGATGCGCCTAATTACTGCGGCCGCTGTATTGTGTGCAATTTTTATACTTACCTCCTGTGAACCGATGCCGAAAGGCCCTTCGGATCCGGGGTACGTTCCCCCCGATTGGGTTGAACCGGACCTCGCCTATCCGAAGGAAGCCTACTTTGCCGCAGGAGTTGTGGACTTTAAACAGGCGCCTGGACAGTTCGCCAACGACGAAACATACCGGATCGAAGGCAATGAGCACAAGCTGCTCGGTCCCCCGTCCGGCGGCGGCACGCGGGCGGCGGACAACAGTTCCGTGGTTTCCTTAGGAATGGCCGGCGGATACGTGGTACTCGAGTTCGAACCGCCTATCGAAAACCATCCTGATAACGTCGGCGGATACGACTTCATCGTGTACGGGAACGGGTATTGGTACGGAGGCGACCCCGGTTCCGTCTGGCAGGAACCGGGGTCGGTGTGGATTATGGCCGACGAGGATGGAAACGGAGACCCAGACGACACCTGGTATCTCATCCCCGGATCACATCTCGACGATACGGATACGGCGGGGACTGTCGAGTATGATAAGGTAGAGGGAGGAAACCCGCCGCCCGACGACAAGATCCCTACCTGGTGGCCAGAAGGCGCGGATTCGCCCCTTACATTTTCCGATGTCTTCCTCCTCCCCGATGAGCTCTATAGCACATCAGGTTCCTCCGAGGAATGCTGGGGATACGCGGACGCTGCGCCGTCCCTCCTCCTTGGCGATATGTCCGGTGCGGACGGCGGACCCGGGGATAACAGCCTATCCGATGTGGAGGACTACCCGGAAATAGACCCCGTTTATTTTTACACTTTCCCCAGTTCGCACGAAACTCTTGGGATCGATCCCGGCTCCGGCGGAGGAAACGCAATCGATATCGCGTGGGCCGTCGATCCCGACAGTTTTGACCCCGCCAATCTCGACGAGATAAGTTGGGTGAAGATTGTAAGCGGGTCACTAGAAACCGGCAGTTTAGGGGAATATTCCTGCGAGGTGGACGCGGTAGTCCGGGTCAGGAGAGAATCGCCGTGAGGCGGGTCCTGATCATTCTCATCGCGGTTATTCTACCGGCGGCCCTCGCGGGTACCGGGTGTGCCCCCCCGGGGGGGGAGCCTCTCCCCGAAAGCTGCGAGGACACTACCCCGGTATACGACCCGGCCCTCGATCCCGGAAATCTCTACCTCGGCGAGCTTGTCGATTTAGAGTGGGACCCGGGGACCGCGGGTCCTCAGCGGAAAAACTGGTCCTGCAGCGGGGAGAAGGCCGGGACCCTTCAGGTGACCGATGAGAACGGTGACCCCGTCAAGAACAACGGCGCCCTCGGTCCTCCGGAGGGTGGAGGATCATGGGAGAGCAGGGGTACCTATACCTGTGTCGGGATCGGAGGCAGCGCCGCCTGGAAGTTCGAGGAGGGGCGGCACATCTACAACGGCCCCGGGACAGACTTCATAACCTTCGCCTCGAACTTCGCCTGGGGCGGGAGGGTGGACGGTCTCGTCTGCGAGCTTGCCCGGGTGGAAGTCTCCGCGGACGGGACTGAATGGTTCTCCAACGATGCGGAGGAGTATAGGGTAAATCCCGATCCCGACGCCGAGAACCCGGGATACGAGTACCGGGAGACCTCAGGGTTGCACGGCAACAATCCGACTTGGGCGAACTACGTCGTCAACATGCAGGCCCAGGAGATCGTCTCGGAGGGGGGTGGCGAGACATGGGCGGACATTCCCGGGGAGTGCATCTCCATCTACTTCGAGCCGGATGATCCTTGTCTCGGGGGTGTGGGGTTCGACCTCGATACCTTCGTGTCGAAGGACACCGGAGCTCCCTGGCCCGGGGTCGGGGAAATGAGGTATCTTCGGATAACCGACGATCCCGAAATCCTCGACGGGCAGGATTACAATAAAGACTGGTGCCTGGGGGCCAACCTGATGGCGGCCATGGGGGTCAACGTCGCTTCGGATGATTAACTATCTGTCCCGCACTACGAAGGATACCGAATCGGCCCGGCTCCGCCGGGCGATATCCATGATACGGACGATTACCTCGAAATCGACACCCCGGTCCGCCTGGACGACCACCGAACCGGACCCGCTTTCTAATAGGGCCGCGGTGAGTTTGCCGGGGAGGGAGTCGAAACCGGTTTCCCCGCCGTTTAGGAAGAGGTCGCCGTTCTCCCGGACGCTTACGGTGGTCCCCCGGGTTTCCTCGGTCTCGGCGGTCTCCGATTCAGGGAGGTCCACCTCGAGGACCGGACGGAGGATGATGGAGGTAAGCAGGAAGAATATGAGCAGGAGGAACACCATGTCGATCATGGGGGTCATGTCGGGACCGCCGCTCTTCCCGATTAGGTCCCGGTCGGTATCGAACTCAATCATTCCTCTGTTCCTTCAGGATCATGATGAGCTCTTCGGCCTCGTTCTTCATCCTGAAGGCGATGGAGCCGACCCTATTGTTGTAGAGATGGAAGAAGATAATAGCGGGGATACCGATGAATAGTCCTGTAACGGTGGTGATCATGGCGGCCCAGATCCCGTCGGCGAGAACGGCGGGGTCCGCCGCGCCTTCCACGGCGGCGACCTTCTGGAAGGTCTGGGCAAGCCCTAATATCGTTCCGGAGAGGCCGAGCATGGGGGAAATCTTCCCGATGAGCTCGAGGAGATGGAGATACCGGGAGAGTCCCTTGATGATCCGCGAGCCGCTCAAGGAAACCCGGTGCTCGAGTTCTTCCTTGGGAAGATTTCGTCCGGAGAAGATCTCCCTGACGATGAACCCCACCGGTGAGGTGTCCGATTCCGCCGCGGCCGCCGCCCGGTCGAGGTTTCCCGATTCGACGGCCTCGGTCAGCTTGTCCTGCCTCCCCGACCGGGCGCGCAGGAGAACGATCCCCCGCTCGATGATGACGGCCAAAGACACAACGGAGAGAAGAAGCAGGGGGTACATCAGCGGTCCCCCGAGAAGAAAGAGTTCTGCCATGAGAGGAAGTGTACAGTATTTTACCCCCGTAAAGTCAAGGCGAGGCGCGGCATGACGGCGGTAGGCGCCGCGAAATCCGGCGACGCGAGACCCGGCGCCCGGCTCGCCGGTTCATCTTGTGAGCGAAGGGGGGTGCTTTTCGTTGTATTCCTCCTCGCCGCGGCGGGAATCCTCCGCGCCCAGGAGGGGGCGGAGGCCGGGGAGGAGAGGGAGCGGATAACCGTCGTCGGGGAGGCACTTCCCACCGATCCCCGGAGCGTGAGCTCCCAGGTGACGGTCATCACCGGGGAAGAGATCCGGGCTTCCGCGAAGGACAGCGTTGCCGAGGTGGTGGCCTCGGTCACCGGCGTCCAGATAAACCGGTATGGGGGAGCCACCGAGCCGAGCCTGGTGAGCATCCGGGGTTCCTCGCCGGAGCAGGTCCTGGTCCTTATCAACGGAAAGCGTCTCAACTCGGCCCAGGGGGGCGGGGTCGATCTCGGGAGCATCAGTACCGAGGACATCGAGCGTATCGAGGTGGTCCGCGGGGGAAGCGGTGCCCTCCATGGTCACAACGCCTTGGGCGGAGTCATCAACATCGTGACCAAGGACGGCTACGGAAAGGATTTCGAGCACTCCGTCAGCTACGGCTTTTCATCCTACTTTACCCACGAGCTCTCGTGGCAGCTCTTAGGACCCTTGGGTGCGGACCGGTCGGGGGATTTCTTTATCGGATTTAAAGGGCTTTCTACGGAGGGAGGGTATATCTACTCCGACCCCCACGGCGGCGGCTCCGCTGTGCGCCTCAATACAGCGGGACTCATGGGGGACGGATCGGTCAAGCTCGGATGGACCGTCGACCCGCTCCGCGGGATCCGCTTAGCCCTGACGAGTCAGTTTCACGCTTCCCGGAAGGGGGTCCCCGGTCTGGCCGAGTTTCCGACACCGGAGGCTGAGATGGAGGACCTTCGGGCCTTAGGCCTCGTGAGCTTCACCTATCACAACAACCCCGTCGCCTCGCTGTCCCTGGACGCCCATGTTTTGCGGCAGACCCGGCGGTATACCGATCCGGGGTACTTCCTCGGCGCGGTTAACGACAGCCACGACAACACCGCCTTCGGGGCGGAGGCGGAACTCTCCCGGAACGACGACTTTAAGTACGTCTTCGTGAAGAGTACCGCGGGCTATGATTTCCGCTTCGACCGTCTCCTCTCTTCCGGGCTTGTTACGACCGGGGGCGCCGACGCATCGGGGACGGTGGAACGGGCCGCCCACGGAGTTTTCTTTCGGGAGGAAATCCACATCCTTCCCTTCGGGGATACCGGATACGGGCGTCTCCAGCTGACCCCGGCGCTGCGCTACGACGGGGCGGCGGTGAGCTATCCCGACGACGCCTACTCATCGGTCCGGGGACGGATGAGCTGGGGCCTCGGTCTCCTCGTCCCCTTCGGGCCCGAGCGGCGGGTCGTCCTGAAGGGAAACATCGGGACTGGCTACCGGGTCCCCTCCTTCGACGATCTCTTCTGGCCGTCCACCGCCTTCGCCGTCGGGAACCCCTCCCTGGAGCCTGAGGAGGCGATGATCTACGACGTGGGTGTTCTGGCGCGGCCCTTCCCCTTCCTCTCGGTGGAAGGGGTCTTTTATCATCACGGGGTGCATAACCTCATCCAGTGGATGCCGGGACCGTCGGGGCAGTGGAGGCCCCGGAACATCGGGGCGGCCTCGATGACTGGGGCGGAAGCGGAGGTGAGGATGCTTTTCCGGCTCGACCGCATCGAGAGCTATCTGGAGGCTGCGGGGAATTATACCTTTCTGTCCGCCCTCGACGTGACCGAATCCTCGGTCACCACGGGAAAACAG
>CAZXMO010000074.1:0-13732 GCA_964641125.1 uncultured Spirochaetales bacterium
TACAGTGAGACCGGCCCTATGAAAAAGGTTTTCGCTTTTCTGTCATCGATGAAGCTCGCATTGGTCCTGTTTATCCTCATCATCGTACTGAGCATACTCGCCACCCTCGTTCCTCAGAACCGGCCGCCGGAGTTCTACGGGGAAGAGTTCTCTTCCCGTTTGAGCGGTCTCATCCTCGGTCTCCATTTTCACCGGTTCTATAGATCGGCCCTGTTCCTGATCCCCTCGGGGGTATTCTTTGTAAACCTCTTGACCTGTTCCGTCCGGCGAATCGTAAAGAGGGCTCGAAGGGGAGCAAAAAAACGGTACGGTCCGGATATTATTCATATCGCGTCGCTTTTTTTGATAATCATCGGGGTCCTGTCGATATTCGTGACCGGGGATACGCAGGTAACTCTGACTCGAGGAGAGAGCTTCGAGCTTCCCAACGCCTATACCGTGCGTGTAAACGAGCTGCACAAAATCGAATATCAGGATGGAAGCCCGAAGGACTGGATGAGCGTGGTGTCGGTCGACAAAAACGGGGAGACCCATCTCGAGGAATACACCATCGAGGTGAACAAGCCGCTCCGCCTCGGAAGCTATAAGGTGTATCAGTACAGCTTCGGTATCGACGCCGATATCGTACTGAAAGATGCCGCGGGAACCCGGGGGACGATCAAACCCGGGGAAGGGTTTTCGATCGGAGGCAAATCGGTCTTTGTCGATTCCGTGGTTACTCCGCCCGGCGAGGAGCCGGCGGCGGTATTTCTTGTCCGGGATGCAGAGAAGACGGTCAGGTTCCTTCTCGAGGAAGGAGAAACCGAATACGGTTTTACCGTAGAGGAAATCGTCCATTATGCTCAGACCGGCCTCCTGATCCGGTATAATCCCCTGTTTAATGTAATCATCGTGTTACTGTTAATTTTGACGGCGGGTCTCGGGCTTTCCTTCATCCAGAAAATAGGAGACAGGCAACCATGATCATCACAATCGCTTTCGGGCTCCAGATCGCGGCCCTCATTGTTCAGATCGTCTATCTGATCGGGATCAAAGGGCGGGAAGAGACTATCAGCAGATGGATCGTCGGCGCATCGGCTTTACTCCTTCTCGCGGGATTCGTCTACAGGAGCGTGCGGATCAATTTCTTCGCCCTGACGAATACCTACGAATCGTTGGTGTTCTTCTCCTTCTGCATCGCCGTTATTGTCGTGGTCCTCGATGTCTCACGACGGGTTTCGGTTCCGAAGATTCTCCTCTTCGGGGCCGTCTTCGTGTCCATCGTGATGCTGGCAATCGCCTCGTCTCCGATCGCTCCGGATACGATCCGGCCGCCCGTACCGGCCCTGCAGTCCCACTGGCTCGTGCTGCACGTCTCACTCTCTTTCATCGGTGAGGCGTTTTTCGTGGTCGCCTTCACGGCGTCGATCATCTTTCTCTTCTCAAAATCGGTTGAACGGCGCAGGCAGCTCGACCGGCTGACCTACACGGCGATAGCCGTCGGCTATCCTATCTTTACCGCCGGGGCGTTGATCTTCGGCGCCATATGGGCTTCCTATGCGTGGGGGTCCTTCTGGTCCTGGGACCCTAAGGAAACCTGGGCACTCGTTACCTGGCTTGCCTATACGGTATACCTTCACGCCCGGTTCGTATTTACCGGTAAAAAGAAGGGGAAGAAGGGCGGTCCCGGTAACCTCCCGGCATGGATATCCATTATCGGCTTTGCCTTTACCATGTTTACCTTTTTCGGGGTAAACTATCTCCTTCCGAGCCTGCACAGTTACAGATAGCCGGGACGCCTACCGGGTATCCAGCAACCTTGCGGCGATCCGCCGGTACTCCTCCCGAACCTCCGGGTGCAGGGACTGAATGAAATGTTCGGTTATCCGCTCCGCATTATTCTCGGTGAGGGCCACGATATCCGCTAAATCCTTTGCAGCGACCTCGATACCGTCCTCGTCCCGTTTCTTGATAAATACCGCAGTTTTTATCTCTATGAGATGAAAGAGGTCGCTGAAATACCCGCCTAAGAGGGGGTCGAGCTCACCGATCTCACCGGGATCGGGCAGGGGGATCTTCATCGCCCAATCATCTCCGGGAAAAAGGACGTCGATGTCCACTCCGGTTTCGGTGTCAACCGCGTGATCGGAGAATACTTCGAGCCCTCGGGGATTATGAACGCGAACCTTGTTCCACCCGCCGCGTGTGGTGAGGATGTCCACATCGACGGTTGTCCGTACGGCGCCGTTTCTCACCACCGCCATTCCGCCGATTACGGCATACGGAATATCGAGATCGATGAAAAGCTCGTGCAATCTTCGGATGGTCGTGATGAGGGGAGAATCCTTGAAATCACCGTTCCTCCGGAAGATCTCTGATGCGGTCATATCGGGAGTATACCATGTTCGTATACTGGGGACAAAGGCGATGCTATCGGTACATCTCGTAGATGGCCGAGTTGAGACGCTCGAAGGATGCCTGGAAATCTTCCTTGTCCATGTTATCGTTGGCGAAGCGGACCGCCTTCTGCAGGGCCTCTTCGTACCGCATCAGGGCCTCTTGGTGTTCGGAAATGATCTGTTCCGCATCCGCGGGAGGGTTTGTGAACAGCTCCTGATGGTTCTGATAGATCCCAACCATATCCTTCCCGATGGTCTCGATCGTTTCTGCGAGTTTTTCCACGACCTCCGACATAGTTGCCACTCCGGGTTCGGATTCCATACTATCGGAGAAATCGTTCATTCCCCGAGTCATTCTCCGGATTGTTTCGTAGACATGAGAATCAGTCTCGGATTCGGCGGCAAGCGGGTTTACGATGAAGAGGGCGCAGAGGATGATGAGAAAACCCGCGGTTTTGTAAGTTCTCATGGTTTCCTCCTTTCCTCCTACCATGATAAACCCGTTTCTTTCTCTACACAACCCTCGAGCTCGAAGAAGGCGTTGGCCGGGGGCACTCTTTAAGATTTTAATTGCCGCCTACATGGAAATGCGTTAAAATACACTGCATGAACAAGATGCCCATGCCGGGGCGGGACAAATTCGTTCTCGCGCTCCTTATTTTGATGTCTGTATTTCTGTACGCGGACCAGCGTATTATGTCGGCCATCCTTCCGGAGCTCTCCGTGGAGTACGGGATCAACGAGCGGATCTTGGGATTCATCGGTTCGGCCTTTACCATCGTCGGAGCGGTGGTGAGTATCTTCTTCGGGTATTTCACCGACCGGATATCCCGGAAGAAGCTCTTGATTCTCACCGTTCTGGTAGGGGAAATCCCCTGCCTCCTGACCGGTATACCCTTCTTTACCCGGACCCTCGGTTCGTTTACTACTCTTCGCATCCTTACCGGCATAGGGATAGGAGGTATCTACCCGATCTCCTTCTCTCTCATAGCGGACCTCTTCCGGGAAGAGCACCGGGCCTCCGCCTCGGCTTGGCTCGGAGTGTCCTGGGCCATCGGGATGATGGTCGGTCCCGCGGCGGCGGGGTATATGACCGGAGCCTTCGGGTGGCGGATCGCCTTTCTCATCGCGGCGATCCCCAACTTTCCCCTGGTTCTTATCTTTTCCATCTTCGCCAAAGAACCCGCACGGGGAAAGACCGAGGACGCCCTGGAGGACCTCATCAAGAAGGGCATTGCCTACAAGCAGCGGATCCGCATAAGCGATTTCAAGCTCATCTTCTCCAATCGGACGAATATCTGGACCTTCCTCCAGGGAATCCCGGGGACCATTCCCTGGGGAATCCTGGGGTACTGGATGATCCTCTATCTCGAGCGGTACCGGAATTTTCCCAAGCAGAACGCCACCACCGTGTATCTGATGCTTGGAATCGGGGCCACCATCGGGGCCGTGGTCTTCGCCATGATCGGAGAGCGGCTTTACCGGAAGAATCCCAAGTACATGCCCATCCTCTGCGGGACCGGGGTCCTCATCGGAATTATCCCGGTGATCCCGGTCATCAATATGCCCGTCTACGATCCCTCCGGCGGGATGCTCATCCTCTACTACGCCCTGTCGTTTCTCGCGGGCTTTCTGGTCTCGGTCCCCTCGGCCAACGTCAAGGCGATTCTCATGAACGTGAACCGCCCGGAGCACCGGGGATCGGTCTTCGCCGTCTTCAACATCACCGACAACCTCGGTCAGGGATTCGGCCCTGCCATCGGTGGACTTTTGGTTTCGGTGGGATATCTCTTCATGATGAACTTCGCCGTCGCCTGGTGGCTCCCATGCGGGATTATCTTCTTCATGGTGGCCAAGTATATAACCCTCGACCGGAAAAAACTCAAAGAGCTGATGCAGACCCGGGCACGGGAGATGGAGGCGGCCGGGACCGCCCCGGGGAAGGTTTAGGTACAGTACCGAAGCTTGCTAGAAGCCAGTTTGCACGATCCACGTTTGGGGATGAGGCTCGTAGGCTTCCGTTTCTAAGCCGTTGACGATGTATTTTCCCGGTCCGGGGACCCTGATGAAAACCTCGCCCCGGTTTCGGGTATGGGGATGGAGCTCGATGTCGAGTGTCCCCCTCGAGGCGACTATCCCGGTTATCTCCGACCCCGGAAAGAGGTTCCCGGTGCTCCCCGCGACCGAATAATCTTCCTTCGGCACCGCTAAGAAACACAGCGATTCATGACCCTCGAGCTCGACAGAATCCCCTTCCGCGGCGAAGACGGGATCGGGGCGTCCCTCGAAGGTACGGGCCCGGAAGTAACAATCGGGGCTTTGTGCGCGGGGGTACGTCGGGGGCAGAACGAAGCGGACCGGTCGGTCGGCTAAGTTCGCGTAGACCCTGTAGCGGTTTTCCCGTAGGGAAAAAGCCGCGGCCGTGACGCCGCCGGAGGTACGGACCGATTCGAATTTCTTTTCGCGGAAGGGGAAGAGGGAGAGGAAGAGCTCCCGCTCCTCCGGCGTATACCGGGAAACATCGTCGGAGGTGAACAGGAGCTGTCCGAACAGCGCGTTGAGCAAAAACAAGGTGTATCGTTCGGCGGGGGTCAGCGCAACCCCCCGGGACCGGAGGATAAAGACGTCCGGGTCGGCGAGGAACGGCCGGGGATGGTTGCCGGTATCCGGAGCATCCGTGCCGGGAGCGGACCAGCCCATCCCCATCTGCCGTCTTCCCACGGTGGCGGTCAAACTGTTGAGGGTGGATACCCGTTCCGGATAGCGGAGGCGGCGGAGGAGCCCGTCCTCCCATTTTAGAGCCACGTCGCTCCCGATCCTGCAGATATCGGCTTGGAAGAAGGCGGAGCCCAAGGGTACCCCGCAGCCGAGGATGGTCTTTTCCCCGGCGCAGGACCGCACGAATTTCATCGCCTCGCACATGAGCCTTCCCCGGGTCTTGCCGTTTCGGGGAACCATTCCCGCGGCGTAGAGGAAGTCGAGCTTGACCATCTCGTAACCCCAGTCCTTTAGTACCGTCTCGAAAACGCCGCGGAGGTGGTCGAGGAGATCGGGATTCTCGGTGTCCAGCGCATAGAAAGTCCCGCTCCAGCCGGGGTTCCATCCGGCGGGAACCCGGCGGCCCCGCCGGTCGGTAAGTATCCACTCGGGATTTTCCCGGGCCAGGGCACAGCGTCGTTCGCATATGAAGGGGGCGAGCCACAATCCGGGCGTGAAGCCCGCGGTCCGGGCCCGGTCGGCGAGGTGCTTCATCCCCCGGGGGAAGGAGTTTTTGATCCGGAGCCAGTCCCCGACGGCTTCCTGATATCCGTCGTCGATCTGGAAGTAATCCAAGGGCGCCCCCGCATCCTCGAGAGCATCGATATTGCCGAGGAGTATCTCCTCCGAAATCTCGGTGTAGTAATTGTACCAGCTGGTCCAGCCGGCGGGGAGAATATCCGGGGACGGACCGGCGGACACTGCCAGCGGGGGACTGCCCGCACGGGCTGCCGCTGTCTCCCAATACCGGGAAAAGCAGTCTTCCTCCGTGCCGCCGCAGATGAGGAGGGAGAGAAGAAGATCCCCGGCGGAAAAGAGGCCTCCCTCCACATCCTTAGAGACTATGAGGGTCCTCCCCGGGAGGTCGACTGAAAACAATGTGTACCCGGGGCTTTCGTCGACGCTTCCCGCCAGGGTTATCGAATCGGCGGCGTGCCGAAGGTAGGTATAGGTGTGGCTTACGAATCTTCCCGGGCGGTCACACCAACCTTTGATTAACGGCCGGAGGAAATGATCGTCTCCGAAGCGGTGGAGTTTTACCGCGCGGGCCAAGGGGGCGAGAAGCGTATCGTGTTCATAGGGAGAGTATTCTCTACTGGCGGACCAGGATTGAAACCCGTTTTTGAAACACCCGAGGGCGGCTTCATCGAAGCTGTAGAAGAGTTCACACCCGTCGAGGGAGATGGGTCCCGAAAGGTTTCGGGGAAGAGTTATCTCGATCACCACCCCCCCGGCGACGGCGGTCGACCGGGACTCGAGGGTAAGGGGAGATCCCCCGGATGTACAGGTAATTCTTTGGAGCTCGACCATTTCTCCTCCCTAGGGCTTCTTTCCGGTTCATCATATCCTCGCTTGAAAGGATGAACAATGGCTAGTACCCTATAGGTAATGCCTGAGGCGGAGGAGGAACTATCATGGGCGAAAATGACTTTCCCTGGTGGAAGGAGACAGCCGTCTATCAGATATATCCCCGGTCCTATCTCGATTCGGACGGAGACGGCATCGGGAATCTCGAGGGGGTCATTTCCCGGCTCGATTATATACGGGACTTGGGCTTCGAGACTGTCTGGTTCTCACCCTTCTATCCGAGCCCCCAGCGCGATTTCGGCTACGATATAACCGATTTTACCGATGTCCACCCCGAGTACGGGACTCTGGAGAGTTTCGACACCTTGGTGAAGGAGATGCACGAAAGGGGGATGAAGATCGTCCTCGATATGGTGTTAAACCATACCTCCGATCAGCACCCCTGGTTTATAGAATCCCGGTCGTCCCGGGACAATCCGAAGAGGGACTGGTACGTCTGGCGGGACGGGAGAAAGCCCGGAGGGAAAGAGCCCCCTAACAACTGGAGGTCCAAGGTAACGGGAAGCGGATGGCACTACGATCCCGCCACGGAGCAGTGGTACTGGGCGGCATTTCTTCCCTGTCAGCCGGACCTGAACTTCCGAAATTCCGAGGTCCGGGAAGAGATAATCAACGCGGTCCGGTTCTGGCTCGACCGGGGGGCCGACGGGATGCGTCTGGATATCATCGGGAGCCTCTTCGAGGATGAAGAGTTTCGGGACAATCCCTTCACCTTCAAGCTCTTCCCCGGCGCGGACGATCCGGATATGCTCTTCCGCTCCAGCGTCATGACCGAGCACCATCCCGACACCTTCGACTTCATCAAAGACTTAAGGAAGGTGGTGGACGAGTACTCATCCCCGCCGCGGTTTATGGTGGGCGAGGCCTTCGGCGATATTCCCACCCTGCGGAAGTACTGCGGAGAAGAAAACCAGGACGGTCTTCATACGGTTTTCCTCTTCCAGACCCTGGACAAGAAGATGCGCTCAGATGATTTCCGCAGTCTCATCGAGGAATTCGAAAAGGGTTTCCCTGAACCCCTCATTCCCACCTGGGTCTTCTCGAATCACGACCGGTACCGATGGATAAGCGTCCACGGGAACGATTTCGCCAAGGCCAAACTCACGGCGGCGCTCATGTTTACGGTACGGGGAATACCCTACACCTACTACGGCGAGGAGACCGGGATGCTCCAGTACGAACGGGACCCGGATATGGCCTTAGACGGTGTAACAAAACAGTTCTCCCGCCTCCCCAGCTTTATTATTCGAACAATGCAGCGGGTAAGCGGCGGTTCCGTCATTCGGGACGGGGCCCGGACGCCCATGCAGTGGTCCTGCGGCGCGAACGCCGGTTTCTGCCCCGGGGCGGTCAGTCCCTGGCTGCCTATTCATCCCGACTTCGAAACGGTCAACGTGGAATACGAGACAAATCTCCCCGGCTCGGTCCTCTCCTGCTACAGGAAGTTTCTCCATTTAAGGAAGAAGGAACCCTCCTTGAGGAGGGGGAGCTTGGAGCTCATCGATGCGAAGGAGCTCCCGAAAACGGTCTTAGGGTACCGCAGGATGTATCCCCAAGCGGCGGAGGACGAGCATTCTGTTCTTACGATTTATCTCAATTTTTCGTCCAAGCGTGTGAAAGTATCCCCCGGAATAGAAATTTTTCCTCTCACCTCGACCGAACCCTTTCCCGAGTTTTCCGGCGGCACCCTTGTTCTCCGGCCCTGGGAAGGGGTGGTCGTCGGAGAGGGCGGATAGACCCGATAGACCCGATCAAGGATTTCCGTTATATTTTACCTGTATGGAGTGTCCACACTGCGGCGGTAAGCTCGAGGGAAGCGGAGAATTGTACAGCTGCGTATTGTGCGGAAGGAGTTACGACATCGCCTTCTATTGTGAGAAATGCGATTCACGGATACACCCCGCCGCCGCATGCGGGGGTGCAAGCTTCTTCTGCGACCGGTGCAGGGACCTCAAATCACGGGAGACGATGAAAAAGGAATTCTACCTAAGACAATGATAAAAACGAATATTTTTTTGCTTGTTTTTCTTCTTTTTCTCGCTTGTGGAGGAACGGGGTTCGCCCAACAGAGTGATATCTTCTCATACGGGTCGATCCCCTTCGGCGAGGGAATAGGGGATATAGGAAGGCGGATCGAGGAAAACCTCGATCGGGCCGATTCCCCCGACGCGATCTTTTTGGCCCATAACGCGATCATCCGCGGCGCGAATACCGAGGCCGCGGACTTTTTCGAGGGCGGAATCAGAGCCCCCACCGTACCAGGCACGGCTTATATCTGGCTCGACGAAGCGTACGCGGCGAAGTACTCCGTCGGTACCAACGGAAGTTCCCCGACCGAGCTCTTTTTCTTTACCCGGCCCGGAGGCGGGGCGGAGGGCGAGCTTTTTATGGTTCACAAGCGGATACGCCAGAATGGACGATACCGCGCGGTCTACGACCGGATCGAGGATTCTATCCGGAGCAGAATCGGATTTACCCCGGAAAGCTACGACGGGACCTACTACGGCGGGGCTATCGAAAGATATTCGATGCTGGGCTTTTGGCCTCAGGAGGAGGTAACCGTTCTCCTCCAGGTGCGTGAATCGAGGCCCCAGTCCGAAGCAAGCGTGGTCGATTATATCTACATCGATACATCTCTGTGGAGGGAGTACCGGAGAGCCGCTTCGGGAGAAGGGAGCGGTGAATCCGGGAATATAGGCGATGTGATGGAATCGTTCTGACAAGGCCTGCTGATATGACTGAAAACCGGCGGACCGAAGCCGTTCTCGCGGCCACCGATCATCTAACACGTGAGCTCGGAAGGCTCGATTTCAAGCCCCCCGTGGAGACGATCTACAATCCCCTAATCTACGCCTCGGAACAATACGCGGAATATATCTCCCTCTACGGGGGAGGCGAAAAGCGGGTGCTCTTCGTGGGGATGAATCCCGGCCCCTGGGGAATGGCCCAGACCGGAGTACCCTTCGGCGAGGTCGAGGCGGTCAGGGACTGGCTCGGTATCGAGGGGCCGGTGGAAAAGCCCGAAGATGAGATACCCAAACGTCCGGTAACCGGGTTCGACTGCCGGCGAAGCGAGGTAAGCGGCAGGCGGGTATGGGGGCTCATGCGGGAACGGTTCGGGACCTCTGAACGGTTTTTCGCGGACCACCTCGTCCTCAATTACTGTCCTCTCCTGTTTTTCTCTTTCGAGGGGAAGAACATCACCCCGGACAAGCTGAAAAAAGAGGACCGGCTCAGCCTCTTTCGTCACTGCGACGACTACCTTCTCACCTGTGTCGATCTCTACGCACCCCTCTATCTGGTGGGATTCGGGAATTTCGCCGCGGGCAGAATAGCCGAATCCGTCGAGAGGCGGAACAGCGGTGACGGTCGAGATATAGATGTGGTCACCCTTCTGCATCCGAGCCCGGCTAATCCCCGGGCGAACCGGGGGTGGGCGGAGCAGGCGGAAAAGAAACTTACCGAAGCGGGGGTGTGGGAGCGGTCATGAGCCCCGCGGCCTCCCGTATCTCCGTCCACAAGTCCTCGTAGGCAAGGGCGGCCTTGATCTTTCGGCTGCGCGCGAGGAGGGGCTCCCTGTATAGTCCCATCTTTTCTACTGCGGAGGAATAGGGGATTACCGTGTGGAAAAACTCCGGGGATGAAGACTTGATTTCTTCGATGGTAGATTGATGCATTTTCTTGCGGAGGTCGGCGAGGGCAAAGAAAAGCCGAATTTTGAAGGTATCCAAACCCTTCTTTTCGAAGAAATCCCTGATTAGGGTATAGGAATTGACCGAAAGGGTGGTGGGAATGATGGGTATCAAAATAATATCCGCCATCCGAAAGATGTTCTCCGCCTCGAGATCGAGGGAGGCGGGAGAATCGATTATCAAGAGATCGTATCCCTTTCCCACCCGTTTCAGGGACGATTTGATCCGGGAGCCGGACTTCTTCTTCTCACTCAATTCGACAGCGAGGTTACGGTAGGAGAGGTGGGAGGGCAGGATGTGGAGCCTCGCGTAATTGGTGCCCCTTATCCGGTCCTCGATTTTCTTTCCGCCGGAGGTGAGATTCTTTGCCTTCGGGCCCTTCGCCTTTACCTTTAGGTAGAAACTCGCCGAGCCCTGTGCATCTAGATCACATAGGAGGGTCTCGAATCCGTCCCTGCCGGCGGCATAGGCGACGTTGACCGCGGCGGTCGTCTTTCCGACTCCTCCCTTGATGTTGTAGAAGGCAAGAACTTTCATCATTTATTCCCCTCTAATTCCACTATAGTACCTGTCCTTTGACATAACAAGGATTACCGCCATACTTTATATATGGACCAGCAAAAATTTGTACCCACCCGGGAAAACCTCGTCGAAGCGATGAGGCGGATCGAACCTTATGTGAACCGGACCCCGGTTCTGACCTCCCGGACGATGAATGAGCTGACCGGGTGCGAGCTCTACTTCAAGTGTGAGAGTTTTCAGAAAGTCGGGGCTTTTAAATTCCGCGGAGCCATGAATACAGTCCTGACATTGACCGAGGCGGAGGCGGCCTGCGGGGTCATAACCCACAGCTCGGGAAACCACGCCCAGGCCCTCTCTTTGGCGGCGGCTGTAAATGGAATCCCCGCATACATTGTGATGCCGAAGACGGCCCCGAAGGTGAAGGTCCGGGCCGTCGAGGGATACGGGGGTAGGATTACTTTTTGTGAGCCCACCCTCGCTGCCCGGGAAGAGACCTGCGCACGGATAACCGAGGAGACCGGGGCGTACTTCGTCCATCCCTACAACGACGGGCGTATCGTGATGGGGCAGGGGACCTCCGCGGCGGAGCTCATCGACGAGGTTCCCGGCCTCGAAGTCCTCCTGGCGCCGGTGGGGGGCGGCGGACTGTTGAGCGGAACCGCCTTAGCGGCGAGCTACTTCTCGCCGGACACCGAGGTGTACGGGGCCGAGCCGGCTATGGCGGACGATGCATACCGCTCCTTCGAGGCGAAGAGGCTTATCCCCGCTGAAAAGCCAAGGACAGTGGCCGACGGGCTCCTCACTTCTCTAGGAACTCTTACCTTTTCCATTATCCTCGGTCACGTCACGGGGATAAGGACCTGTTCGGAGGAGTCGATCATTGCGGCAATGCGCCTCATGTGGGAGCGGATGAAGATCGTCGTAGAGCCCTCGGCCGCGGTCCCCCTCGCGTGTATCTTGGAAGACCCGAAACCGTGGAGGGGCCGGAGGATCGGAATCATCGTTTCGGGGGGAAATGTCGATCTCGACCGCCTTCCGTGGACGTAAGGACTATTCAGGCACCACCGGCGGTTCTTCCGGGGGCGGATATTAAGCGGCCGCCGTCGGGAAGCGGAAGACAAATTCGGTTCCCCCTTCCCGGGAAACCAAAAGTGTACCCTTCAGCTGGGAGGTCAGTGCCCGAACGAGCCTGAGTCCGAGGGTCTCGGGATTTTCAACATCGACCGATTCGGGCAGGGGTATCCCGTCGTTGAACACGCGAAAGACGAGACCCTCTCGGCCGGAGCTCAAGGACAGCAGGACCGTACCTCCCTCTTCCCGGAAGCCGTACTTGACCGCGTTTGTCATGAGTTCGGTAAGTATTATCCCCAACGGGACGGCCGTATCCGGGGAGAGCTCCACAGGCTCGAAGTCGGTTTCGAGGCGTATCCTGTGTCCCTCGCCCGCCGCCGCATCGGTATAGGACCGGATGATGTTCTCCGCGATCTGTACGAGATATTCCGAGGCGTCGACGGGGGCGGACCCCTCCTTTCCGTAGAGGTTTTGATACACTAAGGAGACGGCTTCGACCCTGCTTAAGAGCTTACGAAGGAGTGCTTCGCTTTCCGGTGATAATCCCCGGGTGTTTTCCAGCCTCAACAGACTCGTAATAACGGAAAAGGTATTCTTGATCCTGTGCTGGAGCTCCCGGTAGAGGAGTTCTTTTTCTTTACAGGCTGTCTCGAGGGCCTGCTCGATTTCCACGAGCCGGGTTATATCGACTGCAATGCCCGCGAGGCCTAGGGTTCCGTCCGCTTCGGTTAGGGGGAATTTCACCGACAGAAGGTGCTGGATCTTCCCCGCGAAGGGTATTTCTTCGATCGTTTCTAGGGGGACACCGCTTTGGAAAACCGCTTCGTCGTTTTCACGGATACGGCGGGCTACTTCCGGGGAAAACAGCTCGAAGTCGGTCCGTCCGAGCCTTTTCCGGGGGTTTACCGATCCGATCTTTTTATATGCCTGATTGGTGAATATGTACCTTCCCTTACGATCCTTTATGAAAGCATAGGCCGGCAGGTTCTCCATAAACTGCTCGAACCGTACGGCCGTGGACCTCGAAGCTTCCGCGGAAGAGCAGCGGGTACACAAAAGCGCTACAACGCGGATAAAGAGCTCGATTTCTTTGGAAACTCTCCGTAAACGCTCCGGTTTCCCGCTTACGAGCACGAACCCGTGGAAAAGAAGCTCGTCCCGGATTTCCATGTAGGAGTACGCGTCTCCGTTATGAATAATCGGCCGATCTTCCCGCGGGAGGGGAAGAAAACCCCGGTGTTTTGTATCAGCGGATTCGGCCGCGAGCCTTCTGCACAACCGGACGGCGAAATCCTCCCACCCGTTCGTATCGTTTTCGCCGGACTTTTCCGAAGAGGATACCGTCCACGATATGACTTTCGAAGCGGAAGGGTCGTAATGGGCCAAAAAGACGAGTTCGGCTTCGGATAGACGGGCGATATCCCCGCAGACCTTTCCGCAATCTTTAAGCTCTCGGGGATTGTCGAGGTAATAGAGACATAGGTCGCTGAGCTCGGGAACCGCCTCCGGCATAGTTGCTCCAGTATACCATATATTTCACCGATACGATACGAAAATGACATCCGCGTTGACAGCTCCAGAATATCGGGTACAATTAGACACATGCGAAATGAGACTGAAAACGGATTGGTACCGAGCGGAGTGCTCTGAACGACGCCGTCCCATCCCTTGGAAGGCGGATTCGCTTTCAGCTTCTCCTTCGGCATTCGAGCAGTCCCTTTTCAGCGGAGACGCACCGGAAAGGCGGGGTCCCGGATAGTGGCTCTGCCGATCTGGACCGCCGCGAAACCCTCGTCGAGGATTCGACGGATGACGGGGATATCCACGGCGTCGAAACCGGCTTTCCGGGCCTTTTTCGCGGCGGAGGCACGGCCGAGTCGCCGGCACGGTTTCGACAACTTGCCGCCGGATAATAGCTTCAGTACATTGGATACAGGAACGGGG
>CAZXMO010000075.1:0-1898 GCA_964641125.1 uncultured Spirochaetales bacterium
ATCTGTCCGTCCAAGGCAAGAGCGCACATCCGGGCGGAATCTATGCCCGACTTTTCGACAGCAGCCCGAATGCCGTGCAGGACGGCTCTGTAGAAGACCATTGGGTCCTGCTCCATTCTTCCGGGCCCCGATGCAACGAGACCGGTGTCCCGGTACTCTTCGGCTATAAGACGTCCCGCCGTATCGACTACGGCGGTCTTGATTCCGCTGGTCCCTAAATCCGCCGCAACGAAAAACATCCTTACTCCCGCGGCTTATATCCCCGATAGGCCTCCGCCACGGCGCTGCCGAAATCGGATCGGGGATCTAAGCCGGAGACCTCTTCGAGGGCAGATTCGAGGCCCTTTTCCGCGATGATGTTCTGCAGCTCGACGGCGGCGGGGTCCTCGGGATTATCGTACCGGTAGGCGGCGCCGCACACCGCCGCGATATTCCGCGGGAATATGCCGTAGTCCATGCACAGCCTGGCGCTCCCGACGAGACGATCCTCAGGAGTGAGCTTACGAAGAGGGTCCCGGGCCACCCGTGTTAGAGGATCGCCGAGCAGGGGATTGCCGAAACGGATTCTTACATCCTTTCGGATTTCGGCGTGCTCGTCGGGGTCGATATCCTCCGGATACCTCTCCACCAAGGCGGCCGCGGTCTCATCCAAGGCCCCGTCGAAGATTGCAAGAAGCTCTTTGTCGTCGAAGGTCTCATGGACGTAGGTATATCCCTCGGGATACCCGAGGTACCCCATGGCGGCGTGGCCCAAGTTATGGGTATAGAGCTTCCGCTCCACCTCGGCACGGAAGTTTTCCGTCCCGATAAGGCCCTCGATGGGGGGTTCGGACGCCCGGGAGGCTTCGGAGTCGTAGGGAAGTTTGTGATAGGAGTCGGCTACCACAAAAAGCGGCCCCTCCTTCTCGAACCGCTTGTCCGGCGCGGGGACCATCCGGGCCACGCTCGTCCCCACAAAGCCGATGTTCGCCTCAGCCCAGGTCCGCTCTTCGGCGGAGAGGAGCTCGAAAACCGCCGCCTTAAGCAGTTCCCCCGCTCCGAAGATGTTCTCACAGAGATAGATATCGACGGGCCCCCCGTCGACGGCGATCCTTTTCTTGATACCCCCGGAGATAAGGGGAGCTATCGCGTCGAGATTCCGTACCCCCACAGCCGTTCCCACGGCCGCGGCCTCGGCGAAGACCTCCGCCGTCCTGCCGATGTCTTTCGATTGGACCGCCTCGACCCTGTCGATGGTCATGTCGATCTCGCCCCCCGAATAGGCATCGAGAAGACGGAGAGGATATCTTCCCGCTTTGTTCAGTAGTTTTACGAGGCCTTCATCGTACTCCACGAAGCATGTCTCATATCCGGCTTCCCAGAAGAGCTGCCCCATAAAGCCCCGTCCGATGTTACCGGCCCCGAATTGCAGCGCCTGTTTCATAAAATGCTCCCGTCGATCAGCAGGGGGGCTTCGATTCTGCTTCGGCGCCCTTGGGCACTACGCAGATGAATCCGAATGGCTCGGTGTCGCTCCCGTTTATCCACTGGTGTTCTTCGTTGCCGGGGACAAATACCGCTACTCCCGGAATCAGCTCCCTCTCGGGGTACTGTCCCTTTATCTTTCCTAAACCCTTGACCACGAATACCTCGTGCTCGTGGGGGTGGCTCCCGTAGCTGCTTTGCCCTCCGGGAGGAATCTCCACATAGCGGAGCTCGAAGTTCGGCGCTCCTTTTTCCTCCGTCAGCATCCAGTAGATCTTGTTACCCGATTTCGTGGTACACATGATGTCGTCGTTGAGATCGGTCATATACATGGTGACACTCCTGTATGTAGTTTAGCACCTTTATTGTAACATGGATTCCCCTTTGCCGCGCGGCGGAACATCACAGAATACCGACCTTTTGATTTCCAGAAC
>CAZXMO010000075.1:1998-4008 GCA_964641125.1 uncultured Spirochaetales bacterium
CTTCGAGCAGGGGAACAGCGGCGCCGGAGCGGGTGCCGTAGCCGGAGGACTCAAAGCAGGTATCGGTACCGCGAGTATGCTCGTCGGCAACGGGGTTGTAGTCGGAGCAATTGTCGCGATCAATTCAGGGGGCAGCACGGTCAATCCGGAGACGGGAGAATTCTACGCATCGTTCCTCGAAATCGGTGATGAGTTCGGCGGCCTCAAAGCTCCCATGGCCTCGATTTCAGAGGGGGATGCCCTTGCACTCGCCTCAGAGCCGGTCAAAAACACGACTATAGCCGTAATTGCGGTCAATGTGGAACTCACCAAGGCCCAGGCACAAAAGATAGCCGGAATGGCCCACGACGGAATGGCCCGGGCGATTCGTCCGTCCCACACGATGTTCGACGGGGACACCGTTTTCGTCCTCGGAACGGGTGAGCTCTCTCCCGCGGTATTAGGAGAAGAAGCCGCCTGGGGCTACATGCCCGCGAATATAAACCGGATAGGTTCCGCCGCCGCGGATACCCTTTCCCGGGCCATTGTTCATGCAATGCTCAACGCCGAAACCGTCGGAGACGTTCAGAGCTACTTGGACAAATATCCGGGCGCACGTTAATTTCCCGTTCCCATGCAGCTGATCTCGAGCGGTGACCGGCCATTCCGGTCATCGCTCCCAGGGCCGCGCTTAAATACTATGCGTATCGCCGTCTTCTCCGACGTCCATGCCAATCCCTACGCTCTCCGGGCCGTCCTCGATGCCCTTGATGCCGAGGGTCCCTTCGACGCGGTGGTCTCGGCGGGCGACGTTTGTCTCGGAGGAAGCGACGCCGGAGCTTGCATCGATATGCTCACGGACGCAGGAGTTCGGTCGGTATGCGGGAATGCGGATATGTTCGTCTTCGCCCTGCCCGACGATCCTCCGGCTGAGAAGTACCGTGCCCGGTGGGAGCACACCATAGCCGGCGCCCGATGGGAGGCCGACCGGATGGGTACGTCCCGCCTGGAAGTCCTAAAAGATTTTCCTTTCTCCCTCCGGTTCTCCCCTACCGGCCGTCCGGAAGAAGACCTGCTCGTTGTCCATGCGAATCCGAAGGAGGTCTTGACTCACATACTCCCGCCCGTGGACGTCCAGGATCGACTTCTCGGCGGGGTGTTTCAGAAGGACGATTCCCCGGAGCTCACCGGAGTGATAGACGGCGCCGAAGCGGATAGTGTGGCTTATGGTCACTTCCACTATAGCTCGGAGCGGATCGTAGGGGACCTGCATCTCGTCAACGTAGCCTCGGTTGGAGCGAGCGTCTTTGATTCCGACCTGCGTGCCCGTTACACTGTCCTCACCTACCGGAACGGTTGGGAGGTAGAGCGCCGGTTTGTCGAGTACGACTACCGGCGGGAAGCACAGGCGATTCTCGACAGCGATATGCCGGGAAGAGAAAAAACGGCGGCCCTGTACGACGCTTGAATCCCGCGATTCTCCTTGCTCCAGCGACTCCTTCTCAGTAGTTTTTAGTTATTGTTTTATGGAGGATGTAAAAATAGTATGAAATTCAAAGATCGACGGGAAGGTGGAAAGAGACTTGCCGAACACCTATCGGATTACGCTAATAGGAATGACGTGATAGTTATAGGTCTCCCCCGGGGAGGGGTTCCCGTTGCCGATGAGATAGCTAAGAAATTGAACGCCCCCTTAGATGTTTTTCTAGTTCGTAAGATCGGTGTCCCCGGTCAGGAAGAACTCGCCATGGGGGCGATAGCCTCAGGCGGCGGCAGGGTCTTGAACTCCAATATCGTAGAGAGTCTCAAGATCTCGGAGGACGATATCCGGAGAGTAGAGAAAAAGGAACGGGAAGAGCTCGAGCGGCGGGAAAGGGAGTTTCGCGGCGACCGGGGAGAGCTCGATGTCCGGAACAAAAAAGTGATCATAGTCGACGACGGCCTCGCCACCGGGTCGAGCATGCGTGCGGCTGTCACCGCTTTCAAAGACTTGAGTCCCAAGGAGGTAGTGGTCGCGGTTCCCTCAGCGGC
>CAZXMO010000075.1:4108-13718 GCA_964641125.1 uncultured Spirochaetales bacterium
GGCAAAGAAACTGGTCGTCTTCGTTCATGGGACCGGGAGAAGTCGATTTTATCGTAACCGAAAATTTAAAGCCTATACGTTTTATCGAGGCGAAATGGAGTGACGCACCGATTCCTAAAGCCCTCATATACATGATAAAGAAATTTTCCGGAACAGAAGGATATCAAATCCATTTCTCCGAAAAAAAAGATTTTATGAGTCCGGAAGGTATCCGAGTGATGCCGGGAGCCATTGCAGAATCTCCTCTTTCCGCTATCATTAAAGTATGGAACTCGTCCAGCTGATCCTGCTCATCTTCTTTTTTATATTCTTGTCCGGCGTTATGGCATTGACGGATGCCGCCGTTTTGAGCGTCTCCGCCGCGGAAATCGAGACCATGGTCAAACGACGGAAGCGGGGAGCGGCGGCCCTGAAAAAAGTCTATGGCCACATCACCCGGGGGGTGGTCGTTATCGTCGCTTTTACCAACACCGTCAATGTCTTCGGACCGATTATCGTCGGACAGAAGGCCGTCGATATATACGGAGATCCCATTATCGGAATCATTACCGCGGTGCTTACCTTCGGAACGATCATATTCTCGGAGATAATACCGAAGTCCTTAGGGGTCCATTATGCGCCGAAGATAAGCAGGGCCGCTGCGCCGCTGATCCTCGTCTTTACCTACGTTCTCTTCCCTTTAGTCGTCCTTCTCGAGATCATCTCCAAGCTGATGCAGCGAGGGACCCGCAGGGTCGGCACCGAGGAACAGATCCGCTCCCTAGTCAGGCTCGGCTCGGCCTCCGGGTATATCGCCAAGGAGGAGGACAAAATCATTCACCGGGTCTTCATCCTCAACGATCGGACCGCCGGCGAGATGATGACGCCTTTCGGCCGGGCCGCCGTCCTCGATAGGTCTACTCGGATCAAAGACGCCGTCACGTTTATCCGGGATAAGCGGTACAGCCGCTATCCGGTTGTCGAGGAGGCGGACGGCAAATCCGGCCGAGCCGGAGAAAAACGAGGAATAGTCGGGACCGTCCTTGCCGCTGACATCTTCGAGCACGCCCTCTTCGAGGAACGAGGGAGCACCGTCGGGGATATTATGTCTCCGCCGATCTTCGTAGACGCCGCGGAGACCGCCGACGATATCATGCTCCAATTCAAGCGTGAGCGGAAGCACATGGCGATTGTCCGCCGCGGCGTTACTCCCTTCGGGGTGGTTACTTTCGAGGATATTTTGGAAGAGCTCGTAGGCGAAATCGAAGACGAGCGGGATTGAACCCTATGGTGGAAAAAGAAGATATTCAAATACGCAGGATGATGCTTGCGGCGTTTCTCCTCAATCTCGGTCTCGCCGTTATGAAAGGGATCCTCGCAGTTAGGTCGGACAGCCTCGCGATTACCGCGAGCGTCGTCGACTCGGCGACCGACTGTTTCGCATCATTAGCCGTATATATTGGCGTCAGACTCTCAACCCGCAAGAGCGAACGGTTTCCTCTCGGTCTGTACAAGATCGAAAACGTGATCTCCGTGGTCATAGCGATTTTCATCTTTTTCGCCGGCTACGAGATAGCCCGGGAAATAATCTTTTCTCCCGGAGGCGGACCGGGGGAGATTACCGTTACCACAGTAATGCTCTTAGGAGGGGCTTCCGTTTCCATCTTTATCTTCGGCCGGATCGCCGTTCTGCTCGGGAAACGGACCGGATCTCCCGCCCTGATCGCGGAGGGGAAGCACAGGCATGTCGACTTCCTCTCTTCCGTTGTTGTGCTGATTTCTTCCCTCCTCGCCTATTTCGGTTTAGATTTTTCTTTCCGGGGTATCGGAATCGACGAGGTTGCCGCCGGGATCGTTCTCGTCTTTATCGGCAAGGCGGGATGGGAGCTCCTTTCCGACGGTATGCGTGTTCTCCTCGATGCCTCGGTCGACCATTCCGCCTTGGCGGAGGTAAGAGAGATAATCGAAGGCGAACCGGCGGTGGCGAATGTTTCGCGTCTCCTCGGCAGAAACGCGGGCAGATACAGGTTCATCCAAGCGATCATCGAGCTTCGAACGGGGGACCTGCAGAAGGCGCATCTCATTACCGATCGTATCGAAGAAAAAATTACGGAAAGAATAAAGAACGTCGAACGGGTAGTAATCCATTACGAGCCGCTCAAGAAGCGTGTCTTACTTCTCGCGGTCCCGGCCGATTCCGACCGGCAAACCGTTTCATCCCACTTCGGCGAGGCGGACTTGTTCCTGTTCGCGGAATACAACCGGGAAGAACAGAGGTTCGAATCGCACTCCTTCCTTGAGAACCCTTATCCGGATATCGGAAAAGGGAAGGGACTCAAGGTCGCCGAATGGCTGGTAGAGCAGGGAGTCGATCGTGTCGGGGTCAAGGAGGATCTCGTCGATAAAGGACCGGGATACGTCTTCAGAGATGCCGGGATATCGATACACATAACTGAACAGACCGGCATAGATGCCGTACTCGACGAGCTCGTGCCTGAAGAGTCTTCATACAAAGGAACACAGAAGAACGGCGAGTAGAAAAGGTGAGCCGGCTTCACGCCGGCCCACCCTATTCATTTATTCCACGATAAAAATCGCATTGGCGAAGGTGTCGTTGTCCTCGACATCGACCCGTGTTCCATTTTTCCAGTAGACAGTTTTATAGGTACTATCCTCGTATACATATCCCGCCACGTAAACGTCTCCACCCGCAGTAATTTCGATGTCGTATGCCGCTCCGTTCAACGCAAGGTCCGTAGGGGTTCCGTCTTCCCAGATGACAGCGACATCGTCATTAGTGCCGTTTTCATATTCACCTACCACGTATACTTTTCCATTATATATCTCTATTCCATAGGCGTAGGAATCGCTCGAATCATGAAGCACTGTATTGACACCGTCTTTCCAGTATACCGCATTATATTCTCCGGACTGCTGGTCCCAGGTTCGTCCGGCGGCATAGACGTCGGTCCCGTCGACTTCGACATCGTACACGGCGCCGTCTTCATGGCCAGGGGGAAGATCCTGGGGTTCTCTCGTTCCGTCTTCCCAAACAATTGGTATCCAATAGCCGTTTCCCCCGGTATAATCGTGACCTCCTGCGTAAACTACTCCGTCTACGAGGATGTCGTGGACCTCTATGTTGTACGTACTATTGCTGTTCGTGGGCAAGGTCGTCCATGTTCCGTCCTTCCAGTATCCGACAACAGATCCGGAAGGATCGGGCTTATATCCTCCGACATAGACCGAACCGGCGGAGTCGACAAACACCGCGTTCGCACTTGCATCATCGGTGCCGCCGGCAAGCTCGGTACCGGTGCCGTCTTCCCAGATGACCGCCACGTAATAGCCGGAGCTGTTTTCGTAGTATCCCGCCGTATAGGCAACACCTCCGGCCACGTGTATATCAAACGCTTCTGCGTAATCTTCCCCTGTCTTGAGATCGACACGGGTCGAACCGCTCCATTGAACGGCCACCTCTTCTCCGCTGGAAAGATCCTTCCTTCCGGCAAGATGTATGACGGGAGCACCGTTTCCTCCGTCGTCTTGGATACCCGGCTGCGGGCAGCCGAGAATCAAAATCGCTAAAGCCGCCGTAATTACAATAGCTACAGATTTCAAGTATTTCATGGGTACCTCCAACAAAAATATTTATATATTACCTATCTTGTAATATATAAGTTAAGCATGTTGCGGCCCCACCGTCAAGGCAACGCGGTCAACATCTGCCGGACACCTCACGCCCTTTGCAATAACTCAATTTTTCTCATTCATTTTGCACTTTTGCTAATTCTTATAAAATCTTTATTGACATATGCACATTTCTCCTATAGTAATTAGTGCTATCACACAGTACTTCAGGACAAAATTTGGTCGGGCCCGCCGGATAACACCGTTTCATTCGTGCTGATCTGCGACGACCCGGATGCTCCCATAGGCACATGGGTCCACTGGGTATACTTCGACATTCCTGCGGAGACATCGGGTCTTCCCGAAAACGTTCCCTCGGGCAATGAACCGGAGACCTGCGGCATTCAGGACAGGAACGGGTAAAGACGGAACGATTACGGAGGGCCGTGCCCCCCGAGCGGGACCCACCGCTACTTCTTCAAGCTCTACGCCCTCGATAGCCGCCTCGGGCTCGTAGCCTGGCCGGGCGGAAGGTATTCAATCCAAAGGATTGATCGTCCTCAGGTGTTCATTACTCGCTGCAGTGACCAACCTTGTATCGCAGCAGATAAATCCATCTAGATAGTTTTTTATGATCAATGCCGAAGAGAGTTGAATAGAATCAAGGGTTTTTAATTGATATGCGTCTATTAATTTTTCACACATTGTAATAGCACTGTCGACGTCAATGCCGAAAAGCTCTCGACTAAGGTTATTTCCGAGACAAAGACAATATCTGATTCATTTAACAGAGCGGAAACAACCTCGCTGCCCGCTTCATCGATGTAGTTTTTTAATATAGCGCTGGTATCGAAATAATAGTTCATTCCTCGCTTCGTTCTTCTCTAAGAAAATCGGTGGTTGATTTCTTCCGGTTGCTCAGTCCAATTCGGGTTGTTTTTCGTTTCCACCCGGGCCGCCCCGGAGTAAGTGGTAGGATTTGCGCTACAGGTTTCCCCTTGCGTATAATGATGTAGCTTTCACCTTTTTCGATTCTCTCGAAATATTCTTTTGAATTATTTCTGAATTCCGTGAACTGTATATAATCCATTCGTCACCCCGGGATGTATGACATTATTGTTTCACTATAATTAAATTATTAGGATTCGTCAATAATCAGCACAGAGCTTTGAGCAAGGTTCTACATTTTCAGCATGGGGCCTTTTCAGGAACATTCCTACGAAGAAAATAAACTGAGAAATACCGGCGGCCGCGCAGTGGTAGGTAGCCGAACGCCTGACCGCGGAGTGCATCAACGTCCATAAACTCATCAACGACGCGGAAGCCTAGGAATACGCCGCCGCATGACTTTTACGTATTTTATCCCCACGATCGGGGGCAGTACAAAAAGACTATGGTTCCCCCTTTTAAAAAGTGATACACTATACGAAATACAAGGAGATAAAGATGATGCAGGAAAGATACGGAAAGGCTTTCATGTTTCTCATTGTGTTGTTTTTTGTTCCGCCGTCTTTAGTCTGGTCCGTCGATTTCTTCGTGGACTACGCGGAAGGTGAGGTCGAGGTCAGACAGGGTTCTTACTGGGAAGAAGTGTATATCGGAGATGTTCTTTCCGACAGTGATACCCTGCGCCTTAACGGATACTGCGTTGTAGAGCTCTCCTATGACGACGAAGTCGTAACCCTTTCCAAACCCGGCACATACGCCTTAGGTGATTTGACCAAAGACATTTCGAGAAGAAAATCGGTCGGATTCTCTTCGCTGCTCTCGGAAAAGGTGCAGACTGCCTTAAGGGGAAATAAACACATGGAACAGAGCACCGTCGGCGGGGTACGGGGTTCCCAGGCGGTAGAACAGGAGCAGATGTCCTGGATGGCGAGCGACACCCTGGACCTCATCGAGACCGGAAAGGAAAAGTTCGCAACAGGTAAAATAGATGCGGCCTTAGGTCTTTTTCAGGAGGCCTACGATTACGCCTTGGACGCCTTCGAGGAAGGAAAGGCTGCTTTTTATCTCGCGGGATGCTACGATGTTCAGGGTTCCACGGGTAAAGCCCTTTCACTGCTCGAAGATGTCGATGTCGGTCCTAACTCGGAAGAGTATTTCGACTTCCGCGTTCTCAAGGGGAAACTGCTCATCGAGATCTTCGCCTACTCCGAGGCGGAAGATATACTATCCGCTGTGGATGTTTCATCCGCCGATCCCGGGACCTCCCAGCTCATCTACTTTCTCCTAGGCGTCGCCTGTCTCGGTCAGGACAAGACCGGACCCGCGCGGGACTACCTGACTCGGGCCCGGGACTTCGACGCTGATAGCGATACCGGAATTGCCGCGGCTCAGATGCTGGGTACTCTTTAGGGCCCGGGCAAAACAACCTCTATACCCGCCTCCCTACCGCCTTCGAACGCGGCGTATTACCGTCTGCTGAGCAGAACTAACCGCAGCAGGGTTAGTACCGAGGCGAGGGCGGATGCCACGTAGGTCATGGCCGCCGCGGAGAGCACCTTTTTAGCGCCCTCCACTTCCCCGCCAGTCAGGCTCCCGGTGCCGGACAGGATCCGGACCGCCCTTTTCGATGCGTTGAACTCTATCGGCAGGGTAATGAGGGTAAACACCACGGCAAAGCTGAACAGTATTATTCCGATATCGATAAGGACCGGGTACGCGCCGAGGATCAGCCCTCCGATGACTAAGATCGGCCCGAGTTTCGACCCGAAGGAAGCGACCGGATGCACGGTGTTTCTCAATGTAAGGGGGGTGTAGGAACGGGCATGCTGAATAGCATGCCCCGCTTCATGGGCGGCAATCCCGGCGGCGGCGACGCTGGTCCCCCGGTACACCCCCTCGGAAAGGCGTAAGGTCTTCGACCGGGGATCGTAGTGGTCGGTCAAATTTCCCGAAACCGGCTCGATTTTCACATCACCGATATTATGGGTCTGCAGAATGTATTCGGCAATCCGCCTGCCGCTTACATTCGACTGAATCTTAACCTTTGAATACTTTCGGTAGGTACTTCTTACCCTGTTCTGAGCAATTACACCCAGAAGGATCGCGGGAATAAGAAGCCACCAGTATGAAAACAAATACGTCATAGGGGAAAATTAACACATTTGACGAAAAAGTCTATACCGAGTCTAAAAATGTTTGTGTTCACATTCTCCTGTCGGAAAGGGACTGGAAAAAGCTTGCTGTTTCCAGTTGGCATCATTCCGATCTTGCAACCCGGAAGCCGACCACCTCAAATTCTGTTGAACCTGGACTACCACTCAACCTGAATCCGACCTGCAAATCGCTATCGGGATAGTTATAACCCCCGCCTCGATAGATACGATGAGTGCCGCTTACGCCTCTGTAGTCTGTTTGGGCTGATGTCGGGTAATCACTATACCTGTCCCAGCACCATTCATACACATTGCCCGACATATCATGAATGGCCAGCTGATTTGCTGTTTTTGTTCCCACATCATGCGTTTCCCACCCATCGCCTGTATCTGAATTGTTCTTATACCACGCATAGTCTCCCACAACGGCTGATGTATCATGGGGGGCACTGGTATCACCCGATACATGGTCGTATCCCAGCCAGCTTGTGCCGTCTATATAACTGGCGGCATATTGCCACTCTCCTTCACTCGGCAGGCGGTAGCCGTTAGCTGTAGTCCAGTTTTCAACAGCCGAATCAGCTATAAAAACACCACCGTCTTCCGCAATAGCCGATTTTATTGTATTACCATTGTGTGTATAGACCGCGTCAAACCTTCCATTTCACTGCACGCATTACACCAGACAATAGCATCCCGCCAGCTAATATTTGTTACCGGTTCATGTTCGGCATCGGTGGGCTGGGCACCCACTGTACCATTGCTTCCCTCTTGTCCATCATTTGCAAACTCATAATCGTTATCTTCAGCCCATTGTTTGACTGTGTACCAGAGTTCGTACGTTACTTCGTATTGGGCAATTGAAAAAGATGATATGGTATGATCAAAATTATCCGGACTTCCCGTTGTGGCTTTTTGGTTAAATGTGCCGCCGGGCACTGATACCAGATCACAAATGTCATCTTGCGCTGCAGTACCATCATGGCTGCAACTCAATGCGGATAGAAAAAATAAAACTGCAAAAATTTTACCGGCCGTATTCATAATCTTCCTCCTGTTACAAATTTCCCCGATTCCAGGCGGATAGCCCCTTTAAAGAGCCCGTCTTTGAATTGTTTGAATGGAAGTTCAGCAATCTGGCAACCTAGGACGGGGCGGCTAAGTCCTGTTGGTGGATTACAAGATGTAACCGATACGTGCATTGCAGCCCCTCGATTAGATTCGACTAATCTGATCTTTTTCAGTCGAAACCGTCGACAGACAGTATACCACATTTTAAATGGGAACACACGGAATTAAAATAAAGAGGGCGAAAAGACGGGAGGTTAGACAGGCCCTTTAAATGCAGTATTCCGTGAAATGCTTTATTCACGTCTGTGCTCTTTAGATAACAATTGATTTATTAGGTTTTCGTGATATTATTAAAACAATGGTATTAACTTAATTGGGGGATAGTGTATGTTAAGGATAAGCAAGGTTTTCGGTTCGATCGTACCGGCACTTGTTCTGATTGCCCTGGCGGGGTGCAATACGGGGAGCGGGGATGGAGGCTCTCAGGCCATCGTGTTCTCTTCCGACCGGGATGGAGATATGGAGATATTCGTCATGGATGCCGACGGGTCGAACCAGACCCAGCTCACCAACAACGATGCAGGTGATATCTACCCGGTGTGGTCGCCCGACGGGACCAAGATCGCGTTCGCGAGTGATTCGGGGGGAGATTACGAAATATACATCATGGAAGCGGACGGGACGAACATTACCCAGGTGACGGACGACCCCGGTGTTGCAAATCATCAGCCCTCCTGGTCTCCCGATGGAAGTCAGCTGGTGTTCTCAGGGTATCGGAACAGTGTCTATGATATTATAAGGATCAACACCGACGGGACCGGTGAATTGAACCTCACCAACAGTAATACCACCGAGGATATGTATCCTCGGTGGGCACCGGAAAACCAGATTGTTTACTCGTCGGGTCCAGATTTGTTTGGTAATAGTATCGAGATATGGGAAATGAACGATGACGGGACGGGCAATACCCAGCTGACGAATAACGCCCGGGCGGACAACACACCGAGCTGGCACCCGAACGGTTCGGCCGTCGTATACGCACATAACCATCCTGACTCCGACAAGTTTGAGATTTACACCATGAACTCTTCCGGCGGCGATGTCACCCGGTTGACCGACAATTCAGACACCGACTTTTATCCGTGGTACTCCGCGGACGGCGAGAGCATCGTGTTTCGCAGCGATCAGGAGGGGAGCGACCAGATATGGATCATGAACGCGGACGGTTCCGGACAGCAGAAACTGACCTCCGCGGGCACTAATAATTTCCCGTGTATGAAATGATCCACGAATAACCCGATTCGGTACATTGTATTCTTCGAGGACAACATTCTCCTGTAAGGAAAGGGGCTGGAAAAAGCTTGCTGTTTCCAGTTCCCGGTGTGCTGTTCGCCAATACCTCGAGTACCGACGCGTACGGGGACTTTGCCATATGCATCATCACCATCCCATATCATGATGGTGCGTAACAGCACCGGGTACATCTTCATCCCAGGAACAATTTTTCATTGACCGGAAAGTGAAAACAAACAGCTGTCACCCACCGGTATCGATTATCGGCAGGCTTCTGATTTCACGGAAAGTTCTGTTGACGGGGAACAGTATTTTTCCCTTTTTATTTACTCACAGCTTTTAACATCATTCTGATCTTGCAATCCTGAAACCACCTCCCTTATCTTTTACAATTGTGCTGCCACTCCCCTAAAAAATTGACCCGCCGTCCGAGGCCGATTCTTTCAACCCGATAAGAGACGCTACGAGGAAAGATTATTTTTTACCCTATGGTTTAATTCCTTCATAAGTCTCTCTTTCTCGGCAAGGGCCTTTTC
>CAZXMO010000076.1:0-13681 GCA_964641125.1 uncultured Spirochaetales bacterium
CAGTAATACACCGTTTCAAAAGCTGATTGCACGGGCCGGCTCGTAAGAGCCGGCCGATCTTTTTAGCGGATACCCTGTACCCCCGCCTGTTTCGGCAGTATCTTATAGGCAGGAGGACTTTCTATGATTACCGATTCTCTCAAAGATACGATCAAGGATTTTATCGTCCAAGGAATAGACGAGAGCGAGGCGCGGCCGGAGAGCGGGCCCCTATGGAAATCTCTTCGTGACGCGGGGACCGAGCTTTGGCTCGATACCGGGGACATCGAGTCGGCGGCACAGCTGTGGACATCCGAGATGTCCGCCCTGACCACGAACAACACCCTCCTCAACCGGGAAATCCAGAAAGGAATCTACGACGACTATATCACCGAGGCGGCAAAGATCCTCGAGGGGTTCGACACTAAAGAAAAGGTCATGGAGATCGCCTTCATCCTCAACGCCCGGCACGGCCTCAGGCTGGTCCATAAGTTCGGCGGTAAGGTGAGCGTCGAGCTCCACACCGACCTCGCGTATGACTTCAACGGGATTCTCCGCTACGGCGGACGTTTTCATGAAATCTCCCCGGATCATTTCATAGTCAAGGTACCTCTCACTGCTACCGGTTTTATCGGGGCGAGAGAGCTTCGCAAGACGGGAGTGCCCGTCAACTTTACCCTAGGTTTCTCCGCCCGGCACAACTATATAGCGGCGGCCTTTGCCGATCCGAACTTTGGAAACGTCTTTCTCGGGAGGATAGGAAGCTACATCGCGGACAACGGCCTCGGTACGGGGGATAATGCCGGAGAAAAGGCCGCCCTCGCGAGTCAGCGGACCCTCGAGGGTCTGAGGAAAACGAAGGGGACCGGCACCCGGCAGATAGCCGCGAGCATGCGGTCGGGATCTCAGGTCAGGACACTTGCGGGAATGGATGTTTTCACCATGCCGCTTAAAGTTGCCCGGGAAGCCTTGGACGAGTTGGCCCCCGGTGACATCGAAAACCGCGCGGAACGGGAGCTGCCGGTCGAGCTAGCCCGGGGAATAGATCCGGACGAGGTCCGGCTGGACAAGCTCTTCGAGATACATCCGGAGGTCGAAGTGTTTACCCAAAGCATCGTGGAAGACCCGCCTTTGACCGGAGATGACCTCGCCGCCCGGGGGCGGGACCTCGGGTGCGGCGATCTCTTTCCGGAGCTTTCGGACGCGGAGTACGAGCAGATCGCTTCCGACGGAAAGATACCGGTCCATTCCCGCTGGCGAAGCAGGATACGGAAGAATCAGCTTGCCGTGGACACCCTCTTGAACTTAGCTGGGCTTGCAACCTTCGCCGCGGACCAGAAGGCCTTGGACGACAGGATCGCGAAGCTTATCGGCTGACACGACGGCATCGAGTCCTTATGAGGAAAAAGCTCCGTTCCATAAATCGTCGAGAAAATCCTTGATGGGTCCGGTTAGAGGACGATACCGATAAAACTTCATATTACCGCAACTATGCCGCTGGAAAATGTCCCAAGGTTGTTGAAATTTCCGCGGTACAATGAGCAGCCGGTATCTATACTGTTTCATAGTGGACAGGTTTAAACCGAGCGGGGGGGATAGGTTTACCGTTTGCCTTCGCGGTATCGAGCCATGCATTTTTCGCAATAAGTACTTCTCTTAACGCTTCCTCGGGATTCCGGCCTAACGCGGAACAATATTGAAGATCAGGGATGTCCGCGACGTACGCCTCATCTTCCTCACTGTAAAATATACTGATATAATAATCTTTCATTTTTTCTCCTCTAACGAAAGTCCGTACCGCTCAACAATTTCTAAAAATTGCCTTATTTGGTAGCGCTTTACTTCGCCTTTATAGTTTTGCACATTAAGAAACTCTGAAACTCCGTCCTTTTTAAAAATATGATGACTACCGTTTATTCTGTCAAGAACGAACCCGAATGCTTCTATAAGTTTGGTAAACTCACCAAAACGAATGCTTTTTTTACCGGCTAATATTTGTTGTAATATTTTTTCTGGTGTCATATGGATACCATATTAATTCCCTATAATAAACTTCGGAAAAAGTGTGAAGGCCCGTAGCTACAATATAAGCACCATAAATTATTCTACATCGGAGGGGTGGAGGAGTCAAACAGAGGATGAGGCAGCTACACAGAAGAAAATAATACTCATATAAATCAGTGGTTAAAGTCCCGAAGCTTGTGAGTTGCCGCTTTTTCATGCCGCCGCAAACTCAGGAAGGTATTCATCGCGCTTTTTCAGAGGAGTCGGATATTGCCGCAGCCAGGATTTACGGTAGGGACCTTCCAAGCCAAGCTGTCCGAGAAACGATCGTCTGCTGAAAAGTCCTTCCTTAAGCTGTGCAACCTGCCGATCCTCAAACCCAGCCGCACCGGCATGAGAATAATACAGCTTCTGCTGTTCTCGGTACGGCTTGAAGAGATTATGATAGGTCAGATACACTACAAGGCGATTGACACTATTTGCGACATTCCGACCGAAGCAGACGGTTTCCCTCACACATTCCGCTATGTCCTTTCTCAGCTGTCTATCGATGTAGTTGACCGAAAAAAGAGGGTTCAAAACCGTTCTCTTTCTCGTCGACGGAATACGAATATGGTCTATCCGGGTATGTGAAATCAGGGTCTTCGGTGTAGGGGCCTTCCTCATCACCCAGTCGTAGGTCTTGTGCTCGTCGGTATAGATCCGGATACGTCCCCGTTCACCGGAAAACAGGAGCCGGGCCGATTCCAGAACCAGTTCATGGAATGAGGTCCGAATGCCTCCGGATTCGGCTTTGAAGATGCGTTCTAATTCATTTCTCCGCTGTTTTTGTATTTCCGTCATCCGTCCTTTCCGCCTAATCGTCACATGATCGAACCAATAGACGTATTGGGATTGTTTTCCGACTAAAAAGTTGATGGAACAGGGAAAGAACTGGGAGACGGTGAAGTTTTCAAATCCGTCCGCGACGAGGTCCTCGGCAAGTCGAGCGGAAGCACTGAGTTTTACCAGACGCTCGAGACAGTTCCGGGCAAGGCGGGAGAGCTTATTGAGGACCGTATCCGGTTTGACGTGGAAGGCCCGTGCCATATCGCGGATACTCGAAGTGGTATAGAGCAGGTGAAAGAGTTCCTGATAGGGAAGGGTGCGTTTCGCGTAGTAGTCGATGGAAAAGGTTTGTTCGGAGAATCCTTTCCCGCAGATGAGGCAGCGGAACCTTCTGACCGTTCCAAAGGCTTCGGTGCCGTACCATCCGTTGGTTGTATACCAGTCGCCCTCCTGACGGAGTGAGGGAGTATGCAGCTGACATGCCGGATTCGGACAAAACGGGGGAATAGTCATTTGATTCACCTCCTGATTCGATTGTGGGATTCACTCTATCTATACACCTCTTTCAAGCCTGATGCTTCAGTACTCACAAGCTTTGGGACTTTAGAAACAATTTCCGGCGCTGACTCGGTCGCCCGTCTTGCCGTGGACACCCTCTTGAACTTAGCTGGGCTTGCAACCTTCGCCGCGGACCAGAAGGCCTTGGACGACAGGATCGCGAAGCTTATCGGCTGACACGACGGCATCGAGTCCTTATGAGGAAAAAGCTCCGTTCCATAAATCGTCGAGAAAATCCTTGATGGGAAAAATCTCAATTCCGTCGATAATTCGGCGAACCGGTTCATTACAGACAATAATACGGTGCTTGAACGGGGATTCTTCCGCAATGGCGCGAAGGCCTTTCAAATCAGCCCCGGAGAGTGACCGGATTGATTTCACCTCGATGGCGATGTCGGAACCTATAACGAAATCGACTTCATTCCCGTCGACTGTCCGCCAAAATCCTAAATATCGTGTATCTTTTGTGTAGCCTATCCAGGCCCTCAATTCGGTGAATATGAAATGCTCGAGCGCTTTGCCGTAGGTAGGTGTGAATTCGTCCAAGTGGTTAATACCCGCGAGGGTGTGAGCGACCCCGTTGTCAAAAAAATAGAACTTGCCGTGGGATACCGGTTTTCGTTTCGGTTTTTTTGCAGGCGTTACCGGTTCGAGGACTGTCCCGATGAGTGTATCCTGCAGCACCTGGTAGTATTCCCGGACCGTTCTTGCGGGGACCTGAGCGTCACCGGCAACTCGTTCAAAGACGATCTGCTCACCGGCACACCGCGCCGCTGTCTGCAGAAATCGTGAGAATGGTTCGATCCCCCTCACGAGTCCTTCCGCCTGAACTTCAAGCTGTAAATATGCGCCGCAGTATGACAGGAGATCATCCCGCGGATTGTCGGAGAGATATACGGAGGGAATGTTCCCGTAAAGGAGAGTCCGTTCGATTTTCCAATCCGGAATTTCCGCTGAAACAAACGGATACAAATATCGTATTCTTGCTCTTCCTCCAAGCAGGTTTATTCCGGAACGTCTCAATTTTGCGGGACTCGATCCGGTAAGGACAAAGTGGAAGTCTCTTGATTCGATCAAGTCGTGGACATCATCTAAAAGGCTCGGTAATTTCTGGATTTCATCGATAATTACGGGGCCCTTGCCCGGATCAACCGCCGCAAGTTCTTCATGTAGCCTGCCGGGACGGGAAGATAAACGGAGAAACACATCACCCCGAAGGAGATTGAACCATGTATTAGTTCTATAAAGATTCTTTAGGTAAGTGGTTTTTCCCGTCTGCCGGGGGCCGAATAAAAAAACTGAGCGGTCTTTTATATCGGGAGAAAGGTCGAGCAATCGGGGAAGGTTCATGCGTATATAATACAACAAATCTCATATTATCGCAACTATGCTGCGGAAAATAGTACAATCTCAGCACTTATGCTGCGGGAACGTAAAAGTTGGACAACGGGGCGGCTACAGGGGAATACGCGCGGAGACGTATATGCCTTCCCCGGGATACAGGGTAACTGAGGCGTTCAGCTGCTCCGCAAGCAGATGGATGATCTGAAGGCCGATGCCCTCTCCTGATGCCGGTTTTTCCAAAGCGGCCTTGGAAGCGGCGGTAAGCGGATCCGCGGAAATGCTTAACTCGGCGGAGGTTAAGCGGTTTTTCAGGTCGATGGTGATTGTCACGGTCTCCTCACCGGCGGGCCCCGCCGCGACGGCCTTTCCGCATTCTTCGAGGATTTCCGAAACAAGCAGGCTCAAGGGGACCGCCCTCTCGAGGTCCAGCGTTACCGCGTCGAGGCGGGTAGTGCAGATGAGGCGCCCCGGCAGCGGCATTCTTTCGTGCACCTGCTCGGTCATGCTGCTTAGGACCCCGTCGAACCGGACCAGCAGTTTTCCGCCGGTACGTTCGAGGAATGAGTAGGAGAGGGCCAGGGCGGCGAACCTGTTTTCGGCGGCGTAGAGCGCATCCTGTTCGTCTTCACTGTCCGCCTCGCTCCGTTCGAGGCGCAGGAGGCTCAGCATGAGCTGCAGATTGTTCTTTACCCGGTGATGGATCTCCCGAAGCAGTTCCCCGTTTTCGTCCGCCGCTCTGCGCAGGCTCCGGCTGAGTTTTCTCTCCTTCCGCAGCGACGCGGCTAAACGGTTTATTATGAAGCGGATGGAATAGACGATAAACGCGGCGATGGCGATGAAACTCAAGGCGATTACCATCCACAGCATAACCGGCAGGTCCCATGGCAGCACGTCGAACCGGAGAAAAATTCCTGCCCCGGCAAGTATCAGGAAGAGAACGGAAAAAACAATCACAACACCGCGGCGGTTGAACAAAAGGGCGGAAAGCACCAGAGGAGCAAACAGCCATATAAGAGAGGCGCTTTCCGTTCCGGTTTCCGCGAGGAGGACGGCGCCCACGGCGAGAATAACGGCGACAAAACCGATCGCACTGGTCCTGAATGCTTTTTTCCGTATAAGAAAGAACAGAAGAACAGCTCCGTAGGTCAAGCCGTTAGCGACGGCAATGGGAAAAAGATTTTCCCGGACGGCGGTGATGATTCCGGCTATCGCGGGAAGAATACCGAGAGTCAGGGCGATAAGCTGAAGCCGGCTGAGCAGGGTTTTTCGAATCGGGCCGAGCTCCCGATAATCTTCCATGATGATTTAAAGATACTTGGATTTTTCCGTTCTATCAACGTATTAAACGATAACCTTGACCGGTACCCGCGGATTTCCTATCATCACAACCGGCATCAAACTTTACGGACGCTCTCGAAGGAGAATACTGTGCACCCACCGAAAGGATACGCCGGAAAGATACTCAAGACGGATTTATCGTCACGGACCGCATATACTGTTTCCTCCGATGATTACTCCGGCAGGTTCCTCGGAGGCCGGGGGATCGCTGCGAAAATCTACTATGACGAGGTCCCCCCCGAGGCGGGCGCCTTCGATCCGGAGAATCGGCTTATCATCATGCTCGGCCCCCTCGCGGGTATTCCCGCCCTCGGCGGAAGCAGATGGGGTATCTTCGCGAAGTCGCCCCGTCCGGAGGGGGACCGGTTCTGCTGCGGTAATTTGGGGGGGTATTTCGGCGCGGAGCTCAAGTTCGCCGGCTACGACGGGCTTGTCGTCGCCGGCCGGGCGGACGGGCCGGTAATCCTCGTAGTCGACGGCGATAAGGTTTCCGTCGAGCCCGCGGATGAATTGTGGGGACTGTCCACGGTGGAAACTATGGAAACCCTTACACACGGCAGATACCCGAAGTCGAGGGTCCTTGCCGTCGGTCCCGCCGGGGAAAACCTGGTCCGGTTCGCCACCGTCTTCGCCGACGGAGACGCCAGCTGCAGCGGCGGAATGGGGGCGGTCATGGGATCGAAGAACCTCAAGGCCGTGGTGGTGCGGGGGAAACGGAAAAAGATCGAAACGGCGGACCCGGAATCTCTTAAAAAGATAGAGACCGATATCCGCGCCTCGGGACGGGGAAACGTCAAGGTCTGGGGGATGGACTTTATGGCCCACGGTCCTAAGACGAAGAAATTCCCCTGCTACGGATGCATGGCCCATTGTCTCAGGGTCAAATACCGCGCGGACAACGGCGTATCGGGAAAGTTCATGTGCCAGTCCCGGTTTTTCTACATGAACCATGCCTGGGGCTATTACGGTGAAGACAACGATGTGCCGTTTCTTGCCAACCGGATGTGCGACGAGTACGGCGTAGACACCTGGGAGCTCCAGGCGGTCATCGAGTGGCTTCTCCGGTGTCACGCGGAAGGACTGATTACGGAAAAGGAGAGCGGTCTCGATCTCGACGAGGTGGGGAGCCTCGAGTTTATAGAAACCCTTATACGGTCGATTATCCGCCGGAAAGGGTTCGGGGAGCTCCTGTCGAGGGGCGCGGAGGCCGCCGCGGATGAATTGGGGGACGATTTCCGGCGGCAGTTCGTCAGGAACGACCCCTACGATCCCCGGTACTGTACACCGAACATCCTCCTTTTTCCCTTCGAAACCAGGGAGCCGATCCAGCAGCTCCACGAGGCGGGGCTCGTTTTGTCTCAATGGTCGAGCTGGGCGAAGGGGGTAGAAGAGGCCCATATCTCGAGCGATGTGGTCCGGGGGATAGCCGAGCGGTTCTGGGGCGGCCGGGAGGCGGCCGACATGACTACCTATGCCGGAAAAGCGGAGGCGGCCCGGCGTATTCAGGACCGGCAGCTGGCTAAGGAGAGCCTCGGTATCTGCGACTGGATGTACCCGGCAATCGACGTGCCGAACAGCGGCGATCACGTCGGCGATCCCTCGATCGAGAGCAGGATCCTCCACGCGGCGACGGGCCTGGAGTATGGAGAGGAGGAATATTACCGGATAGGAGAGCGGGTCTTCAACCTGCAGCGGGCACTCCTCCTGCGGGAAGGACACCGCCCGCGGCGGGACGATTACCTGCCCCGGGAGTGGCACGAACACCCGTTAGAGACCCACGTCGCAGACCCGGAATGCCTCGTTCCCGGCCCCGGCGGCAAACCGATTTCCATGATCGGACATCGCATAGACCGGGGGGATTACGAAAAGCTCCTCGATGAGTTCTACGGACTCAGGGGATGGGACGTTCCGACCGGGCTGCAGTCGAGAAGATTGCTGGAGGATCTCGATATGTCCGATGTAGCCGCCGGACTCGAGAAGGCCCGGCTCCTTGTAACTCGACCCCGCGGTGTTCCCTTAGGCGTCAGGTTCGCACGAGGAGTCCGCCGTATCTGCCGGGGCGCCGCGGGCGGAACCGGGGACCCCGGCAGCTTCGAGGCAGCCGACGGCCCGAGCATCCGGGGAGAGGAGCTTACAGCCCTCCTCGAAGAACAGCGGGAGAAGTTCTCCGATCCTGCGATCGCCCGCAACTTCCGGGGATGGAACAAGGCGATGCAGTATTACTTTCCCGACATCGACGAGTACCACGTCATATTCATAGAGGACGGGGAGGCCCGGCCCCCGGAAAAGCTCGACGAGCCGATCAAGAACCCGGAAATCCACTACGAAATGAGCACCGGGGTGCTCCTGGCGATGACCCGGGGCGAGCTGAGCGGATTCCAGGCCTATCAGCAGCGGAAGCTTAAAATCAGGGCCGCCTTCGGCGATATGATGAAGCTCCAGGCGCTGAACAAATCGTAACGGCCGACCGCGCAATACTATGCCCGCGTTTGCATCTTCCGCCGCGTTCCGGCTACACTGTGTACCAGGAGGAGTGATATCATGGACATTTACGAGGCAATTCGCACGCGCAAGAGCGTTCGTAAGTTTTTAGACAAGCAAGTGGAAGACGATAAGCTGAACCGTGTTCTCGAGGCGGGGCGGCTCGCGCCTTCGGCGCGGAACCTGCAGGAGTGGAGGTACCTCGTCGTCCGGGACGATGAGCTTCGCCGGGGGCTCATCGACGCCGCCGCGGGACAGGGGTTCGTGGGACAGGCCCCGGTGGTTATCGTGTGCTGCGCCGAGACCGACGGGCACGTCATGCGGTGCGGAGAACGGTGCTATCCTATCGATGTCGCCGTCTCGGTGGACCACATGACCCTCGCCGCGGCGGCGGAGGGACTGGGCACCTGCTGGATCGGCGCCTTTTACCAGGACCAGGTCAAGCATCTGTTGGGCATTCCCGAGGAGATTCGGGTCGTGGCCCTCCTTCCCTTAGGGTATCCAGCCGATCCGAAACCGATCAAGAAGAGCCGTATGGGCTTAGACGAGTTTGTCCGCTACGAGCGGTGGTAGACCGCTTTTTCCGCCTCTACCGCGGCGCGGATTTCGGCGAAGCCCGGCGGACCGGTGTATAGACCGCCGCCTGCCGGGTGTGGGGACTCTATCTCGATAACGCTCAATCGCCTTCCGATATCGTCGGGGTAATGGGCATCGGAGGTGTACACCGCGGGTATCCGCCGGCCTCCCGCCCGCGCCAGGTTCCGGTTCGACGGATCGACCAGCTCCACCGCGGTGTAGGGGAGGTCCGGCAGAAAGCCGAGCTGGGAGACGACGCTGAAAAAGGGCCGGTCGATGTGACTGGGGATGAACATCCCCCCGTGTGAAAGGACCCGCTCACAGAGCTCTTCCAAGCCGATGTCGGCGGTGCTGCCCAAATACTTTTTCACGGTGCCTAAAATCTCTTCGTTCTTATTCACGTAGACCTGATCTCCGAGGGTCGAAGGATCGTTCGGATAATCGGGGAGGAGACGGTAGATCTCCCCGCTTAATTCGGCGGCGGCGTCTCTTTCTCCGAAGAGTGCTAAGACGTGGGCCTCTTCCCGGGTGTTGACCTCGATTCCGAAGATGGGAAGTATCCCCGCCTCCCGGCAGAGGCGCGCGAAGGGGGGGTGGTTCAAGGCCGAGTTGTGGTCGGTCAGGGCGATTGCCCGGAGTCCCGCCTCACGGGCCCGCCGGACGATGGTCCGGGGAGACATCTCTAAGGAAGCGCAGGGGCTCAGGCAGCTGTGAATATGAAGATCGACGCGGATTTTCACGGGCTCACCGGATAAAAAGCCTACAGGCCGAGGAGATTTCCGATCTCGTTGCTCACCTGGAACTGGTTCTTACCGGTGGAGAAGATTGCAATCCCCTCATCCTCCGCTGCGGCGCGCATATCGTCGGGGACCGGCCGGTCGCTGCACAGCACTATGGCGGCGATGCCGGCTAAGGTCGCCACCGCTATGGTGTTCTTGTGCCCCTGGATGGTGATGAGCACCGAGTCTTCCTCGGCACGGGCCATCACGTCGCTCAACAGGTCCGAGGTGTAGCCGGAGGTAATCTCCCGCTCACCGCCGTAGGGTGTCCGGGGGGTATATTCGAGTCGTTTTTCGAGATCAGCCGTCGTCATCGCAGCCTCCTTGGGGGGGAATCTTTATAATCGAGCGGACGGTAGTTCCGCCGCCCGGCTTGGAATTTAGGGAGAAATCATCGGATACCCTCTTCGCGTTATTGAGCCCCATCCCCGCGCCGAAACCGAGGGACCGGATCCACTCGTTGGCGGTGGAGTATCCCTCGGTCAGTGCCTGCTCGGTATCCTCGATCCCCGGGCCGGTATCCATGGCGATAATCTCGACGACGTCGTCCTCTACGGAGAATCTCAGCTTACCGCTGTTGGAATGGACCACCAGGTTCATCTCCAGCTCGTATGCGGCTATGGAGCACCTCCGGATCGTCTTCGAATCGAGATTGCGGCCCTTGAGGAGCTTTTTGATCTCGGTGGAGGCTTTTCCGGCGTTCTCGAAATCGTACTTGGTTACGAAGAACTCCCGCTTCGGCGTTCCCCGTTCGGCAACCGGATGGGTGTCGATGGAATCCTCGAGCTTCTGCAGCTCCCGGTTGATCCCCAAGATCAACGCCACGTTGATGTCCCGGATGGTGATGATCCCGACGAGCTCCCGGTTGCGGTTGAGCACGGGAAAGCGGCCGAAGTGATACTTGTCGAAGTAGGTTATGGCGAAGCTTAAAGGCATGTCGTCCTCGAGAACCACGAGCTTTTTCGACATATGCTTCGCCGCCTCTTCGGTTATGGTCCCGTTTTCGTAGGCCTTGAGGATATCGTCGACGCTCACGATCCCGAAGAGGCGCTTGTTTTCGGCGACGGGCACCCCGGTTATTCCGTTGTTTTTAAGCATGGTTTGGATATTACGCAAAGAGTCATCCCGCCGGGCGGTGATGACCTCGGTGGTCATGACGTCCTTCACCTTGAGGCGGAAGATCATCTCCAGGATCACATTGGGGCTGTCGGTGGGGCTTATGGGAATCGACTTCATCCCTCTTGGAGCTCTCCTATCCGCACGCAGGCATCGAAGAGATTAAGCGGCGTCGAGAGGAGGGTAATTCCGGTACTCTCGGCGAGGGTAACCATCCCCCGCTGCGGTGATTTTCCGTTTACGAGAACCACTCCCGCCGCCGCCACGATGTCCGCGGTACGGACGACCTGATCGGTATTCAGAGAAGTGACGATCACCATGTTTTCCTCGTCCACCACCAGCACCTCGCTCATGAGGTCCCCGGCGGTAACCGCGTAAATCGAGGTGTTCAGATTGCCGCCCTCATGGACGACCGTGCAGTCCAGGGCATCTATGATATGGCTGAGGGTTATCGGATTCTTGCCGTTTTTACTCATGTTTTATTTATACCAATTTCCGGATGAAGATTGAAGTGGGTGCGGACCCGCGGATTTACGGCTTGAAGCGGATCGAATTATCTGAGATTATCAATTCACCGGGCTATACTCTGAATAGGAAATATCGCGGAGGAGTCAACCGATGCAGAGAAAGATATCATACTCGATTCGCGCAATTCTTACCTGCGCGCTGATCGCCTGCGTACTGATCGCGGCGTTTTCCTGCGCCACCGCCCCGCCGGTCCAGACCGAAGAGGACGTCCGTGCGGTAACGGCGTTAGCCGCCGCGGGGGAGACCGGGAAACTCACCGAACAATCACACATCCCCTTCCTCTTCGACGGAGAGATTCTCGTCAGGAGCCGGGACGTCGCCGAAATGTGGCGTCTGATAGCCGCTTCGGGCCTCTTCGGGGAGAACCCGCCGGTAGCGGGCCTCTCCGGCGTCGGCCCTGAAAGCTATACGCTCTTCTCCGATGCGAAGCAGGTCGAGCTCTTCTTTTCCAAGTACGTGAGCGATCACGCGCGGATCGCGGTAATCGATACTCCCCACGCTCTCCTTACCCTTCTCCTCGACGGCAAGTCCGAGGGGTATTCCCGGATAGCCGGTATGAAGGTGGACGTACGATGAAAAGATTATTAATCGTTTTAGCGATTCTCGCGGCCGGGGCCGCGCTCACTGCTCAAGAGGCCACCGTGGTCTATATCGACGGGTGGGTGGACATCAGGGACACCTCCGGGCGACTGGCCGAGGCCTGGGAGGGGGATGCGGTTACCTCCGGGGAATCGGTCATAACCGGCGAGGCGAGCTTCGCCGAGCTCGAGAAACAGAACAACGCGGCGATCATCCGGATCTCCCCGGACACGGTATTCACCTTAGAAGAGATCGCCGAGGAGTCGGGAAAGCGGGAGGTGATGCGCTGCGCTCTCGGTTCTGTCGAGTTCAAGTTCAACCGCCTCCTCGGCCTCGAGCCGAGGATCGCCACCCCTTCGGTGGTCGCCGGGGTGCGGGGTACGGAGTTTACCGTCTTCGCGGGGGTCGACGGAAGCACCCTGATCGGGGTCACCTCCGGCGAGGTGGAAGTCACCGCCTCGGGAGAATCGGTCAGCCTCTATCCCGACGAGGGCGTCGAGGTCCTCCCCGGTTCCCCCCCGGGAGAGAAATTTCCTCTTCTGAGGGGGAGCATCGACTACAGCGAGTGGAATGCCCAAAGGTATGAGAAGTTCCAGGCCGACCCCGTCGCGGCCCTGGGGCGCTTGGGTGTGGAACTCGAAGAGCATATCGCGAAGCTCGATGAGATCGTCCCAATGTACCGGGCTAACAAGGCCGAGCTCGACAGGCTCAGAGAAGATCTCAAAAAAATGCGGGACGCTGGCCGGGACGATGAGGCAAAAGATTTTTATACGAATGAAGTCGCCCCCGTGGAAAAAGCCTCCTTTATCGCAATCAATAACATCAGATATTACAGTTTGGGAGCTATATCTTTAAGACGGTATCTCCTCTCGCCTCGCTACGTCGATATGAAAATGAGGCTGATTACAGCTCCCGGCGATACCGAGGTGCTGGGGTTTCTGGATCTCTACAACGAGCTTATTGAACGGTATTCTTCAAGCGTCTCACCCTGGCTCGTTGAAGCGGATATTTAATACATAACTGAATAAGGACGATTAGATGAAAAGAATAATATTATGTGGCTTACTTCTCCTAGGAATGTTTGGTTCCCTCCTTATATCGTGCGACCTCTTGAGTGGTCCGGTTTCGGCAACGGGACGGATCGATCTCTTCATGGCCGACCTTAACGCGGGAAACTATTCGGAGCTCTACACTCACTTCATGGAGGGTCAGACGACACAGTACGATGAAATCAAAAGTGTATCGTGGTGGGATAGTCATCGTCTCTTCTCAACGGCTTATAAGCCCGCGGGAGGTTTTACCCTAACAACAGATACGGCGACCGATCAGGGGGGGTATTTGAGCATCCCCGGAAGCTTTACAAATGAAAATGACACATACAGCGTCACCTTCAACATGATGGAGGATGCCGACGGTTCGTACTACATCTATCAGCTGATAGATGAGGGAGACGATACTTTCAGTATAAAGCTCTTCTTTTTCGAGTAATTGGGCCGCCCCCGATACCGCACCGCCTCTTGCCAAGGGGCCTAAGGAGGGTTAAACTTGAGCTTTAAAGTCTAACCGGTAGA
>CAZXMO010000077.1:0-3355 GCA_964641125.1 uncultured Spirochaetales bacterium
TATGAGGCGAACAAGCAGATCGTCTTCACCTGCGACCGGCCCGTCTCGGAGCTCAAGAACCTCTCCGACCGTCTGCGTAACCGCTTCGAGCGGGGACTCAACGTGGACCTCCAGCCCCCCAATTTCGAAACCCGATTCGCTATCCTCAAGAAGAAGGTGGTGGAGAAGAAGGTAGATATCCCCGACGAGGTTATCGAGCTCATCTGCAACAACGTCACCACCAACGTCAGGGACTTGGAAGCGGCCATAACCAAGCTCATAGCCTACGCCGATCTTGTCAACAAGAAGGTGACCGTGGAAGTCGCTCAGCAGCAGCTCAGAGACGTCTTTTCGAGCCCCCGGCACAGCAATATCACGATGGACATGATCCAGCGGGTGGTGGCCGACTACTTCGGCCTGTCCCACAACGATCTTCGAGGCCGGAAACGGACCAAGGCCATCGTCTTTCCCCGACAGATAGCCATGTTCATAACCCGGGAGATGACCGAATATTCTACCACCGAGGTGGGCTTCGAGTTCGGCGGCAGAGACCACACCACGGTGATGCACGCCTGTCAGCGGGTGGAAAACCGGATGCGCACCGACCCGACCCTCGAACCGACCATTCAGCATCTCATCAAATCAATAAAGGAGTACGGAACAAAATCTTGATGGATTGTTGCTTTCTTGTGCACAATCCCTGGAAATGGTATATACTTGTTGAAACTGTTGGAGTTTTGTGGAAAAAGGAAGGGAGTTTTCCCATCCGTTATTGATTACGGAAGAAAGAATTATTTCCCTTTTCCACATATCCTCGGTGCTTACAAATACTATTACTAAATTTTAATTATTATTAATAAAGAGGAGCCGGGAAATGAAATTTACCTGTGATAAGAACTCCATTCTTCGTGAAATAGCCATCGCTCAGGATATCATTTCCTCCCGCAATGTTCTAAGCATTCTGTCCAACGTTTTGATCGAAGCTGCCAACGATACCCTCTATATCAAAGCCACGGACTTAAAGGTCGGTTTCGAGACCAAGATTCCCGTCCAGGCACAGGAACCGGGAAGCACCACCGTCTTTTGCGAAAAGTTTTTAGGTATACTCCGGGCCCTGCCCGATGGAGAGATCGAGTTCGAACAGCAGGATTCCCGCCTCATTATTCGTCCCGTCGGGAAGAAAATCGACTTTCAGCTCAAGAGCATAACCGCGGAAAAGTTTCCTGAACTGCAAAATGTGTCCGAGGACAAGTACTTTTCCTTAGCTCAGAAGGATTTGATCGAGATGATAAGCCAGACTATCTTTGCCGTCTCCGACGATGAAACCCGGTACTTTATGAACGGGGTCTATCTCGAAAAGAAAGAAGACGGTCTTATCATGGTCGCCACCGACGGGCGGAGGCTTAGTTTTATCCAGAAACCTTACGAGAGCGAGGTTCCCGATTTCGATCCGATCATCATTCCCCCGAAGGTCCTCGGTATCGTGCGGAAACTTATTTCCGGAGAAGGTAATATCGATATTGCGGTCTCGGAAAAGTACATCTTCTTCAGGTTCGAGGGTCAGAGTATCTTCTCCAACCTCATCGAGGGACAGTTTCCCAATTATCAGAGGGTTATACCCGAGACCCAGGAAAATTCGATCAAGGTCGACAAGAAGGATTTTATGGAGGCCTTGAAGAGGGTCTCTCTTTTAGTAGAGCAGAAATCGAGACGGATATACCTTTCGGTCAACGGCGATGTGCTGATGCTTAAATCCGAAGAGAGCGATATCGGCGTGGCCAAGGAAGAGGTGGCCTGCGAATTTTCAGGGCCCGAGACGAATATCGCCCTCAATTACGTATATCTCGAAGAACCCTTGAAAGTCATCGACGAGGATTCCATTTCGATTCAGTTTACTGAACCGACTAAGGCCATTACCGTAGTCAGCGATCCGAATAAGGACTATCTCCATATCGTGATGCCCATGCAGATCGATTGATGGGGTTTGAGAAATTATCCACCTATCAGTTTCGAAACCTCCAAGACGCGGACATTCCCCTAGGCGCTAAAAACATCCTCTTCGTCGGGGAGAACGGACAGGGAAAGACCAATTTCCTGGAAGCAGTTTACCTTTTGTGCTTCGGATCCTCTTTCCGGACATCCCGGGAGCCGCTCTTTATCCGGCACGGGTGTAACGCCTTTCGGGTTTCCGGAAAATATATCCGGGACGACGGAGTCGATCTGGATATTTCCGTCGGCATCGTGGAGGGCAAGAAGAAGGTCGCCGTCGACGAAAAGGAGATTCGTGATAGAAAGGATTTGGTCAAGAACGTCCCCTGTATCGTTTTTTCCCACGACGATATCGGATTTATCAACGGACCCCCTGAAGAAAAACGGAAATTCCTCAACCAGGTGATGAGTCTTTTCAATCCCCTCTACATAGATATCCTGCGCCGCTACAGGAAGATCGTCAAAATGAGGAACACCCTCCTTAAAGAGGGGCGCATCGGTGATATCGAGGTCTATGACGAACAGCTAGCCGAAACGGGGATGGAGATACAGTACCGCCGGGGCGAAACGGTTGAGGACTTCGGCCGCACCTTCACCGAGCTTTTCAAACGCATTTCCCGGCTTCCCGGAGAGGCCCGAATGGTGTATAAGCCTTCGTGGCGGGGGGCCGAAACGCCCGAAGGCGCCCGGAACGCCCTCGATGAGAAGAGCGAAAGCGACCGGGAAGCGGGATTTACCACCTCCGGTCCTCACCGGGACCGAATCGTCTATCTCTACGAGGGGAGGGACTTTTCCGCGACCGCCTCCACGGGACAGTTGAGACTCATGTCTCTTATACTTCGGGTAGCTCAGGCCAATTATTTCGAGGCAAAGAGCGGACGAAAACCGGTTTTGCTCCTCGACGATGTTCTCCTCGAGCTCGACGAGGCGAAGACCGAGTCCTTTATCGCGGCGCTGCCCGCCTATGAGCAGGCCTTTTTTACCTTTCTATCCAAGGAGAAGTACCGCAGGCTCGGCTTAGAGGGGGATGCTCGAGTTTTTTCGGTGGAAGCGGGGCGATATACCGAGGAGGCGAAGCTATGAAACAGATCGGCGATGTTTTGAAAGAGCTCTTCGACAATCTGAGTACCGATGAGATGGGAAAATATCAGGGGATTTTCCGTAAGTGGGACGACATTGTCGGTAACGATCTGGCCGATCACGTCAAAATAAAGGATATCGAACGGGACCGGATCGTCGTAGAAACCGATCATCCCGGATGGATGCAGCAGTTTCAGATGAAACAGCGGTATTTTTTGAAGATCATCCGGGACCGGTACCCCGATTTAGGGATCCGGGGCTTCAAGATGTATCTTACCGGCAAGGACCGGTAAACAGGGCGGCAAAC
>CAZXMO010000077.1:3455-8031 GCA_964641125.1 uncultured Spirochaetales bacterium
AAACAGGGCGGCAAACGGATTGACACCCGAACGGTGTAAAAAGTATACTGGAGAACCCTAAATAGCAAGTAATTCCATAAGGAGAATATATCTATGAAACGTACCTATCAGCCAAGCAGGACTAAGAGAAACAGAAAATTTGGATTCCGCGCACGGATGAAGACCAGAGGCGGAAAGCAGGTACTGGCACGCAGAAGAAAAAAAGGTAGAAGCAAGCTGTCCGTGTCGAATGAGAAAAAACCTTACTAAGCGGGAACGGCTCAAAAAAAACAGTGAGTTCAGGAAGGTTTTTTCCGATAGTAAAAAATACTCCGTCGAAGGCGCGAATCTCTACTCTATTTCGAACGGACTCGACCATAACAGAATCGGCATTACCCTCTCTCGAAAATTCGGCAATTCGGTCGAACGGAATAGGACCAAGCGGCGGATAAGGGAAATCTACCGGCACGCCAAGGAAGACCTTGCCGTCGGATACGATTTGGTTGTCCTAGGGCGGCCCGGAAACTATTCCTACGCGGACAGGAAAAGACAACTCTTCCGTTTGTTCGATAAAGCGAAGCTGTTCAAAAACTCACCATAAAACCGTTCCTTTCTTGCAGGAGAATTAAATGGACAAGAAAACAATTATTGCAGTCGTCGTCTCCGTTATCATCATCACCGTCGGCTTCTTTATCCAGAACGCCGTACAACAGCGCCGCGCGGAGGAGGCGGGCGTCGCCCCCCGGACCGTGCAGGAAGAGGATGGTGATCAGGCCCCGGGGCCGCAGACTACGGAAGAGCAGCTGGAACAGGCGGCGGAAACCGCTGAAGCCGGAACCTCCGTGGGGACCTCCCTTTCCTATCGTGTCGACAATGTCGAGCCGGTCGGCGATGGACCGGAGGCCGGACGGGAAGAGCTGATCGAGGAGGAAACCGATCTGTTCGAGATCGTCTTTTCGACAAGAGGCGGAACCGTCCACAGTCTCAAGCTCAAGGAGCACCGGGAAAAAGAGGGTGGTCTCGTGGACCTTATTTATCGGGGAACCGAGGAACAGAGCGCCTTCAATATCCACTTCGGCGATCCCACCTACGAGCCGGTGGAGACCCTCTTCACATACCGGAAGATAGGAAACGACACGTACGAATTTACCCGGGATTTCCGCGCTCCCGCCGAGGGCGGGGGTGAAGGGGAGGTCTTTACCCTCACGAAGCGGTACGTCTTCAAGCCGGGGGAGTATCTCTTCGAGCTCCACGTGGAGATCGAGAACTCGGTCAACGAGTACCCCAACCTCGACGTTAACAACACCTCCTACACTCTAAGCTTCGGACCTCAGCTGGGTCCTGCTTTTCAGGAGCTCGACGGTCGACGGGCCTACAGGAAAACCATCTACTACGCCGACGGTAAGAAACAGAATCTCCGCCTCGGACGGGACGGTGTCGGATACATCGATCGGCGCTCACTCTGGCAGGGAATATCCGGAAAATACTTTTCGGTCCTCGCGGTACCCGATTCGGCGAACTACACCGTGTCCTTCTACCAGGGCCCGGTGGAGGGAATCCCCGTAGGCACTCAGATGTACCTGGCCCGGCCTCCCATCAAGAGCTCGGCCAATGTGGATACCTTCAAGTTCTACATGGGCCCCAATCTCGCGAAACCGATGGCCCGCTACGACGATCCCCGGGAAAATGGTTTCGGGACCCAGGGTCTCGATTTAGAGGAGGCCATAGACCGGAGCCGCATCTTGGGCTGGCTCGAAAGCATCTTGAGGTGGATTCTGACTTTCTTCTACCGCCTCGTCCCCAACTACGGGGTGGCCATAATCCTCCTGACCATCGTCATCAAGATCGTCCTGTATCCGATAACCAAGAAGAGTTACGAATCGACATCGAAGATGCAGGACCTGAATCCGAAGATTCAGGAGATAAAAGAGAAGTACAAGGACAATCCCCAAAAGATGAACCAGGAGATGAGCGCCCTGTACAAGCGTGAGGGGGTAAGCCCCTTAGGCGGCTGTCTGCCTCTCCTGCTCCAGATGCCCATCTTTATCGCCCTCTACGGGCTGTTGAACCGGCATTTCGCCCTGAGGGGGGCCACGTTCATTCCGGGATGGATCAACGACCTGTCCTCTCCTGAATCGATTCTCAACTTCGCTCCCACGAGTCTTCCCGTCATAGGGAGCGACATACGGCTTCTGCCGATACTGTTCGTCGGAACTCAGCTTATTTCGAGTAAGCTTATGCAGTCGCCGAGTCAAGGCTCTCAGGGGAACATGAAGCTCATGACCTATGCGATGCCTATAGTCTTCTTCTTTATTCTCTACGACGCGCCCTCGGGGCTGATCCTGTACTGGACGATAACGAACCTCCTGACCGTCGTGCAGCAGTACGTCATCAAGAAGATACGGCATCGCAAAACGGAATAAGGTAGGAATATATGTTAAAAGAATTCGAAGGAAAGACTGAAAAAGAGGCCATAGACAGGGCCATAGACGAGCTCGGTATCGACCGGGAAGAATTCGACGTGGAAATCGTCGAGACCTCGAAAAAGGGGATCATCTTCAAGAAGGGATCGGTCAAGATCCGGGTCCATGTCTCAGACGAGGATTTAGAGGAGATGCAGGGCCCCCGGCGGGAAAGCGTCGAAGGCGGCGCCAGCCGTGAATCGGCGGCGCCGAAAAAACCGAGCAAAAAGATAGAGGAAACCGAATCGGAAGGGGAAATTCTCGAGTTTGTCCGGACGGCGGCGGGAAAGATGGGCTTTCCCTGCGAGGCGCGCATCACCGACCGGGAGGATTCAAAACTCCAGGTCGAGATAATTTCCCAACACTCGAACATCCTGATCGGAAAGAAGGGAAAGAACCTAGACGCCCTTCAGCTTCTCGCCAACGTTTTCGCGGGAAAGATCGATTACTCCCGGAGGGTTATCCTCGATACCGAAGGATACCGCGGCCGAAGAGAGGATTCCCTTCAGAGGCTCGCCCGGAAAACAGCCGAGCAGGTCAGTAAGAGCCGGGGATCGCGGCTCCTCGAGCCGATGAACCCTTTCGAGCGTCGTCTGATTCATACCGCGTTAAACGATTTTAAGGATGTAGACACCAAGAGCGAGGGCGAAGGCCTCTACAAGCAGGTCCGCATCTACTACCGCGGCGCGGACCGGGGCAACCGGTAGGAACTTCTCAGCGGTCGGGAAGCGATTCATTCCAATCCCCGGCCGCTTTGTCAATCAGCCCACCTTTCCCACGGGCGCTAAGTACACGGTAAACTCGTCCCGGCCGTCGACACCGAGGAGCCCGTCACAGAGGTCCTGATCGTAGGCGGCTATAGCGCATGTCCCCCCACCGATTGCCTCGCAGGCGAGGTAGAGGTTCTGGCACACGTGGCCCGCGTCTACGGCGATCACCTTGTGAGCAGCGGCGGCATAGCGCCATTCCATCCGATAGGGAACTGTCGTCCAGAAAAAGGTGACCGCCCCCTGTCCCGCAAAGCTCTGCCCGAGGACCGCGGCGGCTGTGCGGGTCTCGAGGTCTTCCGCGGGAGAATCGGTACGGTACAGCTCGTGGCTCAGCGGCAGATACCGGTAGAGTCCCGGTTCGAGGCTGTTTACCCGGAACACCGCAAGATAGGTCTCGAAGGAGTGCCGGCACCCCGCCGACGGGACGGTTCGTAAGGCGTGTATCCGGCTTGCCCTGCCCCGCACCCCCTGGGTCGCCCACAGGAGAAAGGCGAGCTCGTCGAGGGTAAGGGCTTCATCGGTATATTTCCGGTGCGAGACCCGGCGGGCGATTGCCTCCTCGACAGGGACAGGTTCTATTCCCGTCCATTCCCCCGGAGCGGGAAGTTCGATTTTAACCGCATCATTGGGCGCGGGCTTTTCCGTTAGGGGGGGCCGTACCCCCCGGTGCTGGTCGGTACGGGAAAAATCGATCTCCTTCCGGATAAGGTCTTTCAGGAAATAACGAAGTGCTTCGGGATCTTTAGGCATATTGTCCTCCGGAGACAGGATAGCATGGGCGGGGGAAGGGGAGCTACAGCGGCCCGAAGACTCTACTGATTTGCCTTGATTATTGTTTAAACTAGTTGTGAACTATTTTATTGTGAAAAGCTATGGGGCCTTCGAGACGAAAACGCATAACACGAAGTGAGCGCAATCACTTTATCGACCTTATAGACTCCCTTCCTATCGAAACTCTACGGATTAACTTCTTACGATGCCGCTTATCTTCAGATCGCCCTCGAGAGATCTCTGCCCCTTGCCACGAAGGACCGGGAATTTAAGAATACGTGTTTAGAGGCGGGGGTGCCTGTTTTTATGGCGTAACCCGCATGGTATGGCCGATACCCTGTATCCCTAGGTTTACCCAGGTGTTGATAGATTGTGGATAACTCTCCGCCGGCAGGATACCTATACGGATGTTTACGCCGCCGCTTCAAAAACGCAAATAATTTCTTAAAAAAACCCCTCTATTCCTTGTGTTCCCGGGAGATTTACGGTACCATCGGATCAAATTCCAGCAGGAATTCCCTCCTCTATTAGAATACCGTTAGGATAATCTTTTTCTCGGCGAGTGTATTACTTGTGGATAACTTCTGCATAAGT
>CAZXMO010000077.1:8131-12234 GCA_964641125.1 uncultured Spirochaetales bacterium
GTACCCCGCCGGCCCGCAGAGGCGTATCCCCACGCTTCTTCTCATTTTCTTGACAACTTGACAAAAAAACCGGAAATGTGTATTGTTAGGGCATGAAAACCCTGCCGGTCGGCGAATTCAAAGCACGGTTCTCCCAGGTCATAAGCGACGTCCAGGACGGCGAGGAAATCGCCATCTCCTATGGAAAGCGGAAGGACCGTATCGCCGTTGTCGTGCCCTACAGCAAGTACAAGCAGCAGAACCAGATACGGCTGGGGTTGCTCGAGGCGCGCGGCGGGTATGAGATATTTAGTTGATACCGACGTTCTGCTGCGTACGCTCTTTGAACCCTCGCGGATAAGCGAGGAAATAATCCGGATCTTAGAAGATTCCGCGCTGGTCAAGTATACGGCCATGGCGAGCTTCTGGGAGGTCGCGGAAGCGGTCAGGGCCGGGACATTAGCCTTCCGTGAGGTAAGCCCGGAAGAGGTCTTTACCGCCGCGATGGACGCGGGTTTTCAGATCCTCCCGTGTTCGCCGGAGGACGTGGTAACCTCCTACCGCCTGCCTGAACGCCATGCGGCGGACACCGTTTTTACCCGGCTTATCGTGTGGCAGGCCATTCAGAACAGGCTGGTCCTGCTGAGCCACGACGTAAAGCTCGCGGTGTACCGGCCGGACGGCCTGCAGATGATCTGATCAACCCCCGCTGGAGGGATGACGTCGGTAGAACCGGTCGAGAACGATGAAGCCGATTACGGTCAGCGCCCACAGGCCGGGCATGAGAAGCAGCAACTTCGGCCGGGAAGGGCCTGATGCGATTACGCAGACGGCACCGTACAAGGTGCTTATGCCGTAAACAATGGCTAAGATCGTCCGGTTCGAGCAGCTGAAGTCGAGGAGCTTGTGGTGCAGATGATTCCGGTCGGCGGAATGGACGGGTTTGCGTTTGCGCAGCCGCCTGAGTATCGCCGCGACCGTGTCGAGAACGGGAATCGCGGTCAGGGTAATCGTGACCGTAAGGAGCACGGTTACCTGCCTCAAGACCGCCGCGGGAGGCATCGTAAGGCCGAGGGAGGCGATTACCCCTTCGGGAAGAACGGCGGAACCCGCGGGGTAGGCCGCGCCGGCCGCGGTAAGGGGCAGAACGGCAATTGTGTAGCCGAGGAAGTAGCTGCCGCTGTCGCCCATAAAGATCTTCGCGGGCGGAAAGTTGAAGACGAGAAAACCTATCGCCGATGCGAAGAGCACCAGTGCGAAGGCGGCGGTAACCGGGCTTCCGAGCCGGATCGAGATGACGCTGATGAAGAGCGCGGCGATGGCCGAAACCCCTCCCGCGAGACCGTCGAGACCGTCTAAAAGGTTGACGGCATTGCCCATGCCGACTATCCACAGGACGGTAAGGACGCCGCCGGATAGGCCGAGAGAAAAGGAAATGTTCAGGCCGGGAAGCGAGATTATACGGTAGTAGAAACCGAAGACTACGATAATCACGGCGGAGCCGAGCTGGACTAAGAGTTTCTGCCACGGGCGGATGTTGATGAAATCGTCGATTAAGCCCATGAGGTGGACTAAGAATATTCCGGTAAAAACCGGCCAGTAAGACAGACCCCGCTGCAGCGGTACGGTCCGGCCGGTTCCGAACAGCCGGACGAGGAGAAAGAACAGAAGGATACCGAAGAAAAAGCTTACGGTAATTCCGACGCCGCCGATACGCGGCATATCACCGGTATGGATCTTTCGGTGGTTTATTTCATCGTACCATTTATGGGTATGGGAGAGCTTCAGCAGTATCGGCGTTACGAGGAGGTTGCACAAAAAAGCTGCGGCTGTGGAAACACCGAGCAGAATAAACGTGTTCATAGCTTTCCAGTATAGAGCATTTTAGCAGGGATTACCTTGAAAAGAGAATAGAACGAGCGGGCCGTATTGTCAATAATGGCCCTGAGCAAAAAGTTAATTTTGATTAAAATTACAAGGAGTTACTATGGATTATAGAATCAAAGACATATCTCTTGCCGAATGGGGCCGGAAAGAGATTGAAATCGCGGAAAAAGAAATGCCCGGCCTGATGGCTATCCGTGAAAAATACGGAAAGGACAAGCCCCTGAAAGGCGCCCGGGTAACCGGATCGCTCCACATGACTATTCAGACCGCGGTATTGATCGAGACCTTAGCCGAGCTGGGGGCCGACGTACGGTGGGCGAGCTGTAACATATTCTCTACCCAGGACCATGCCGCGTCGGCGGTCGTGGTCGGCAGGCCCGAAACCGGCGGAACCACGGAGAATCCCAAGGGGGTTCCCGTCTTCGCCTGGAAGGGAGAGACCCTGGAAGAGTACTGGGAGTGCACCTACGACGCGTTGAGCTTTCCCGGCGGAAAGGGACCGAACCTGATCGTCGACGACGGCGGCGACGCCACTCTTCTGGTCCACAAGGGGTACGAGCTCGAAAACGGCGACGACTGGGCGAAGAAGCCCACCGACAACCGGGAGGAGAGTGTGATCAAGAAGCTCCTCTTGGAGATCAACAAGGAAAAGCCGGAGCACTGGGGGAAGGTAGCCGCCGAATGGAAAGGTGTCAGCGAAGAGACCACCACCGGGGTGCACCGTCTCTATCAGCGGAAAAAACAGGGTACCCTCTTAGTCCCCGCCATCAACGTCAACGACAGCGTCACGAAGAGCAAGTTCGACAACCTCTACGGCTGCAGGGAGAGCCTAGTCGACGGCATCAAGCGGGCCACCGACGTGATGACCGCGGGTAAAGTCGCGGTCGTCTGCGGGTACGGCGACGTCGGCAAGGGATCCGCACAGAGTCTCCGCGGCATGGGAGCTCGGGTTGTTGTTACCGAAATCGACCCCATCTGCGCCCTTCAGGCCTCTATGGAGGGGTACGAGGTAAAGCCTATCGAAGAGACCCTCGGTACCGGGGACATCTACGTCACCACCACCGGGAACAAGGACGTCATTACCGTCGAGCATATGGCAAAGATGAAAGACCAGGCTATCGTCTGCAACATAGGCCACTTCGACAACGAGATCCAGGTGGACAAGCTCAATAACTACCCCGGAATCGAGAAGATCAACATCAAACCTCAGGTAGACAAATATGTCTTCCCCGAGGGAAACGTCATTTTTCTGCTTGCCGAAGGGAGGCTGGTTAACTTAGGCTGCGCCACCGGACATCCGAGCTTCGTCATGTCCAACAGCTTTTCCAACCAGACCTTGGCTCAGATTGATCTGTGGGAACACAAGAACGATTATGATATTGCCGTGTACCGGCTTCCTAAGGTCCTCGACGAGGAAGTGGCCCGGCTACATCTGGAAAAGATCGGCGTCAAGCTGACGAAACTGACAGAGGAACAGGCCGACTACCTCGGCGTTCCCCTAGAAGGGCCCTATAAGCCCGAACACTACCGGTACTAGACCGGACGAAATACTACAGGAGTACAGCAATGGAACAGAGAAAATACCTTTTTACATCCGAATCGGTCAGCGAGGGACATCCCGACAAGCTTGCGGACCAGGTGTCCGACGCGGTCTTAGACGCCTGTCTTACCGATGATCCTAACTCACGGGTCGCCTGCGAGACGTTTACCACCACCGGAATGATTCTTATAGGCGGCGAGATTACCACCGAAACCTACGTCGACTTCCAGGAAGTTGCGAGGGGAGTGGCCAAGAAAATAGGCTACGACCGCCCCGAATACGGTCTCGATTACGAGAGCATGGCGGTGATAAGCACCATCCACAGTCAGAGTCCCGACATTTCCCAGGGAGTTTCCGGTACCGGCCTCTTTCAGGGCCAGCAGGGGGCCGGCGACCAGGGAATGATGTTCGGCTACGCCTGCAAGGAGACCCCCGAGCTGATGCCCGCCCCCATTCACTACGCCCACCAGCTGCTCTTGTTCGCGGCGGAAAAGCGGAAGAGCGGAGGCCTTACCTGGCTCAGGCCCGACAGCAAGAGCCAGGTGACCATCGAATACGACGGGCACACTCCGACCAGGATCGATTCAGTCGTCATCAGCCATCAGCACGACGAGGACATTACCTACGAAGAGCTCAAGAAGCAGATAATTGCCAAGATAATCAAACCGGTGTTAGAGCCGACGGGACTCTTAGACGA
>CAZXMO010000077.1:12334-13610 GCA_964641125.1 uncultured Spirochaetales bacterium
GCCTACGCGATAGGCGTGCCTTTTCCGGTCAGCGTTATGGTGGATACCTTCGGGACCGCTCAGGCCGACGAGAAGAAGATCGAAGACGCGGTACAGAAGGTATTCGACTTAAGTCCCGCGGGAATCATCAAGACCCTCGACTTAAAGCGTCCGGTTTATCAGAAGACTGCCACGTACGGTCACTTCGGCAGGGACGATTTTTCCTGGGAAAAGACCGACAAAGTCAAGGACCTGCAGCGGGAAGTCGGCTAAAAATCCCGTCGCGTTCGGCCCAACGGCCCCGGTCCGCCGGAGCGCTTCCAAGCGCCCGGTACCGGGGCTTTTTTGCGCTGTTAACCGATACATTTTTTCGTTATACTCGAGGTATGGACGGTTTCGATGTCGCCGATGCAAAGGAGAATCTCAAACGCAGGAGGGAAAAGCGGAGGCGGGAGGTTCGATCCCTTCTCGCTCGGGCCCTCGAGGATCGGCGGAAAATCATCGAAATGCTTATTGTGAGATACAAGCCGCTTAAGATTTATGTGTGGGGATCTTTGGAGAACACTGATCTGTTTACCGAGCATTCCGACATCGATATTGCGGTAGAAGGGTTATCAGGCCCCCTCGAAGGGCTTCACGCGCAAAGCGAGGCGGAAGAGATGACTGAGTTTTCCGTTGATTTGGTAGAACTGGAACGTATCCACCCTGTCTACGCGGAGGACATTCGGGAACGGGGAAGACTCGTCTATGAACGCTGATAGGACGGCCGCGGTCCTTACCGCGTATATTGAAAAACAGACCCTGGTGCTCGATGATTTATTCGGTGAGCTTAAGGCGGCACTCGAGCATGATCTGAAGCTTTTAGGCAGGACAAAACGTTCAGCGGCCATGATCGGATCTATTATCGAAAGCTACTACACCTGCGCGGAGACGATGTTTTTGAGAATTTCCCAGTATTTCGAAAATCAGCTTTCAAGCGACAGATGGCATAAGGACTTGTTGGAAAAAATGACGTTAACCATACGTAAAGTCCGCCCCAGGGCCGTTTCCGACGATGTTTTCAATGATCTCTATGAACTCCTCAGGTTCAGGCATTTTAAAAGGTATTATTTTAGTCTTGCGTATGATTGGGAACGTCTTGATGAAGTCGTAGAAAAATGCCTTAGGCTGCACGAACCGCTTAAAAAAGATATCGATAAATTCAAATGTTTCCTTACCGAATTGGATACAGCCTAGTAAGTTTTTGAGAGTGCCCCCGATCGTGGGGACGATTTTCAAATAAAATCAGTTTGTTATT
>CAZXMO010000078.1:0-13261 GCA_964641125.1 uncultured Spirochaetales bacterium
CCGGGTTTCGGGTTGGGCCCGCTCCGCCGGCGCTTCTTCGGCGGCGGGTTCTTGGTCCCTCTCCTCTTCGGCCTCGCCGAGGGATACGTAGATCGGTCCGGAGTACTCGGGTATTTCGATATAAAAAAGATCCAGCGCGCCGAAGATTGCGAAGACGGCGGCCATGAAGGCGAGAGCTAAGGCGGTGCTCAGGATGAGGCGTTCCCTGTCCTTTCGGTCGAAATTCCCCACTCTATTCCTCTTCCCGGGTACGCAGGTTAATGCCGCGAAAACCGGCCATCCTCAGTTCGTCGAGGACCGCGACGAGGAGCCCGTAGGGGACCCCGGTATCTCCCTCCAGGATAACTGTGCTGATATCCTCCCGTTCCCCCTCAGGCATCTCCTGCAATGCCTCGCCGAAGCTCTGAAGGGTGTACCTATCCTGGTTGATGTAGATCTCGTCACGGGAGGAGACGGTGACCACGAGTTTTCCCATTACCACCGGTTCCGCGGTCTCCGATTCCGGAAGAACCAGCCCGATCCCCGGGGTCAGCAGGAAGGTACTGGTGACCATGAAGAAGACCACCAGCTGAAAGACTACGTCGATCAAGGGGATCAGGTCGACCCGGGAGATCGGCGTAAGCCGCTGCTTGAACTTCATTTCCCGCCCCCTCCCGAGAGGAGGACCACCAGCTCGTTGGCCCGGTTCTCGAGCCGGATTATAATATGGTTGACCTTACTCACCAGGGAGTTGTAGAAGATGATCGCGGGAATCGACACGATGATTCCCGCGGCGGTGGTGAGAAGGGCCTCGGAAATCCCCTTGGCGAGCACTCCCGGATCGCCGACGCTTCCGAACTCACCCAAAACCCCAAAAGCCTGGATATTTCCGGTTACAGTCCCTAAAAGTCCCAGGAGGGGGGCGATATGGGCGATGGTACCGAGAGGGCTGAGGAACCGTTCCAGCTTAGGCACCTCCAGGTTGGCCGCGTCCATGATCATCTCCTTGATGGTCCCCTCGTCGCTATGACGATGCTCGATCCCCACCTTCATTAGTTTGGAGATAGGGGTGGGATTATTTTCGCAGATATTCATCGCCTCGTCGTAGTGCCCCTTCTCGAGGGTCGATTTGAGGCGGTTGATGAGGGTTTCCTCGTCGGTCCTGATCTTTCGAAAATAGAGCAGCCGTTCGATAATTATGATCGCGGCTACCAGGGCGAGGAAGATGATCAATATCATGATGACTCCGCCCTTCTGTATCATTTCCAGCATAGCTTAGCTCCTTTACAGAGAAATACTCGTCTTGAAGATTACATGGAATCCCGGGGCCTCGAAACGGCCCATCTCGATTCTGCCCCCGCCGACGAGGGGGGACAACACATCCAGGAACTCCAGGGAGAACTCCACACCGGTGGAGGGTGAAAAATAACCCGAAGCGCCTATGAGCGGCACCTCGAAGACTGTTGTTAGAGGAAAGACGGCGCTTACGTTCCCTCCCCATCTCCCGTCGGTACTGTCGAGAAGAAGACCGAATTTCAACTCATGGGCCGGTTCGTACCGGGGAACGCCTAAGAGCGAACCGTCCCAGCCGAAATCGAGGGTAAGAATTTCCGCGGGCGTCAGTCTGAGTCCCGCCCTGATATCCAGGGCCGAGTACTCTTCCGCGCTCACAGAGTAGAGTCCCGTACCCCCTACCGGGGCGGCCGAAGGCTCGTATGTACTGAGGTACCGGGTAAACTCCGCCCCACCCGTCAGGGTGCTCCTAGAAGTTATGTCCCAGGCGAGCCCCCCGCCTGCGTACCACCTCAGGCTCCGGGGGTAGGGAATCGATCCGTTCATCTGAACGTATCGCTCCTCACCTCCAATATCGTAGTACCGTTGGTTCTCCACGGCATATCCGCCGAAGCCCCGGATTGAGAGGCTCTCGGTGGCATCGACCTTGACCTCGAGGGAAAAGGGAATACCGATAAGAGTGCCCGGCGCGGTGTTCCAATCGATCCCCACGGTTCCGATGATCTCGGCTATACCTCCGATTTCGGCGCTTACCCGCCAATCGGCCCTGATCCCATGGAGGGGAGAGGGTACTGTATAGTTGCGCCTGAACTCGTACCCCGCGTCCAGGGAGAGGAGAACCGGCCCGAGAGACACCCCCGCCCCGATCGCCGGATTGAGATAGAGCTCATCGGTGTTCAGCGGCGAGGTTCCGGCGAGGGTTTCGTGGAACCACCCCGCGCCTAAAGAGGCGCGAAGATCGAAAAGCTCGAAACCGGTATAGGCATACGAGGCTTCGGCGCTCAAGAATCTTCGCCTGACTTCGGAATAGGGCCCGAAATCTTGAAGTCCCTCGGCCTGATCGGCAAACTCGGCCGCGGCGTCGACTTCCATCCGTTTTTCCACCCAGGAAAAATCCCCGTCGACCCGGTCGAGCTGCCGGTAGTACTCGGTTCCGGGGGTACGGAGCCCGAAACCGTCTAACCGGTTGTGGAGGAAGTGGAGGCTGAAATGGGGCTCGAGCCCCAGCTTGTAGAGAGTAATCTCTCCGAACATCTGGTTCATCGATCCGATACCGATGGTCCCCTTAGAGAAAAACGAGCCGCTTCGGGCGAACTCCCCCGCATCCGCGGCGGCTTCCCCATCGATTCCGGGGGTAATCATCTGAACCGGAACGTCCAACCCAGGGGGCTCCGGGAGTGGGACCGAGATTTCCGGTTCGAGCCGCGCGGTCAATTCGGGAATATCGGCTATGATTTGCTCGGTGTGGAGGTCCTCAAGCTCTAAGACCATGGGAGGAAGGACGATATCCGCTTTGTCCGGGGCAAGCTCCTGCCCCCAAACGGGCAGATAGGTAATAAAGGCTAAAAGGCCGAAGAAAAAAATTGTCTTGAGTTTCATCGGCGCACCCCCTCGTCGAGGAGCATTCGCCCCTCCACGGCCCATTGGCTTTCGGGGAAGTTGGTTTCGAGCCTCTCTACGAGGGTGCGGGCTTCGCCCAGGTTGCCCGCGAGGAGGGTCATCTCGGCCGCCCGATAGATCGATTCGGCCAGGAGATCCCGGTCCCTCGGATAGATGGTTGCGGCTTGGAGGAAGGATCTTCCCGCCGCCGCGAGATCGCCCTGTCTAAAATAATACTCTCCCATGAGGAACCGGGCCTCCGCCGCCGCCCGGGGATCCTCCGCCCTCTTGTCGAGGACCCTCTCGAGCATATCCACGGCCCGCCTTACTTCGGCGCGGGACCTATCCTTGTAGATGTAGATGCGGCTCAGCTCCAGCATGGCCTCTCTGCCTCTCCCGGTTTCCGCACCCCCTTCGGTTCCGACGATCGCGGCGAGCTCCGCCTCCCGTTCGGTCTTACCGCTTAAAAGGTGCTCGAGCTCGTTCAGCTCCCGCCCCGCCCCTACCGATTCCGCCTCGGCGGGATAGGCAGCCAGGAGGAGATTATACAGATCCATCGCCTTCCGGTAATCACCGGTACGCCCGTAGAGGGCGGCGCTCTCCGCGATGGCGTCGGGCCTGAAGGTGCTGCCGGGGAAAGACTCGATAAGCCTCTCCCACAGCAGGAGAGCACCGTAGGGTTCATCCGTCCGAGAATATGCCATTCCTCCCCAGTAGAGGGCGGCATCGGCAAGATCGCCGCCGGGGAAGCTTGTCCTGTATTCGTAGAAGGCGTCCCGGGCGGGAATGTACCGGTCTTCGCTGTAGAGGATTTCTCCCCTTCGGTACATGGCTTCCTCGGCGAGGCTCGAATTAGGGTAGGACCTGTAGAGCCGCTCATACGAGTTGAGACTCTCCTCGACGTCCCCGAGCCGGAGCAGGCTGTCCGCATACTCGAAGAGGGCGTCGTCGGTCAACGGGGAATCGGGAAAATCGATGAAGAGCTTCTGGAAAACCAGGGCGGCTTCCTCGAAAGCGAGATCGTTGTACAGGCTCTTGCCGAGCATAAATATTCCCTTTTCCCTCAGGTCCCGGGATGCGGTATCCCGAAAAAACCATCTGAATCGTTCGGCGGCGGAACCGTATCTTTGCAGCGTGTAATCGCACCATCCGGCGAAGTATACGCTTCGACCGGCGAGCTCATGATCGGAATATTCGGTTATGAGTCTCTCGAAGTAGCCGAGGGCCGCATCGTAGCGTCCGAGCCTGTAGTAAGCCCATCCCCGGTAGAAGAGAACCGAAGGAAAAATCTCGGGAATCTCCTTCGCCGCATTTTCATCGATACCCTCCAGAATATCTATCGCCCGGGTATATTCCCGGCCGGGGATACTAGCGATACCGAGGAGGTACCGCGCCAGAAGCTCCTGTTTCGGATTTGTCTCCTCAAGATCCGGGAAGCCTTCGTAGAGGGTCTGGACCCCGTCGATGACTTTCCTGTAATCTCCCTTGATAAAGTAGATCTTCATCAAATCGAGGGTCGCCTCGACATCGCCGGGACGAAAATCGAGGTAATCCTCGAGGGTGTCCTCCGCTTCGGTGTACATCTCCCGGCCGTAGAGAACCATCGAGCGCAGTCTCAAAGCCTTGGCGGCGAGCTGTTCGGAGACGGTTGTTTCCAGGATTTTCTCGAGAGTCTCCAGGGCGTCATCTAAATCCCCAAGCTTCCACCTGACATACGCGAGCTGATATCTCATTTCCCCTTCCACGCCGGGGGTGAGATCCCCTTCCAGAACCTCGAGAAAACGGGATTCCGCGTCCCGCCACCGCTCTTCGGCGATATAGACTTGCCCGAGCTTGATAAGGCTTTGCTCCGACCGGCCGGGATTTTCCCTGATAAAGGCAGTCAAGACTTCTTCGGCCCGGGACGCCTTGTCTTGCTCGAGGTATATCTCGGCGAGATAGACGGGGACCGCCTCGGGCGTCTCACTTTCCTCTCTGGTAAGCCAGGCTCGGAGGAAGTAGGAGGAAGCGAGATCGTACTGACCCTCGTTAAAATACCGGATTCCCAAACGGGTCCACAGCTTTGCGAGGACCTCCGGCTTGTCGGAAAGGCGGGTTTCCGCGGTTACGACAAGATCTTCGAGCCGCTCATTCATTTCCGCCTCGAGATAGTAGACAAAGAGGCGCTGTACCGCGGCGGCTGCGATGGCGGTATCCGCATCCAGAAGTCCCCGATACAGCTTCTCCGCCCGGTCCCGGCGGCCGAGGCCCCACAAGGCCTCCGCTTCGAACAGGGTAAGCTGCCGCCGGGTACTCTCGTTCTCGATAGCGGGCTCTCCCGTGCGGACAACATCCAAGAGTTCCCGGTGCATCTCCTCCTGGAGGAGGAGCGAACAGTAGAAGAGAAAACCCTCCGTCTCGTCTCCCGCTCTGTGCGGTTCATCATAGATCCGACCGAGGATATCGAGGGCCCTTTCGACCTCGCCGCTTCTACCGAGAGCGAGTCCCCGGTACAGGAGTCCCTTTTCCCGGTACCTTTGACGGCTTCCGGCCAAATATCCCGCGAAACGGGAAGCCGCCTCCTCGTAATCACCCAGCTGATAGGAGCACATTCCCGCCCAGAAAACCGAAGGCTCGGCAAACTGTCCGCCGGTCCTTCGGCGGCTCAAAGGAGCGAATACCTCGAGCGCCTCGGTGTATCTGCCCGTCTTATACAGGACGATTCCCCTCTTGTACCGGGCCTCTAAGGCAAACCGGCTGGTGGGATGTTGATCCTCGATCCTCCTGTAGAGATTGAGGGCTAAGGAGTAATCTTCGGCGGCCAATCTCCGCTCGGCCTCCTGAAACAGGTCCTCGGCGGTGGTTTGAGCCGTAAGCCGGGCGCCGGCGGCGAATAAGAGGCAGGCCGCGGCTGCAAGGAGAGTCAATTTTCGCATACCCTAATAAGATACTGCAGGAAATGCCATTATTCAACTGAAGGCGGATGAAATCCGGAAAGGAGAGGAAGACGGACCAAATGAATATTTCGCCCGGAGTTTCCCCGGATGAATGCTTCGAGAGGAGATTCCACGTTCCTCTCGAAGACGGTGACATGGAAGCGCCCGAGGGAATCATAATAGGGAAAGAATACGGCGACATGGAAGTGCTGTCTCAGATAGGGATCCTCGTCCATGACGTCGTTGACGCTTCCTAAGTAGAAGTGTCCGGGCTCGAGTCGGGCGAGGAGGTACAGGAGGGGCTCGAGATCCGCTATTTCGTACCCTACATCGGGGACATAGCGGAAGAAAGGGACCTCCCGGACATCGACATTCTCATTGTCAAGATTTCCGGTAATCCTCGAGGCGTTCCCCATGAGGAGGGCGAGGTTACGGGTCCAATCGAGACCGAAATAGGGGTCTCTCTCGTACTCGTACCGGTCGCTCCACCGATTTCCCCGGCCGCTCATCCTCCGCTTTGCCTCTTCGATCGAGCTCATCCGTCCGGTCAGGGGTGTATAGAATCCGTCGACCACCCACTTGGCGAACCCGGAGCAGTTGAATCCCCCGGATACCGGCTCTTGGGGCCGGAGGGTATCGATGTAGACAAACTCCCCCTTCTCGTCCATTGCCCCGTCTTCGACGTCCCCGAGGAGGGGGAGTTTATTCCGGATGGTTTCCACGACCTTCGAGGCCAATCGGTCCACTTCGGGATTCCCGTCGGCGAATACCAGGTCCCACTGGATCTTCGCCCTGCTCCTGCCGACGAGGGTCGCAAAGGGTTCAGTCAGGAGCTCTTCGAAGCTTAAGGGAACCGGGATGTCGAGGTACAGCGGCTTCCCGTAGAGATAGAGGTCGAGACGGGACCCACTATGGTGGGGACGGACCCTCAAAAAGCATCCCTCGTCGCTCCGGACAAAGATTTTGATCTGGACGAACTCTCCGGTCGCCGCATCCTTTTTGATGATATAGCTTCCTTTTCCGTAGACCGGAAACTGATACATGTGCTCGTTCAGGAAGAGTAAGTACACCGCCCCGCGCTGCTCGGCGGTCCTCACGAGTACCCGGTGGTCCTCGGATTCCTGCTCATAGACCTTGGAGGTGAGCCGGGACAGAATAAGGGGGTCGGCATCGATAACCGATTCGAGGAGGCCTCGGATTTCGGAATTCTCTTTGATGTCGTACCCCCGGGAGAGGGCTTCGGCACGGAGCATATCCTCGGGACCTGAAAAAGCCCCGGGGATAACTGTACAGAGGATGATCACCCCAAGGAAGACTACCTTGGATCGCAGGGCAGGAGGGTGATTAGGGTGTTGGTTTCGTTTTCTCCCGGACATCTATCTCTAGTGGAATATCGGCTAGGTGAAAGGTTTTTCTTACGTTGTTCTTGATATACTTCACGTAATTCTTGGGAAATCCCTTTACTCTGTTCACGAAGAGGATAAACCGTACCGGTTTAAAGCTCTTCTGGACCATATAGCGGACCTTGTACTGTCCCCGGCCGGATCTCGGGGGAGGCACCCGGGTCACCCATTCCTCGAGGTGTTTGTTGAGGAGGGGAGTCCTGACTTCGGTCTCGAGCTGAGATTCGATCTTGTAGGCCCTGTTCAGAAGCGCCGGGATCCCCCTCCCCTCGAGTGCCGAAATGAAGACAACCGGGGCAAAATCGAGGATCGGGAACATAAAGCGAATCCTATCCTCGTACGCATTCTTCTGGTTGGGGAGGTCCTCCATGAGGTCCCACTTATTGACCACCAGGATGACCCCCTTACCCTTCCGCACGATCAGAGAGCTTATCTTCTTGTCCTGATCGGTGACGCTTTCGGTCGCATCGATGAGGAGGAAGACCACATCGGCCTCCTCGATTGTTTTGATCGCCCGGTTTACGCTGTAGTACTCGATGTCCTCCCTGACCCGGTTCTTCCGCCGGATTCCCGCGGTGTCGAGGATCCGGTAATGCTTCCCCTTGTAGCCGAAGCCCCCCTCGATGACGTCCCGGGTGGTTCCGGGGATTTCCGACACGATAGAGAGCTCCCTCCCCGACAAGGCATTGACTAAGGTCGATTTTCCGGTATTGGGTTTTCCGAGAATTGCCACGTTGATAGGGCCGTCTTCCTCGCCTTCGACGCGGGGGCCCGGTGAAACCTCTCCGGCCGTTTCCTCGAGGCGCCTCGCAAGGAACTCCTCGAGCTCATCGATGTTCCTGCCGTGGACGGCGGAGAGGGGAATAACAGTGGAAAAGCCGAATCGATAGAGATCTCCGAGCATGAGCTCGGTTTCCGGGGTATCCGCCTTGTTGGCGATCAAAAACACCTTCTCCGCATAGGGCCTTACGCGTTCGATAAATGCCTCGTCCTCGGGGGTTACGTTTCGAATATCCACTAAGAGGAGGATAATATCGGCCGCATCGAGGTAGGCGAGACCCTTCTCCCGCACGGAGGTGTCCAAATCCTCCCGGGAGAGAGTAAACCCTCCGGTGTCCACGAGAAAACACGGGTTTCCGTCGATTCGGGTTCGTATCCGTATGGGATCTCGGGTGACACCGGGAGTTTCGTGGGTTATCGCTCTGCGCCTTCCTAAAAGTCTGTTAAAGAGGGTCGATTTTCCTACATTCGGCCTTCCGGCGATGACCATCGTAGGCAGTGAAGTTTCAGGAAGAGATGATATCGAATCGTTCATCCATCCACCTGCCGACAAAATCGTCGATTTCCTCGTACGATTTCATATCCATGATCATGCCCACCAGCTCTTCCGCATCGGTCAGGCTCGTGCTTCGAATAATCTTCTTTATCTCAGGTATTCCGAAGGGGCTCATACTGTACTCGTCGAGACCCAACCCGAGGAGGATGACCGAGGCGTAGGGGTCCCCCGCCATCTCGCCGCACATCCCTACCGGAATTCCCTGATCGTGGGCGCTCTCCACGATGGTCTTGAGTAATCTCAAGACTCCGGGGTGGAAAGGCTCATAGAGGTAGGCAATCCGCTCGTTTCCCCGGTCCACCGCAATGGTATATTGGATCAGGTCGTTGGTCCCGATAGAGAAGAAACTTACCCGTTTGGCCAGGATATCCGCGGTCAACGCCGCCGAGGGGACCTCGATCATAATGCCGAGAGGAACGTGGGGATTGTACTCCCGCCCCTCGGTCTCGAGCTCGTGCTTGACTTGGTCCACGACATCGAAGACCTGGTTAAGCTCCTCTATTCCCGAAATCATGGGAAACATAATCCGCAAGTTTCCCTTGACCCCCGCCCTGTAGAGTGCCCTCAGCTGGGCCTTGAAAATTTCCGGCCGGGCCAGACAGAACCTCACGGCCCGCCAGCCGAGAATGGGGTTCCGCTCGCCTAAGCCTTCTACATCGGGTATGAGCTTGTCTCCGCCCACATCGAGGGTTCTCAAGGTCACGCTGGAGTCTTTCATCCGTTCCAACACCTCGCTGTAGTACTCGTACTGGAGCTCTTCGTCGGCAAGTCCCCCCGACTTGAGGAAGAGAAACTCCGATCGAAACAGCCCGATGCCGTCGGCCCCGTGGGAAAGGACGCTGTCCACCTCGTCGATCATCTCCACGTTGGCCTTCAGTGATATGAGCTTGCCGTCCTTGGTTTCCGCCGGCAGCTCGTTCAATGTAAGAAGCTCGGTTTCCCTGCGCTCCCACTCTTCCCGGGCTTGGGCGTATCTGTTCCGAGTTTCTTCATCCGGCTCGACGATCACGACACCGTTGTTGCCGTCGATGATGATCTCGTCACCGGAGCTCACGACGGAGCAGATGTCCTTGAGTCCTAATACCGCGGGGATCTCGAAGGACCGGGCCAGAATAGCGGTGTGGGAGGTCTTGCCGCCGGCGTCCATGGCGATCCCCTTGATCATCCGCTTATTCATCTGGAGCGCTTCCGAGGGAAGAAGGTTGTGAGTTACAAGAACGACCTCCTCCGATATGTCCCCTAAGGAAATCCGCTCCCGGTACATGAGATGATTGAGGACCCGCTTAGCTACGTCGTGGATGTCGATACTACGTTCCCGGAGATATGCATCCTGTGAAGAACCCAGCTGCTTGATATATCCCTCCATGGCCTGCTGGAGGATCCACTCCACGTTCTTCCGGTATTTCCTAAGATCCCTCTCCACCTTTTCAGTGAACTCCGGGTCGTTGATCATGAGGATGTGGGAATCCAGGAACTTCCCCTCGCCCTTGTTGAGGTCCACCTCGACCCGGTTGCGGAGATGCTGGAGCTCGCTGCTCGCTTTCTCCCGGGCTTCGAGGAAGCGGTTGTACTCCTCTTCGATATCCTTGTGATGTATCTCGTACTCGGGGATCTTGATGGTGTCTTCCAGGTAGAGAAAGACCTTCGCTGTAACGATTCCCGGCGACGCGGCGATACCCCGTATGGCTTCCATGGGTCAATAGTACCAGATATATTCCCTTTGGTCAAAATACGGGAGTAACCTGCCGATAACTGGAATGTATGAAGAAGAAAAGATCGTCTATCGGCTGCCTCTTCTGGCTCGCGCTTATCCTCTTGGTGGCGGTCATCTTTTTATTCAACAGAAAAACGATTGTCAACGTCATCCGGAAGACCGGTTTCGACTCTATCCTGACCCGGGAGGAGAGGGAGGAACCACCCGAGGTGGTGAGGGCCGAGGACGAGGTCGAAGTCGCCGAGGACGAAGACCCCACGGGAGAAGACCGTACCGAAATCGATCTCGTACAGATCGAAGAGCCCGATACCCAAGACGTAAATCCTTCGGGGATTTCCGGCGGCGAAAGGATAGCGGCCGCGGAGGAGGTCCCCTCCCCCGAAACCGAGCCTAAAGTGAGAAACGCCAAACTCTACTTCATCGATGTGGACGAATCGGGAAGTATAGCCCTTCAACCGGTCGTCAGGTCGGTCCGGTTTATAGACAGCCCTCTGACCGAGACGTTGAAGGCCCTTTTGTCGGGTATGCTCCCCTCGGAGCTCAACAGGGAGCTCTTATCCCTTATCCCCGAGGGATCCGAAATTCTATCGGTCCGGGTCGACGACGGGATCGCCTACATCAGCTTCAACGACGTATTCCGGTTCAATTCTTTAGGGAGAGAAGGATACGAGGCCCAGCTCAAACAGATCGTCTTCACCGCCACCGAATTCACCACCGTTTCGAGCGTCCAGATCCTCATCGATGGGAAACGCTACGATTACCTCGGCGGGGAAGGGGTTTTTATCGGACAGCCCCTGACGCGAAACTCCTTTTAATCACCCTTACCGGCCCGCTTCCCTACGGAGCCCCTCGATCACATCGGCTGGGGTCGTTGAGGTTTTTCCGGGGATGCCCCCCGCCGGGTCCCGGCCGATGTGAGCCAAGAACTCCCGGTTTCCCTTACGACCCCGGATCGGGCTCTCCAGGAGCCCCGCTACAGGGATACTCCGTGATTCGAGAGCGGCTAAAGTTTCGTCGAGGATATCGGCGAGTCTTTCGGGCTCATCTACCACACCGCCGAAATCTGCCGTCCCTTCCCGAGACCGCGCGGCGAACTCGAACTGGGGTTTGATGAGCACTATCGCCCACCCTTCCCGGGTCAGCCCGAGGAGCTTCGCCGCCGCACCCACAATGGAGCGAAAAGAGAGGTCGGCGACGGCGGCATGGGGGACGGGACTTAGGTCCGTGAGATCCATGAGATTGGTCCGCTCGTGGAGAATGACCCGGGGATCCCGGCGAAGAGTGTACGCAATCTGATTGTACCCGACGTCCACCGAATGGACCGCCTTCGCGCCGTGCTTCAGCAGACAGTCGGTGAAACCCCCTGTGGACGATCCCGCGTCGAGGAAGATCTTTTCCTTCATCGGAAGTTCCCACGACTCGAGGGCGTATTCCAGCTTCTCCCCGCCCCGGGATACGTACGCGGATCGGCTTATCGTAATCTCTGCACCCGGGTCGGTCATGTGCCGGGGGTCCCTGATTCGTTCATCGTCTACATAGACCTCTCCGCACACCGTTATGGCGTGGAGCTCTTTTTTACCGGTTTCGGGAAACTTCGACCGGAGGAGATCTAACAGCCGTACCCTCTTGGTTCCCATGGAGCTCAGATGTCGGAGTGCATCCGAATTCTCTCGATCCGATACGCCTTTCCCGATTCGGTGTCGATTTCGGTAAAGACCCCTTCTATAACCGCGGGCTCTTCGGACACCTGCATTTTTATGGGCATCATTGTCAGAGAACGACTGACGGCGGTCTCCGGATCGAATCCGATGACGCTGTTCCTAGGTCCCACCATCCCCGCGTCGGTGATATACGCCGATCCCTTCGGAAGGATCCGCTCGTCGGCGGTCTGGACGTGGGTGTGGGTCCCGACTAACAGGGACATCTTCCCGTCCAAGTACCAGGCCAGGGCCTCTTTCTCCTCGGGATCCTCGGCGTGAAAATCGATGAGTATACAGTTTGTCTCTTTCCGGATAGCTTTCAGGATGTCCCGCCCGGCCCGGAAGGGACAACTTACGTTGGAAAGTCTGACTCGTCCCAAGAGGTTGACGACTCCGAGCTTCCCTGATCCGCAGGGGTATACCCCGTACCCCTTTCCGGCGACCCCCCCGGGATAATTCGCGGGCCGGAGAAACCTGTCGTCGGTTTCGAGCATATCGAGAATTTCCCGTTTCTGCCAGATATGGTTACCCGAGGTAAGCACATCGGCGCCGGATGCGAAGAGGCGGTTGGCCGTCTCGGGGGTTATACCGAAACCGTTCTCGGCATTTTCGCAGTTGACTACCGCTATATCGGCGGCGTACTCTTTTTTTAGGGTGGGCAGATGGACAAAAAGAGCCCTGCTCCCCGACTGACCTATAACGTCACCCAGGAACAGGGCCTTTATTACATCACTTGGCATATTCTACGACACGAGTCTCGCGGATAATAGTGACCTTGATCCGTCCCGGATACCTGAGTTCGCTCTCGATCTTTCGAGCAATATCTTTGGCAAGATCCCGGGAACCGTTGTCGTTCACCTTATCGTTATTCACCATAATCCGGAGCTCCCGTCCCGCCTGAATGGCATACGCCTTGTCCACACCGTCGAAGCTCTCCGCAATGGTCTCCAAGTTTTCGAGACGCTTGATGTAGTTATCCAGTGTCTCCCTTCGCGCTCCCGGTCTCGATGCGGATATCGCATCGGCTATCTGCACGATGATCGATTCCACGCAATTAGGCTCGATATCGTTGTGGTGTGAGATGATCGCGTTGATGACCCGGGGGTCCTCCCCCATCTTCTTGGCCATCTCCGCTCCGACCTCGGCATGGTTGCCGTCTCCGTCGGTCTCTATCCCCTTACCGATATCGTGGAGCAGGGCCGCCCGCTTGGCGATATCCTTCTCGGCGCCGATCTCGGAGGCGAGCATTCCCGCGAGGACCGCCACTTCCTTGGAATGGTTGAGCACATTTTGTCCGTAGCTCGTTCGAAAGTGGAGCCGGC
>CAZXMO010000079.1:0-12748 GCA_964641125.1 uncultured Spirochaetales bacterium
CGCGCCGTTTTACAGGACCTCGAGGATCGGGGTATCCGGCAGGCCGACGATCCCGACGATATTCCTCCCGGGGGTACTGTCATTATCAGAGCCCACGGAATCTCCCCCGAGGTAAGACGCCGTCTCGAAGAGAAGGGGTTCCGAATCATCGACGCTACCTGTACATTGGTTGTCCGGAGCCAAGAGCAGGCGAGGATTTACTCCCGTCAGGGGTATACCATTGTCCTGGTGGGGGATAAACATCACGGTGAGATCCGAGCCTTGAACGGGTTTGCCGGAAAGAGTATGGTTGTGAAGGATGCGGCCGAGGCGACACGGGTTCCCGCTCATGAGCCGATAGCGGTAATCGGGCAGACCACCCTTAAGAAGGATGAGTACGAGGAGGTTTGTCGGATCTTCCGCGAGAAGAATCCAGAAGCGTTGATCCTCGATACCGTGTGTCCCGCCACCGAACAGAGACAGGACGCCTTGGTCCGACTTGCCGACAAGGTAGACGCTTTGGTCGTGGTGGGAGGGAAGTCCAGTGCCAACACCTCCCGCCTCTACACGACCGCGGCGGAATCGGGAAAGCCCGTATGGCACGTGGAGAGCGCGGAGGAACTTCCCGAGGAGGTGTTCCGGTACTCTCGAATAGGACTTGCCGCGGGGGCCTCGACACCGGATCGGATTATCGACGAAGTCGAACGAAGATTACGCGACGAATAAAACGAGGAAGAAATTATGACGATAGAGCTGGATAAGGTGAGGGACAAGAAGGCATTCATCTGCGATATGGACGGGGTCATATATCACGGGAACCGGCTGCTACCCGGGGCCAAGGATTTCGTGGATTGGCTCCGGAGGCAGGAGAAGAAGTTTCTCTTCCTGACTAACTCCAGCCAGCGCTCACCGGTGGAGCTTCATCAGAAACTGAGTCGCCTCGGTGTCGCGGTGGAGCCGGAACACTTCTACACCAGCGCCTTAGCAACCGCCGGGTTTCTGGCCAGCCAGTGTCCGGGGGGGAGCGCTTATGTGATCGGTGATGCAGGGCTCATCAATGCCTTGTACAACAGCGGCTTCTCCATGAACGACGTGAATCCCGACTACGTTGTTGTGGGAGAATCGAAGACCTATAATATCGAAACGGTGGAGCACGCGGTCCATCTAGTTTTAGGCGGGGCAAAACTGATTGGAACCAATCCCGACCTGACCGGTCCGGCGGAACGGGGTATCGTTCCGGCCACCGGGGCGCTCATCTCTCCCATCGAGCTCTCCACCGGAAGCAAGGCCTACTTCGTGGGAAAGCCCAATCCCCTGATGATGCGTCAGGCGCTCAAACGCCTCGGCGAGCGGCGGGAGAATACCGTCATTATCGGTGACCGGATGGACACCGATATCCTTTCGGGCCTCGAAGCGGAGATCGATACCGTCCTGGTGATGACCGGTGTGACCACCGAAGAAAACATGAAGCAATTCGCCTATTCCCCTCACTTGGTCATAAACGGGGTGGGGGACATCCCCGGAGGCGAAGCAGCCGAAACGGAAGGGGCCCCGGCCCCCGGAGACGGATGAGCGGGAAGGTCTTACGATACGAGAAATACGGAAGCGGCCGGCCCCTGATCATCCTCCACGGGCTGTTGGGCTCGGGCGATAACTGGCAAAGCCAGGCGAAGCATCTTGCCCGCAGTTATGCGGTTTATACGCCGGACTTGCGAAACCACGGCTCGTCATTCCATGACGATGAGATGAGCTACCCGGCGATGGCCGAGGATGTCCGCCGTCTGATGCATGCCGAGACTATCGAGCGACCCTTTGTTATGGGACATTCCATGGGGGGAAAGGCGGCGATGGAGCTCGCCCTCCGGTACCCTAAGAACGTGGAGGCTCTCGTGGTGGTCGACATCGCCCCTTTTCCCTACAAACCGATCTACGGCAATCTCTTTTCCGCTCTCGAGCACGTGGATGTCGATTCTATCACCGGCAGGAAGGATGCCGAAGAGCAGCTCAAGCCCTATGTGAGCGACCGGATGGTGCGGCTCTTCCTCCTCAAGAACTTGCGGCGAACCGATGAAGGGGGATTCGCCTGGCGTGTGAATCTCGAGTCCCTTTCCCGGCACTACAATGAAATCTGGGCCGGTCTCGAGGGTAACCGCGTCTTTGAAGGCCCGGTCCTCTTTGTGGAAGGAGAGAAGTCCCGGGCCGAGATCACCGAAAGGTGGGACGAGATTACGGAGTTCTTTCCCCGGGCCGAAAACGTTGTTGTCCCCCGGGCGGGCCATTGGGTCCATGCCGAGGTGCCGAAGGAATTCTTACGCGTCGTAACCGGCTTTCTCGACTCCCTGTAACCGGAAGAGAGTGCCCCCGATCGTGGGGACGATTTTCAAATAGAATCAGTTTGTTATTGTAATTATCCCGCCATAGGTTCCGATGTCTCTTCGAAATCATGTAATTCAGTACAGATCAATCATTTACACAATTTCTATCCCCACGATCGGGGGCACTCTTTACTCCGTAAGCAGCTTCTCGAGACGGTCGACCAGGGACGCGAAGGTGTTCAAGGCTTCGTTTACCGGTTCCCTCTTCGTCATATCGACTCCCGCCACTTTAAGCGATTCCAGAGGAAACCGGGAGCCCCCCGACTTGAGGAAGGAAAGATACGCCTCCCGCTCCTCGCCGCCGCCGGCTGTGACACGCTTTGCCAGGGCGATGGACGCGGCGAGGCCGGTGGCGTACTTGTAGACGTAGAAGGCCCGGTAGAAGTGGGGGATGCGGAGTCCCTCCAGATCGCTCTCGTCCTCCAATCTCATGTCCGCTCCGAAGTAGGTGTCCAGAAGTCTTCGATAGGTGGTGCGGAGGGAATCTACCGTCAGGGGTTCACCGCTTTCGGCCATCCGGTGGATTAGGTGCTCGTACTCGGCGAACATTGTCTGTCGGAAGATTGTGGCGATGATATCGTCTACCTGCTTTCCTACCAGATAGGTTTCCATTTCCTCGGACTCGGTCCGCTGCATCATATAATCCGCCAACAGCTGCTCGTTGAAGGTGGATGCGACCTCGGCCTCGAAGATGGTGTAGCCGTAGTGCTGAAAGGGATTGTTCCGGACACTGTAGTAGCTGTGCATGGAATGTCCCCCCTCGTGGGCGAGGGTGAAAACGTCCCTGAGAACGTCCTCTTTGAAGTTCATCAGGATGTACGGGTCCCCCGCGTAGGAGCCCGCCGAAAAGGCCCCGGAGCGCTTTCCCTTGTTCTCGTACCGGTCGACCCAGCGGCCCAAGAGCCCTTTCTCGAGAGTGTTCCGGTATTCGTCGCCCAGGGGTTTCAGGGCGTCGACGACTTTCTCCACCGCCTCTTCATAGGTGTGTTCCACCTTGAAATCCTTTACCAGGGGGACATAGACGTCGTAATGACGTAGATTCTCCACTTCGAGGACCCGCTTCCTGAGGCGGTAATACCGGTGGAGAACATCGAGGCTGCCGTGGACCGCGTCGATCAGGTTGTCGTAGACCGTCTCGGGCATCTTGTCGGGAAACAGAGCAGCGCTCCGCGCCGAGGGATAGTTCCTGGCCCTTGCCCGGTAGATGTCCAGGTGGACGCTCCCGGAGTAGAGGGATGCCAGGATATTCTTGTGCCCCTCGTACACACTGTAGAACTGCTTATAGGCCCGCTCTCGAATCTCTCTCCGTCCGTCGATCAAAAACGATGAGAAGCTCGCTTGGCTCAAGGGACGGGCCCCCTCCGGGGTCTCTACGGTGCCGAAATCCATGTCCACGTCGGTCAAAGCCTGAAAGCTCTTCCCTGCGGTCTGGTTGGCCTCCCGCTGCATGGCGAGGAGTCGCTCCTCGTTCTCGGTGAGGACGTGGGGTTTGTACCGGAGGATCTTCTTCAAGTAGATGACGAATCCGGCGAGAATGGGGGAGCTCAAAAATTCCTCCATCCTCCGGTCGGGAATCGCCTGGATCTCCGGGACCTGGTAGCTCGCCGCCGTCTCCGCCTCGGCCGAGGCCCGGACGAACTTGGCCATCTTCGCCTGATGGGAGCTGTCTCCGCCGTTCTCGGACATCCTGAGCTGAGCATAGTACCCGAGCCGTTCCTCGAGGATGCCGAGATCGTTCATGAATTCGAGGCAACTCCTAAGCCGCTTAGGATCTTCTCCGAGGGTCCCCTTGAAGCTTTCGATTTTCGATATTATCGATTGAAACTCTTTGAGCCCTTCTTCCCACTCCTCGTCGCCGGGGAAGAGCTTCGAAAGGTCCCAGGTATGGTCCGCTGGAACGTCCGTCCGTTTTGGAATAGTCCGGTTCTGTTTCATAACCCGTACAAGGTATGGGGGGATCAAGAAAAAGTCAATAAAACTGAAGCACCGGGGTGCGGGAGGGTGTATATCCGTGTGGAGGTACATCATGCGGAAGCGCGCCGCCCTCGCGGCGGTCTTGGTTTTTATCTTTCTGACCGCTTCGCGAATTCTCGGTAATCCCTACGATTTCGAGCTCGAGCGGATCTTTCAAGAGCGGGACCCGGGAATACTCACGGAACACCTCCATCGGTTCGAGCTCGCAAATCCTGAGGTCCAGGGTCGCTCGAATCCGGCTTCACGGATATCGGACTGGATCCGCCGCCGATTTTTCCGAATCCTTCCGCGGAGCAGGACCGATGAGCTCTTAAAAACGGTGGAGGAAACCAATCGGAAGTATCTCTATCTCGATTCGGAAGGCACCGGATCCACCGGCCTCGATTCCGCGGGAGACCCTCTTCTGCGTGCCGAGGAAGGACTCTACGGCGCCGAGGGAGATCTCTCTTTGTGGGAGAAAGAGATAATAGCGGAACGGGAAAATCTTATCGCGGCGTGGAAAGATGAAGCGGAGGCGGCCGCCCGGAGGTGGCTCGCCGAGGCGGGTCTTGCCGGGGACAACCGCTTCGCCGCCGGCCTCGAGGAGGCCCTCAGCGAGGCGGGCGAAGACGCCGCGGGGGAGCTCGAGCGGATCTACGAGCAGGAGCGGAGCAGGTTTCTCTTCGCCCGGCTCAGGGACACTTTTTCACTACGGAAGCATACCGAAGGGGACCTCGCCGAACCTGAAGCGGAGGAACTTCTCGAGGAGGGGATCCGCGAATCCCGGGCGCTCATCGAGGACCTCGAGGCCGAGCTCCATAGGTGGAGCGGCGTGGAAGGGAGTTTTCTCGAAGCGAAGAACGGTTGGGAAGCGGCGTCCAGGGGGATGTGGAGGGATCTCGAGTCCGGTTGGAACCGGCGCCTCGGAGAGTACTGGCGGCGGAAATCGGAGTGGAACGATGAGTTCCGGAGGCTGAGCTCTGAAACAACCGCGGTTTTCGAAATGAAACGGCGGGAGCTCCTCGAAGAGCGGGAGCGTGCATCGGCACGCCTCGACGAGATACTGGCCGCCGAAAGGTCGGGACTCGAACGGGAGCTGAAGTCGGTTACTACGCCTCTCATGGAGTCCTACCGAATCCTCGAATCGCTTGCCGGGGACTCCGGCGCCGAGGCTGTTTTCGGAGCGGAAATCCGTGGGTCCGTCCGCGAGCTCGAATCCGTCCTCGATTCACGGAACGAAAGCTACATGAATACCTTTGAACACGATCTCGCGGCCTTTCGAGCGGTGGAGTCCCACCTGAGGGAGCAGCTCGGCATCGCCGAGGCTGTCCTGAAATACGCCGAATCGGATTCCTCCGGCAGGCCGCGGCGGTCCGAGACTCTTGCCAGGTACGATTCGGCCCGCCTCGCCTACGAGGAGAGTGTTTCCGCCATGGAGTTATTCGAAACACGGTTATCTGAAGCTTTTACCCGCGTTACCGAGACGGAGGCTCTCATCGACTCGCTCACGGAAAAGGCGGAAGCGGCCCGGGAGAAAAGCGGTGAGGCCCGGGCAATCTACGAAGAACGGATCGAGATATACCGCCTCAAGGATCCCGTTCTTCTCCGGGAGATGATCGATGAGGCCTCGGCTCTCCGGGACGCCTACCTGTCAGAGGAGAGGGACTCGTATGCCGAAGCCTACTTCGAGGCGATGGAGGGGTGGTTGAGGAGCCGTCTCGAGGCCGAGCGGGAGAAATGCTTCGAAGCCTTCCTCACGTCCCGGTACGGTGCCGGAGGACCCGGTTTAGAATCTCTCGAAGCCATGGCCCGCGAGGCCGAGGGGTTCGAGTTCGACCCGGCCGATCCGCCGGATGAAGCCGCCCTGAGCGGTTGGGCGGGGAAGTTCGCCGCGCTGGGTTTGACGGGGCTGACGGAGGAGGTTCTCTCCGCTTATCGGACCGCCTCGGGTACTCCGCCCGGGGCTGAGCGGAATTACCGCTTTGCCGCGGCGGCGGCTGCAGCGGGGCGTCTCGAGGAGAGGGTGATTCTCGAATACGACACGGCCCGGGTCCTTCACGATATGCTTTTCGAGGCGGGCGGACCCCATCCGGAAAACGCCGCTTTCAAACCTCCCTCCGAAGATGAGCTGCGCCGCGGCGCTATCGAGCTGCATCTGAAGAGGGCCCGCTTCGAGAGGGCGGTTTTTACCGGAGAGACCGGAGAGGCCGAGGATTTAGACGCCGGAAAGGTCGAGGCCGCCCGGGATCTTACACGCTTGGTGTACCCGGAGCTATTCGCTCGAGAGACCTCCGAAGCCGCTGCAGCGGAACTCGGGGAAATCATCGCATGCCTCGAAGCGTGCGCGGAGGGGGCTTGTCTTTCTCCGGCGCTTCGAAGCGATGTGGTCCTCGACTTCCTAGACGGGAGGGATTACCTCTCCTTCCGGGAGCTTAATCTCGCCGACGGCTTCCTCGCCGATGAGCGGCGGGAGTATAACCGGAAGGCGGTTTCAGCTCTCTTCGCCGAGGAGTTCGCCTTCCTACACCCCTCATCCCGGAGGGAGCGCACGGCTTTCCTTCAGCGGGAGACGGCGGAGCTCCTCGAAGGGCTCAGGGGCGAAGGCCCGGAACATCGCCTCGTCGAGCGGCTCTCCTCGGTCCTTTCCCTTACCGCGAGCGGGGAGCTGCCGGGGTACGTATCCGATCTGCTGGTCTTGAACGCGGGGCTTTCGCTTCCCGAATCCCTCCTGAACGGGGAGCAGGACCGGCTCGGCGGCGAAACGGAAACCCTCGAGGGAATCCTCCTGGCGGCGGGTAGAGAGGAGAACACCCTTCAAGCCCTCGCCGAAATGTACCGTGCGGGGAGCGGGGGGGCGGCGTCGGCCCTCAGTACCGCCGCGGCGTATCGGGTCCTGACATCGGGATGTACCGCGGAGGAAACCCTCGATCTCCTCTACGCCGATATCGGTCCGGATATACGGCCCCCGGTCGAGACGGTAGAAGAGATTGCCCGGCGTCTTGCGAAATTGTTCGAAACCGCCGATGCGGGAAGGTATCATCCGGTGCTCGACGGCGATCCCTCTGATTTCGCCGATTCTATCGTCCCGCCCGGGACGAGCGGAATGGAAAAACTTCTCCTCGAGCACCGTATCCGCGCAGGCGCCTCCGGAGGAGCTCTCGAAGGGTTCCTTCCCGCGGCCCTCGGTATTCTATTCTCCGAGACCGAAAAAAAACTGTCGGATACCCGGAAAAAGATCGGGCTCATGACTAAACTCACCGGGATCGCCGGGGCGAAGGCGGTGAAGGAACCGGGACTCATCGACGGCTTTTTCGTCGCCCCCGAATCGGAAATGGGGGACCTTCTCGACGAGGCCCTCGCGGTGTGGGCGCTTCCGGAGGGAACTCTTCCCGGGGGTACCTCCGAGGAGGCCCGGGAGAGGGGGGATATCTTCTTCGGCCGGGAGATGAGAGTCCTCGAGGCGGAGCTCCGGGTACGGGAGCTCGGCACGGATCTCGACGCCCTCTCCCGGGGAGCGGATACCTACTATCTCGAGGCGGTCAAACCCGCGCTCCTCGCCTATCAGGAGGCCGCCGAGGAGTGCCGGCGGATCGACGCCGAGGTACGATCTCTCCTTCGGGAGCTCGAAGAGCACCGGACCCGGCAGGAAGCCCTTTTCGCACAGCGGGAGAAAGCCCTGGAAACCCTCGAGGCCGCGGGAACGGAACTCCTCACCGCCGAGGCACTCTACCGCTATGCCCGGGAGGGGTATGAATCGCCTCTATACAGCCCCCGGGAGGACTACGAGCGTCTTCTGGGAGAAGTTGAAGATATGACCCGTCTCACCGGAATACTCGAAGACATCTCCCCCCGGTCCGATGCCCTCGATGCCGAGTATCGGCGGCTCGCCGAGGAGGAAATCCGCGCCCTCTCCCTCCTCGATACCGTCCGCGTTCTCGAGGATGAGCTCAAGCGGAACTCCCTCGACACGGAGAGGGAGCTCGATGAGCTCCACGCCCGGCTTATCGAGGCCTCGGGGGAGGTTTTTACGCTGCCCGAATCGATAGATTACTTCGGGGGCGCCGCCGAGGCGGCCGAGAAGGCCCCCCTCACCGCATCGGCTGGGGAGTCGCAACTCCTGTGGGGTTTTGTCCGGGATTTTGCCGCGCTCCGGGACCCGGCGGCCTGGCTTCGGGATGCCGGGCTCCTCCTCTGGAAAAATCTCGAGAACGGCCCCTCTCCGGTGGGCCTCGAGAACAATCAGATGCTCGATAAGCTCATCGAGTTGATCGAATTCGATCCCGAGGCGTATCTCACCTCCCGGGCGGGCTCGGTTTCTAAACCCCTGGGGGACAGTGTGCTTCTGAAAAAGTATTCGTCCCTCTTCGAGAAGGAGATGTTCAGTCCTCATCCGGGATTCCACGATATGGACTTGACCGGGATGATCGTGGACACCGTGAAGGGCCGGGCCGAAACGGTCGCGGCCGACTTCGACGGCAAGGCCACGACATGCACCGCCGTCGGCTTCTTCTGCCTCTTCACCCTGAACCCGGTTATGGCGGGGATAAGTTTCGGCTTAGCGATAGATTACGCGGACCGTGCCGGGAAGATCCGGACCCTCAACGAGGAAGTATACGCTCCCTCCGGGGCATCGGGAAGGGCGAATTTTATCGAACGGATGAGCAGGATACGACGCCTTCAGCTCCGGTTCCTCGATACCGGGGAAACTCTGGATACTCTTTTGACGGGGGGCGCTCACCAAGGAGGGATGACCCGCGGCGGGTTCGAATCGCTCCTGAGACTTCTCGGCATACCCGAAAGCCCGGAAACGGAGGAAGCCCTGCTCGACCGCTTCGACCGGACCGCCGTCGAGGAGTGTGGGGACCCGTCGGCCCTCTTAGGCGCCCTCTACAGGGGCTTCGATTCAGATAGGAAAAGACTTTCCGCCGCGGCTCATGAGCACGGCCTCGAGCTCGGCGCTGAGAGGATGCTCCTCCGAAACGAGCTCAAGCACCTCCTGGAATCGGAGGTGATCGACTGGGACACCCTTACCGCGGTATGTGCCGGCCTCTACGATTCGAGGCGGTTGGATGCCGAAGCTCGGATCGGGTACGAGCTCGAGCTGCTCGACGGCTTTAGCCCGGGAAGCATCGAGGGCAAGGGTGCCCTCCTGGAGAAGAAGACCGCCCTGGCCCTGGAGCTCCAAGAGCTCGCGGGAAGCAGGAGACGGGAGCGGCTTCTCCGGCGGTCCGATCTTGATCAAGATCTTCTCATGCGGCGGCAAAGGCAGGCGGAGCTCAGGCTCCGGGACGTTCACGACACGGGGACGAAGGAATGGACCGCACAGTACCGGAGGATCCTCCAATTCCGGGAAAAGCAGCTCGAAGAGTTCGCCCGAGCCTATGAAGCCGGGGAAAAGGAGTGGGGCCGCCGGTGGACACGCCTTCTCGCGGGTCGGAACAGGGCAATCGAAAACCTTCTCGAAGGTGCTCCGGGGGATGACGGAAGGGGATTACCGGAAGACATCGGGCGGGCGGGGGTTCCCCTTCCCGGGAAGGAAACCGTGGAAAAGACGAGCTATGATTACATCTTCGATACACTGCATGAGGAGCGGCTCGATGCGGATGCAATTTTCGTTCCCTCCCCGCTCCCCCTCGGCACTCCTCCCTCCCCCCGGCCGTCGAGGAGACTTATCGCCTTAGACCTCACCCGCCGCACCGATGAGTTGACCGAAAACCTGGAAAGGCATCTCCTGTCGGTGGAAGCGTCTGAAGCGGACAGGATCTACGGAGAGTTTCTTACCACCCTGGACGAACGGATAGGCCGTGCCAATGACGAGGTGGATAGACGAATTGCGTCGGTCCTGGAGAGCTCGGGGTACAGGCGTGCGGGGGAAAGCTTCCTTAGAAACAGCGTGGTGGATAAGACTCTCCTGGGAGGAACCGAGAAGACACGTCACTCGATAGAAGGATACCGCCGGTTCTCCCTTCCTTTTCGCATACCCTCTCCCCTCGAAGGCTTAGAGAAGCTCATGAACGTATCTTCGGAGGCTGTGCGGGCGGCCCTGAAGCGGGCGGGGGAGACCCTCGCCGCCTATTCCGGGTTGATCTTCGGATCAGGAAATAATCCCGAACCCGGTCCCGGGGAGGGTAAAGCCTCCGCCGGGCATTTGGCCTATTTTTACCGTTTGCGTGATTCGATCTCCCGGCTCGTGCCCGATTCCGTCGAAGCACCGGACGGACTCTTCGCCGCCCACGTCGGTGTTCCCCCCGAGGCGGACGAGGAGGATCCGGAAAAATTCATCCACGAGGGTTTCGGCGAGCTCGGCAGAATATTCACCCGGTACTACCGCTTCGAGCTCGATCTCGGGCGGGGACTCGCCCGGCTGAGTCAAGTCTGGTACGACCAGCGCCTGTGGGACGACGATGCCGACAACGACGGCGAAGCGGACACGTGGTTTCGGGCCCCTACCGCGCGAGGTGTCATCGATTTCGCCCTAGATGCCGTGCTCAATATCTGCATTCCCGGAGGGGGATATCTCCTGTCCATGGCCGACGATTTCGCCTTTTCCCTGGCCGATGTGAGCGCGGGCAGGGCCACCTTCGACGAGGTCCTCATTTCTCTGGGAGCAAAGATGCTCACCCGGTTCGCGGGCTTCGGTATCGACACCTTCTTCGGCGGCTTCCGGGAAACGGCCGGGGCAGTCGCGGCTAATTCCTTCGAGCGGATATCCTCCGCGGTCCTTCTGGAAGGGACCTCCACGGTCCTGAACAACCTCTCTTCGGGACTGATCGGGGGGGTGAGTTATACTTCGGGTGAAGGTTTCGGCTTCGACGTGGAAGTCCTCGAAAACTATCTCTACGGACGGGACGCCGTGTCGGGCTACGTCTCTTCGGGTCTCGGGTCCGCGGTCACCGCGGGGTTGGAGGGGATACGCATCGAAATACCTAAGGAATGGGAGATTCTCGAGGGGTATGATGTAGGAATCGACTTCGGAGAGATTCGAGGCTTCAATCATACCCTCGGTGAACTAGTCGGCGCCGCGGGCGCCCTCGCGGTTACCGGCGGCGCAACCCTCAATGTTTTGAATTTGCGGGATGTGGGGCGCTTTTTCGGAGCGGGGGAGCTGTTTCCCGATCAAGGGGTTATCGAGCTCCACCTCGGAGGCGGACCGTTTCTTGCAATAGGGGGAGGAGGGACCGATATCAGCGTTACTGCTTTGAGATCGTTGATAGGCGGATTCGGCGAGACCGTCGAGCTGGTCCGGACCGGGAAGGATGTTTCCCGGGCGTATGATATAATAGAGGATATGCAGTCGGTTACCGATCGCGTTATCGGACGGGATGAATTCCGCTTTTCCGGGGGAAGCGGCGCGGCGGCGGTTATCGCCGCCGTTCTGGAGAGCCGACGGAGGGAGATAAGCAGCGGCAACCTGTACGAGCTCTACGCTGATCTGACCCCGGCCTCGGAACGCCACGCCGATGAGAACCTCATGCTCGCATTCGCCCAGGGTGATGTAGGAGCCTACGAATTCCTGGCCGACCGGATTTTCGATTCCCGGGGAAGCTTCCTCCTCGCTCACTACCTCCTGCGGGAGGGGTTTATTACCCTCGAGGATATGGTTGTGACCGATAAGGTCTATGCGGGTTCCGAACACACGGACGGAGTTGTCTTCGGCCTGCGGGAGGCCCTTCTGTCGGAATACTTCGCTGAAGAGCTCGCGGTTGCCGGTGAGTTCCTGGACGGTATAATAGATCCCCGGGAATATTTGACGGAGAAGATCCTCGCCGGGAAAGGGAGATCGTTAGCGGAAGAGCTTGCCGCGATCGGCGAGGCACGGATCAGAGAGCTGGCTCTCTACGCGAATCTTCCGGGATCCGACGAACGGGCCCTTACGGGGCTCCTCGCCGCGTATACCGAGAGTCTCATGGCGGTCCGTGAGCTGGGGTTTCGTCCGCCCCCTTCCGCGCCTGCCGCTGCCGGTGTTCTCCAGAGCTTTGCCGGTCCCGAGGGCCCCCTCTACGCGCCGGTCAGGGATACCGACGAAAGGGGTATCCGCGTCACCAGCGGATACGGCTACCGTCTTATTGACGAATCCCTAAGAGGGGTAATCGCCGGCGAGCCCTACGGCTGGGCGGAACACGAGCACCGGGCGGTCGACATCGCCGTCGCCCCCGGCGGCGAGTACTACGCAATCACCGACGGCACCCTCGGCCTGGTGTGGGATGACAACAAAGGCCTGGGGGTCGAGCTCTACATAGACGGCAAAGATGATCGTAAATTCGTTTATTGGCACAGCGATATCGGCAGTGTTCAGGATATTGGGAAGGTATTTATTAATACAGGTTCGAGCTACATACCGGCCGGCACCGTTATCGGCCGAAGCGGCGACACCGGCGCATCCACGGGCCCCCACCTGCATTTGGAGTATCATGAAGATGTAAACTTAAAGGATCCCTTGA
>CAZXMO010000080.1:0-12562 GCA_964641125.1 uncultured Spirochaetales bacterium
TCTCCTGATTCAATCCCCACGATCGGGGGCACTCTTTAAGAACTACGGGCGATCCAACCGGGCTGGAGCTCTTCGATAAGGCGCTCCCCGGCATCTCCGGGATAGGATTCGTGCTCCTCGAAACCGTCGGTTTCGGCCCTCAGCAGCATGGTGAAGTGCTCCCTGAACCCGCTTATCCCGTCGGAGCTCCCGCGGTAGTAGCTTCCCCGGGGATTAGCGGTGAGGAGGAGCTCCTTTTTGTGGGAACGAAACTTGACGGGGAGGATTTCGATAGGGGAGGACTCGACGAAGGGAAACTCTAATGTGAAAAGGATATCATCCTTGCGGAACTGAAAGAGGGTTCCCGGGAGCTCGTAGACACGGGGCTGAGCCGGAAGATCCGCCGAATACCATCGGTTGTCGGGATAGAATCCTCTGACTCCTACCACGTCATCCGAATCGACGAGGAATATCGGTATTTCCAGCGGTGCGTATTCCCGGATGAGGATCTGTTTCGGGAAGACCGGGTATGAAATGTCGCAGGAGACCACCAGGGAAGGCCCGTCTGCGACCAGGAGATAATCGGTTATGATCTTCCCCGGTTCCACCGATTGGCCGGCGTCGAGGGTGAGTATCTCCCTTAAGCCCCGCACCTCCTCACGCTCGAAGGAATAGGTCCCCTGGGGCTCCGAGCGGTATACCGAATCGGAGACGGACATGTACGTTTCCGAGGGAAGTCCGGCCAAGGCGGAGACGCCGTGGAGGAGAATATCGGTGAACCGGCCTCCGTTAAAGAGGACCTCGAAGTCGTGCTCTTTCAGGAGAACCGTACCCGGCATATCGGCGATAAGCCGACGCTCTACCGGAGTCGCTGCGGAAGTTTCGGTGGATATCTGAGCCGATTTCCCGGGGCGGCTCGAGCCGGCGGATTCCTCCAGTATACGGCGTATCTCGTCTCGAACATCGAAGTAGGGGGCCTTTCTGAGGATCCCGTAGCGTACCCTTCCCGCGTCGGCCGCTAAAATACGGTCCACCGGCTCGTGAGGAGCCGGTATGAGGGGAGCTTCGGTTCCGGGAATGCGGAGGTGCCCCGGCTTACCGGTGTCCTCCCGGTCGGGTTGATACCTGCAAGCCCCGGAGATGCTCTCCCGGAGCCTGCGAAACCGGATTTCCGTCTTGGGTTCCAGGCGGACTAAGGTGTCGAGGAGCTCGGTGACGTAGGCCGGCTCATCGGCATAGGTAAAATCCAAGAGAAAGATGACCGGGCCGTTCAAACGGGATACCGATTTTTTGAGCAGTCTATAGAGGTGAGGGGACCCGGCGCCCGCGGGCACGATCAAAGTAAAGGCCCGGAACGAGCCGTGATCGAAGAACTCCAGAGACCCCGGCTTGAGATCCTCCGAGGACCTCGGGATAAACAGGGGAGGGGCGATGAGCCAGGTGTAGTGAGAGTCGCTGTAACTCTTTCGCACCGAGGTTTTCAGAAAATCCATTTGATGGGGCATCATGTGGTCGACGGTAAGCCCCATACGGTCCTGGAATCCCGTCCCCCAGGGGTTTGTTGTCGCCCAGCCGAGCTCTTTCTTCAGTTCCTCGTCGGTGAGCAGGCTGTGGCAGGCCCCGGCGTATCCCATGGGGATGATACTGTCTCCGTGGAGGTTGCACCGGTCGGCGACCCGCCGGAATATCGATTTTCCCGTCTCCGACTCGTCGGAAAGAAAGGGAACCGCGGCGAGATTCCAGTGAACCTGCACCCTTTCGCCCATCTCGTGACGGGAGAGGGTGGTCAGACTTTCTTGGACTTTCCGCTGAAAGAGCTTCGGGTTCTTCTCCGAAAAACGCCATATCAATATGAGCTCAAGTACCTTGTTTCGTGCCACTTCTCTTAATCTCGACTGAAATGAAGGGAATTTTCATTAAATTCGCCTTCCCTCACCAAAATTTTTCAATTTTTTTTGTTGATGTACATGGAAAGTATTTGTATCTTATGCTATGAAATAATCCCAATAGATTCGTGAAACACTATATTATAATTAAACAAAACAAGTGAGGTATACAAATGGCGAAACAATTGAAGTTTGATGAAGATGTTCGTAAAGCGCTATTCCAGGGCGTTCAGAAACTCTCCAACGCCGTAAAGGTCACCTTGGGGCCTAAGGGAAGAAACGTTCTTATCGACAAGAAATTTGGGGCTCCCACCGTTACCAAGGACGGAGTCAGCGTGGCCAAGGAAATCGAGCTGGAAGATGCATATGAGAACATGGGCGCTCAGCTCCTGAAAGAAGTCGCCACCAAGACCAACGACGTCGCCGGTGACGGTACGACTACCGCAACAGTTCTCGCCTATTCGATCATAAAAGAAGGCATCAAGAGCGTTGCCGCCGGAATCAACCCCATGGGAATCAAGCGGGGAATCGATCGGGCCGTGGAACTTGCGGTCGAAGAGATCAAGAAATCCTCCAAGGTCATCAAGGGTAAAGAAGAGATCGCTCAGGTCGCGTCGATCTCCGCGAACAACGATATGGAAATCGGCGAAGAGATCGCCGCCGCCATGGAGAAGGTCGGTAAGGACGGAGTCATCACTGTGGAAGAATCGAAGACCATCGAGTCGACCACCGACTTCGTGGAAGGTATGCAGTTCGATCGGGGGTATCTCTCTCCCTATTTCGCAACCAACCGGGAAACCATGTCCGCGGTCCTGGAAAATCCGTACATCCTTATCTTCGATAAGAAGGTCTCCAATATGAAGGACCTCCTCCCGATCCTCGAAAAGGTCGCTCAGGCGGGTAAGCCCCTCCTGATCATCGCCGAGGACGTGGAAGGGGAAGCCCTCGCTACCCTTGTCGTCAACACTCTCCGGGGCACCCTCAACGCGGTAGCCGTCAAGGCCCCCGGTTTCGGCGACAGGCGTAAGGCCATGCTCGAGGATATCGCGATCTTGACCGGCGGTCAGGTAATCGCGGAAGAGCTCGGACTCAAGCTCGAAACCACGGAGCTGAATCAGCTCGGTACCGCTAAGTCGATCAAGGTGGAGAAGGAAAACACCACCGTCATCAACGGCGGCGGCAAACAACAGGACATCAAGGACCGGATCGCTCAGATCAAGGCCCAGATCGAGGAGACCTCCTCCGATTACGACCGGGAAAAGCTGCAGGAAAGGCTTGCCAAGCTTGCAGGCGGGGTCGCGGTCATCAATGTCGGCGCAGCCACCGAGGTGGAGCTGAAAGAGAAAAAGCACCGGGTCGAAGACGCCTTGAGCGCAACCAGAGCTGCTATCGAAGAGGGGATCATCCCCGGCGGCGGAGTGTGTCTGATTCAGGCGGTTCACGCCCTCGAGAAGGCCGACATGAGCGAGTTTAATGAGGCCGAGAAGGTCGGATATCTCATCGTAAAGCGGGCCCTCGAAGAGCCCATCCGGCAGATCGCCCAGAACGCCGGTCTCGACGGATCCATCATTGCCGAAAAGGCAAAGAACGAGAAGAAGGGAATCGGATTCGACGCGGCGGCCATGGAATGGACCGATATGATCAAGGTCGGAATCATCGATCCCGCCAAGGTCACCCGCTCGGCTCTGCAGAACGCGGCATCCATCGCGGCGCTTCTTCTGACCACCGAATGCGCCGTTACCGATCTTCCCGAGGATGAGAAGCCGATGCCCGCCGGCGGCGGAGCCCCCGGAATGGGCGGAATGGGCGGCATGGGCGGAATGGGCGGCATGATGTAAGCCTCCCGTCTTCCGACGGATAAACTGAAAATCGAACGCCCCCCGGCGCCTGCCGCGGGGGCTTTTCTTTTAGTCCCTCCGCGGGGTATACTCGTATTCTATGAAAGAATCGGATTTCGTCTTTACTCTAGGATATCAGGGAGATACCGCCATCGTGGACGGCAAGGAAGCGCGAAAGTACGCTTCGTATTCCTTCGAACGGCTCCTCGATGAAGGGTTGTTCAAACCGGCCTTTTGCAAGGCGTTGTACAACGAGAACGAGGAGGGAATGAAAAAGGTCCTGGAAGCCTACAACCGGATAAGCGGTTCCGGCTATTCGAGTATTCTTTCGCTCAAGCGCCTCTTCGGAGTCTTCGGAGTCCCCGAGGTCGTGGGTAAGGTTTCCACGATTTGACTCCTTGACGTATGTATTTTTTCTATGGTAGTTTTTTCTAATTCCAATTAAAAAGGATGTTACATCTTATGAATACTTTTTTAGCGCAATTGCCACTTCTCATGGGCGCCCCCGCCGGCGGAGCCAACGCTTCCGGCGGTTCGGGACAATTGGTTACCACCTTCGTAACCTTCGGGCTGGTTATCCTCATCTTCTACTTTCTGATCATTCGACCTCAGAACAAGAAGAAGAAAGAGACCCAGAACATGCTCAGCTCGCTGCAGCTCAAGGACAAGGTTGCTACGATAGGCGGAATCAGGGGAGTCGTTCAGTCGGTCAAAGAGAATACCGTTGTTCTCAAGGTAGACGACGGGACGAAGATCGAGTTCTCCAAGAATGCTATCGCCAACGTCCTCGAACGAAAGGACGAAGAACAGCAAACCACCGAGCTCGGAGAAAAGAAGTAAAAGGTCCGTTATCGACGCCGCGCCGTTCCAATGGGGAGGTGCGGTTTTTTCATTTTCACAAGCAACATCCATTGGCCGGAGATAAGGTATGAGTAAACGCATTAGACTATTCATCGTTCTCGTTGTGCTTATTATCTGCGGCTCCTTTCTCTACCCGACCATCCAATGGTACTTTCGGATTCCGGAGCAGGAAAAGGAGCTCGCAGCGTCGTCGAGACAAAACATACGGGACTACGCCGAAAAAATGGCGGCTGAAAAACTGAGAACTTTAAAGAAACTCGCTTCCGAAAGTGATGAAACCGACCTGCCCGAAGAGTTTAGTTTCATGACGGACCAGGCGGAAGAAAACTACGAGCTTAGGGACGAAAGAGCTCCCCGGGATTGGACGGTCCAGGACGTTCTTCGAAGCTTTGCCGACGAAACGGCGGTCTTCGAGTACCTCGAAGGTCACTACCGGGACCAGATCATCGCGATCAAGGAGAAGGAACGGGACATTATGCAGCTCGGGCTCGATTTGTCCGGGGGTATGAGCATCCTCCTCGAAGCGGATATGGACAGTCTCGAAGAGAGACTCGGCGAGGAACCGACCCAGGAGGACAGGCGGAGCGCCGTCGACCGGGCTATGGAGATTCTCAACAACCGAATCGATAAGTTCGGAGTCACCGAACCGCAGATACGCCGCCAGGGGACCGATCAGATCGCCGTGGAAATTCCAGGCGCCGCCGATCCGGACCGCATCCATTCCTTCCTGATGGGAAAAGGGAGCCTCAACTTCCATATCGTCAACGACGAGGCTACCGGGCAGCTCCAGCAGTATGCCCAGCAGAATCCCGGGGAGTTCGCCGGGGACATCGAAAATATCGCGACTCCCGATTTTATTCCCGCGGGTTCGGTTGTCCGGGGCTTCTATGCCACCGATGCCTACGGGATCGACGAGCTCGAGCGGTACATAGTCATCTACGAAGAGGTAGGCCTCGACGGAAGTCATATTCAGGATGCACAAGTCGGAAGCGATCCTATTACCGGACGCCCGGTCATTAACTTCGTTCTCGATAACGAGGGAGGGGACATCTTCTTTTCCCTGACCAGCGACAATGTGGGCAACACCCTGGCTATCGTCTTAGACGACAAGGTGAAGGCGGGTGCGAGGATATCGGAGCCTATCCGGGGGTCGGTCCGGATGAGCGGTTTCGACCGGAGGGAGGCCACCGATCTGGCGCTGATACTGCGAACCGCCGCGCTTCCGGTGGACCTGGAGGTCGTCAATCAGCAGTCGGTAGGAGCGTCCCTCGGGGAAGACTCTATCCGATTGGGCTTGCGCGCGATTGCTCTCGGCTTCATTCTGGTCATCATTTTCATGCTCATCTACTACAAGGGAGCGGGAATCGTCGCCGACTTAGCGCTCGTGCTCAATCTGTTTATCATCATCTCGATCCTCTCGGCCTTCAACCTGACCCTGACTTTGACCAGTATCGCAGGTATCATCCTAACCGTCGGCATGGCGGTTGATGCGAACGTCATCATCTTCGAGCGGATCAAAGAGGAGTATCGCCTCGGGAAATCGCCCCAGGCCGCGTCGAAGGCGGGATTCAGAAAGGCCTTCTGGACGATCATGGACGCGAATATCACGACCTTTATCGCGGCCATCTTCTTGAGTCAGCTCGGAAGCGGCCCGGTTCAGGGTTTCGCCTATACCCTGGCGGTAGGGATCCTTTCCTCCATGTTCACCGCGTTGTTCGTCTCGCGCCTCATCTTCGATTTCTCCATTGAACAACTCAAAGTGAAGAAACTCAGCATCACCTGGAGGAAGGCACAATGAACAGGGTAATCCAATTCTCGAAACTCAGGTTTTTCATGCTCGTACTCTCCGTCCTCCTCTTAGCCGGACTCTTAATCGGGACCTTCCTGCAGGGGGGACTCAACTTAGGTATAGATTTCCAGGCCGGTCTCAATATGCGGGTCCAGATAGTCCCGGTGGGATTCGAGGTCTTCTATGAGGGAGACGAGGACGCCCGGATGAATGTGACCGGGAACTCCGCCGTCATTACCATCGGGGGAGAAACCGGCGAACGGTACTCCTTCCCCTTCCATGCGTATCCCAGCCTGGGGGTGCTTTCCCAGGCTATAAACCGGGTGCCCGGCGTTTCGGTCGTACTCGAAGAATCGGCGGACCGTACCATCCCCACCGAGCGGGCGGTGGGCTTTAATCACTCCGTGGAGCTTACCGGAGTACCCATTCCGGTCAACTTTATAGTGGGGTCGGAAGGAGAGATCTACGCGAGCATCGACGAGGTTCGGAACGCGTTGTCCGATATAGGAAATGTGCAGATCCAAACCGTCGGTGACGAGATCAACCAGGAATACATCGTCCGGGTCGAAGACACCGGGGAGTTGGACAATTTCGTCCGGGAAATGACCTCCGAAGTCGAAGAGGACTTAGGTGTCTACTTCGGCGCGGACCAGATTATCGTCAAGCAGAGCGATTACGTGGGACCCCGGTTTTCCCGGGATCTGAGCGGACAAGTCATCTATCTGACCCTGCTCGCCCTTGCCCTGATCCTGGCTTACATCTGGTTCCGGTTCAAGCTGCCCTTCGCGGTCAGCGCTATAACGGCCTTGACCCACGACGTGCTTATCATGATCGGGTTTATAGGAGCCCTGCAGCTCGAGGTTTCCACGGCTACTATCGCCGCGGTCCTGACCATCATCGGATACTCCCTGAACGATACCATCGTTATCTTCGACCGGGTCCGTGAAAATATGGGGGTCATGAAAGAGAACGACTACCGGGTCATCGTTGACACCAGTATAAACCAGAGTATGGGCCGGACCTTGATAACATCGCTCACCACCCTGCTCGCGGTGGCGGCGATCTACATCTTCGGTTCGGGGGCCATCAAGATCTTTGCCCTGAATCTTATCGTGGGTATTGTCGTAGGTACCTACTCCTCGATTTTCGTGGCTTCTCCGGTCCTGATGGGCTGGATGAACCGGAAGAAACGCCGGCGGAAAGTCAAAGAGGCGGAAAAGTACGGGGTCAAGGCTCCTGATATGCCGAAACAGGCGAAGCCCGCCGCTGAGGGACCCCAGATACCGCAGGCCGGGGAGCCCGAAGAGGAAAAGAAGCCCGAGGTCCCCACCCGGCCTCAGCCGGTGGAAAGAAAGGAACGGGGAAAGAAGCGGCAGAAGAAAAAGAAAAAGTAGAGTCAAGCTTCTTTCATAGAAAAGGCCCGCGTCTACCGCGGGCCTTTTTGCCGGAGCCCCCGGCAGGGGGCGGGGCAGGAGGCCGAAGAGGCCGCGGAAAGGCTCGGCGACGAGCTCGGGAATATCCTGAACGAGGCGTACTGACCTCAGTACCGGTCGCCGTGGACTTCCAACAGATCGAACATGCCGATGTGGCTTATGAGCATGACCGACATGACTCCGGCTTCGGTCGGGTCGGTCACAACGAGATCGCTCGCGTCGTTGACCGAACCTGCCATGGTCAGGGAAATAACCGGAACTCCGTAGAATTCCCTCAGCTCCCGAACCGCCTCGGTTATTGCCCCCCCCATAAGGGAACCGGCGAGGACCAAGACCGCCGCCCTGTGGAGGCGTCCGACTCCGCGGATGGCCTGGGCTATATGGTCTTCCCCTACCACGGCCATGGTGTCCACCGATATGGCCTCGCCCCGGATGTTATGCCGGTCCGCCTCGGTAATAGCACCGAAGGCCACCTGCGCTACTTGAGCGCCGCCTCCGATGACGATGACCCGCTTTCCGTAGGTCCGCATATAGGTGGGACGTTTACTCACCTGTTTGACCGCCGGGATTTCGGAGAGGGCGGCGATAAGGGTTTCTTCCCTCTCCCCCGCGTCGAACTGAATCAGCACCTGAGCGGTCCCGTCGACATCGTTCCAGGATTGGATATAGAAGAGACTTGTTTCGGTCTTGCTTACCGCCGCGGTAATGTCCGATATGAGTCCGATCCGGTCCTCTGCGAATATCTCCACGGCCGTGCCGGGCCTCACCTCGGCGGCGGCGTGCCTCTTCATCCACAGATATCTGCGTCGTAGAATGTCGGGAATTCCGGGTGTGTCGGTCATAACTGTACTTCTATTTCTTCCGCATCGTCCCTAGGTAGTTGAGAAAGGTTTCCTGCCGGTACCCGGTATCGAGGACTTCGGTCCCGTTGGCCAGGGTGTAGCTGAACCTGTACCGGTTGTCTCCCATTGGGGCGATGGTGACATAGATGGTGTCTCCCCCCTGAAAGCCGAGCATCAGGAACTGGTCCTTTTTTTCCCATACGGCACGGTATTCTTTTCCGGCGTATTCGATAAAGGCGATATTTTCCCTATTAAGAGTGAGGGACGTAATCCGGTTTTCCCGATCGGGAACGGCGAATCCCCACACGACGGCTTCATTGGTCATTGCCTGTATCATTTCGGTATCCATAATCCAGGAGCCCTGCAGATTTTGGGCAAAAGCCCCGGCGGCTGAAAAGCCGAGGAGGAGGATCAGGAAGATAATTATTGTTTTTCGCATACAACGCTCCTACTTTTTAGTAATTGCAATTTCAAGATAAATATACTATCGTGTCAATACTCTACATGAAACACTTCCGTTGGTTCGTCTTCTTCTCGCTTACAGGGGGGGTAGCCGCCCTGCTTCTCGAGCATGTGGAAACCCTGCCCCCCGCGTGGCGGGGACTCTCCGTATATGTATATATCGCGGTCTTAGGTCTTTTTCTCGTCGAAAACCTGGGCGAATACCGACGGGCAACCTATAAGAGACTCTTCTTCAAGCGGAATGCGGTGCAGCTTTTTTTGATCGGGCTGTTCCTCTTTCTGCTTGCGCTCCGGCTGGCCCTGCCCATGCAGATTGGGCGGTACGCCTCGGAGATCCTTCCCCTCGTCATCATCTTCCGGGGCTTTTATATTATCTTCGATGTCGGGGAGAAGCTCAAGAGGCTCAATCTCTTCTTGGTGGAGCTCTTTTCCCACCCGGCGCGGACGATTCTGACAAGCTTCCTCCTGGTTATTCTCGCGGGCACGGCGCTCCTTATGATGCCCGCGGCAACCGCGGACGGGGAGGGGCTTCGGTTTATCGACTCTCTTTTCACCTCGGCCTCGGCGGTGTGCGTGACCGGGCTCATCGTCGTGGATACCGCCACCGCCTTTACCCTCTTCGGGCAGACGGTCATCCTGGTTCTGATCCAGCTCGGGGGGCTCAGTATCATTATCCTGTCTTTTTTCGTTCTCTTTGTCCTCCGGCAGAGTGTGTCCCTGGAGGGAAAGCTCCTTATCTCCTACGTGTTGAGCGAAAAAGACATGACCGCCTTGAGCGGAAGCCTCAAGAAGATCATCATTATCACCTTCGCCTTCGAAGCCTTGGGAGCGGCGCTTCTCTTTATCGGATTCCTGCCCCGCCTGACCGGTCCCGGCGAGGCGGCGTATTTCGCCGTGTTCCACGCGGTTTCCGCCTTCTGTAACGCCGGATTCGCCTTGTTCACCACCAGTTTCGAGCAGTTCGCGGGGAGTCCCCTCATCAATCTTACCATCTGCTTTTTGATAATCTTCGGGGGATTGAGTTTCGTCGTCTTCGTCAACCTCGCCGATCGGAGCAGGGATTTCGTGGCGCGGAGGATATTCAAGGAAAAAAAATTCGTTCGAAAACTTACCCTCAATACCCGGGTCGTTTTGGCCGTCTCCGGAATGCTTATCGTAACGGGGACGCTCCTCTTCTACGCCCTCGAGCACGGCAATGTTCTTCGCCCATACCGGACGGGGACCCAGTATTTGGCCGCCTTCTTTCAGTCGGTGACCCTGCGTACCGCCGGATTCAATACCGTCCCCTTCGCGAACCTCCGGACGGGTACCTACCTGATCATGATGCTGTTCATGTTTATCGGCGGGGCCTCCGGATCCACCGCGGGGGGCATCAAGGTGAATACTTTGACCATTGTTACCGGCTACGTAAAGTCTATTCTCCGCAACGAGCGTAAGATCGTTCTCTTCCGGCACTCCATTTCCAAGGACTATGTTTTGAGGGCCATCTTGATCATCCTCTTCGGATTATCCGCTGTGTTTACCGGAAGCTTTATCCTGAGCCTTTCCGAGGGGTTCGATTTTGTCCGGATTCTCTTCGAGGCGGTCTCGGCCTTCGGCACGGTGGGCCTCTCCGCGGGCATTACCGGAGGGTTATCGAATGTGGGGAAGATTGTTATCATTCTTTTGATGTATATGGGAAGGACGGGACCGCTTACGATACTCGCCGCTATGTCGGAAAAGGAACAGAAAGTTCAGTACGAGTATCCCTACGGGGACATCCTCATCGGATAAAGGAGCTTGTGAGAAATGGCTAAGGAACGGGTATTCGCCGTAGTGGGTTTGGGGACCTTCGGGATGGAGGTGTGCATCGCCCTCTCCGAGAAGGGGGCGAAGGTGATTGCCATGGACAATCAAAAGGGTTTGGTGGAAAGAATCAAGGACACGGTGACCCAGGGGATACTCATCGATACCACGGATGAGGATGCGCTCAAGAATGTCCCTTTGGAGAACGTCGATGTCGCGGTGGTGGCCATCGGCAATAATGTGGAGGCGAGTATCCTCACCACAGTTCTCTTCCGGGAAATCGGCGTCCCCTACATCCTGGCCAGGGCGATATCGAGGACCCACGAGCACGTCCTGCGGCAGATAGGCGCCAACGAGGTCATAAACGTCGAAATCGACGAGGGGCGCAGGATTGCCGCCGAGCTCATTTCTCCGAGCATCTTGGATCGGATCCCCATCGACAGGGGGATAAGCGTCGCCGAGATCCTCGTTCCCTCTTCATTCGAGGACAAGACCCTGCGGCAGCTCGACCTGCGTAACCAGTACAGGATAAACGTAATCACCGTCAAACGGACCGAGGTCTCGGTGGACGAGATGGGTAATCCGGTGCGCAAGGAGCTCGTTATCTTTCCCAATCCCGATGAAGTCCTTCGGAAGGGGGACGTTATTATCGTAATCGGCAGAAACGAGGATATCGAACTCCTCAAGGAGTTTTAGGGAGCATACACGAGATGATTGTTCAAACACGGAGGGCCCAGTTCCTCTCTTTATTTACCTCCCTCGTTTTCATCCTGTTCCCGGGAATTCTGGGGTATATCCTGTTCCGCTCCGCCGCGGGACTGAGCGGGGACCGGGCCCGCTTCCTAGGGGAGATCCTTCTCTATGTTTCTCTGGCCGGGTCGATAATAGCCGCAACGGTTTTCGGCTTCATCGTGTACCGGAACCGGAATCTCTTGAAGGAGCTCGACCGGGCGGTGGAGATGAGTCTCTACACGAACTTCGACCCCGGCGGGACAATATCCCGGATGGGCCCGATAGGCGAAAAAATATCCGCCCTGTACAAGAACCTGAGCCAGGTGAGCGAGATGCGCTCGCTTAAGATTACCGCTTTAGGGGCCCTGGGCGATTTGATGATCGGGAATATCGAGTTTCCCGCCGCGGTCCTCGATCTCGAGGGCGAGCTCGTGAAGATGAATCCCCAGTTCCGGGAACGGATTTTGGGCGACGAAAAGCGGCGGAGCGGAAACATCCGGGATGTGGACGCTTCTCTACCCATCGAAGAGATCATCGAGGGGATGAACGAGAGTTACGGCCCCTTGGAAGCGAATTTCGCCGAGCGGGAATTTACCTTCTATCCGGTGCATAACCGGAACCGGGAGACGGCCTACATCTTCGCGGTCCCGAGCCGGTGGGAGGTGAAGCGGGAGTCGGCATTCGACGGGACTCCGCCCCCGGCGAAGACGCCGAACCGGGGCTCCCTCATCCGGAGACTCCTCGGGAAGAGGAAGAGCGGTGCCTGAGGTGGTTCGTGCCGAGGTCCTGGGTTTCTGCATGGGGGTCCGCAGGGCGGTCAACCTAGCCCTCTCCACCGCCGAGGGCGGGAAAGCCGTCCCGGGCGGACGTATCTTTACCCTCGGCCCCCTCATCCATAATCGCGCCGTTTTACAGGACCTCGAGGATCGGGGTATCCGGCAGGCCGACGATCCCG
>CAZXMO010000081.1:0-12061 GCA_964641125.1 uncultured Spirochaetales bacterium
TAAGGAGAAAGAGGAATGAAGATACTGATAGCCGAGGATGACCAGTTTACCCGGCAGGGTCTCACCGATATCTTCGAGCAGGAGGGGTATACCGTCATTGCAACCGACAATGGGGAAAAGGCACTCAAACTCTTCCGTATCGAGCGGCCGGACTTCGTCTGTCTCGATATCATGATGCCCGGCCGGAACGGATACGATGTATGCCGGGCCATCCGGAAGGATGACGTCGAAGTCCCGGTTATATTCTTGAGTGCGAAGTCGGAGGAGATAGACAAGGTATTAGGACTCGAGCTCGGAGCGGACGACTATATCTCAAAGCCCTTCGGAGTCAAGGAAGTTGTTGCCCGGATTCGTGCCGTAACCCGGCGGAGCCTTGCACGTAATTCCGGGGAGCGGCCCGATACCGTGATATTAGCCGAGAGGGAGCCCTTCGTTATGGACGATCTTACCGTCTTTCCGGCGGAACTCCGGGCGGAGAGGGAGGGATATTCCATCGACCTGAGCCTTCGGGACATCAAGCTCCTGATCACCTTCGCGGAAAACCGGGGGAGGGTCTTGGATCGGAACACCCTCTACACCGCCGGATGGGGAGAACCCTCGATGCCCGACTCCCGAACCTTAGACCAGCACATCTCCCAGCTCAGGCGAAAGGTCGAAGGGGACCCGAAAAACCCGTCGATCATCACCACCGTCCATGCCGCGGGATACCGCTTTCCGATGAACCGATAATTCGATATGTTTTTTTGTTATTAAAATATTCTACCCTTCATGTTATACTGTAAATCAGGAGGTTTATGATGAAGAACAGAGGACTTCTTGTTATCGTCGTCGTCGGCATCATTCTTGCGTTTGCAGGATGCGCCACCACCGAACAGTACGTGGCCTTTCCCGACCAATCGGTAGAAGTGGAGGATCCCGAAAAGGGAAGGATCTATGTGCTTCGCCCCCAATTCCTCGGAAGTGCGGTCAAGATGAATGTTACCGCCGATGAGACCCTGATAGGGACCACAATAGGCGGGGGATATCTCTGCTGGGAAACGGTTCCCGGAATGGTAACCATAACGGGCCATGCGGAAGTCGAAGACTCCATCGATCTTTCGGTCCAGCGGGGCAAAGCCTACTACATCAATCAGGCCATGAGGATGGGAGTCTGGGTTGCGCGAAACGAGCTGATAGAGGTTTCTCCACAGGAGGGAAAGGAACTGCTCGAATCCTGCTCGCCCCCGAACGTCATCTTGGGGGAATAAGCCGTCAGCAGGCAGTCTGCACTCCTATACCGCACCTGGCGAAACTGCGCCGCAGATAGTACACTTGAGCAATGAAGGATCGATATCGCGTTGTAATCGCCGGTGCGGGGCCGGCGGGGTGTGTCCTCGCACGGGACCTTGCCCGGGCGGGTGTGGACGTAACGGTTTTCGAAAAGGGTATATACGAAGAGCTCGGCCACGACTGGTCCGATGCCGTCGAGAGGGCCGCCCTCGAGGAAGCGGGATTCTCTCTTCCCCAGGAAGGGAGTGTCCACACGGGTCCCCTGGTGAAGACCTCGGACGCCCTCGGCCCCCGCGGAGACGGACCGGCCGAGGGGATCTTCGAGGAACACGGATATCCCGAGATGGAGGTATGGGCGCCCGACTATTCCTGTGCGAAGAAAATACAGTTCCGCTACATCACCACCGACCGGAGAGGTTTAGGCAGGCTCCTCGCTCGAAGCGCGGAGCAGGCGGGAGCCGAGTTTCTCTATCGCCGTGAGGCCGGGGGGCTCCTCCATTCCGATTCCGAAATAACGGGAATCCGGGTCAGAAACTTGGAGGACGGATCCGAGAGTGACGAAAAAGCCGATATAGTGGTGGATGCCGCGGGTTTCGCCGGAGCCCTGCGCTTCGATCTTCCCGGGAGCCTCCCCTCCGCGGCGGAGCTCTCCCGGCCCTTCAGGCCCGGGGATTTTGCCCGGGTCTTTCGTACCGTCCGCCGGCGTAGTCCCGATACCGTGGACGAGATCCGGGACCATTACCGGTATGGATACCACACCGGCTATCAGTGGGTACAGTATCTCAACGACCGGGAAATCGACGTAGGCGCCGGAGTTAAAGACGATCCCGCGAATCCCGATCCGAAGGAGATCGTAGAAGAGTTTATCGCCCGGCACTCCTCGATTTCGAACCGGGAGGTCCGGGGAGGAGGGGGGCGGTGTCTGGTGGGAAGGTCCCCTTACAGCCTGGTTACCTCCGGATTTCTCGCCCTCGGGGACTCGGCGGGACAGACGATACCGATGACCGGATGCGGAACCGGCGGGGCCATGGCGGGGGCCCGGCTTGCCGCCGCGGCCCTCATCCGCGCCGCCGAGTCGGGCCGAAGCGACATTGCCGCCCTGTACCCCTACAGCTACGGATGGTTCGTGGAATCAGGCCGGGGCGCTTCTTACGCCGCACTGACCGCTCTGAGAAACAGCCTGCAAACTTTGAGCCACGGGGAAATCTCCTATCTCTTTAGAAAAGACATTCTCGACACCCGGATGCTGACCGCCTCGATCAATGGAAGCTTCCTCGAGCCCGGCCTCGCCGATACCGTCAAAGCCCTCGTCCGCGGGATAACCCGTCCGGGAATCCTCATGAAGCTGAACGGGGCGATCTCTATCGGACGAAAGATATATCGGCACTATCTTTCCTATCCCCGAGAGTACGATCCGGCGGTTTTCGCGAGGTGGGTCGCACGGGCGGACGCACTCTTCGACACGACCGGACCGGAGACATAATCATGCCCTTACTGCGCCGCAAAAAGAAAAAAGACGACCCCTCGGAACCTCCTCTTTCCTTCGAGCAGGCTCTCTTCCGGACCCTGTTCCCCGGGCCTGAGGAAGGGGGAACGAAAGAAGCCGAAGCGGCCGGGGAAATATCCTTCGACGATTTTCAAAGGGTCCTCGAAACATCCGGCCCCGGAAACATCCTCTTTGGGTACGGGGGGAGCAACGAACTCCGTTTCGCTCTCGTCGAGCCGAATCTCTCGTCGGGTACCGTCTTAGACGAGGGGAAAGATTCTCACCGTCGTCTTGCCGCTTTTCTTTCTCTCCCTATAGACCGGAGCGGGTCGAACCAAACGGATACGATCGAGCCCTGCCTTCTCGTAGAAAATCGATTCGGCCGGGAGATGCACGAGGGTGTGCTCTGGATCACGGCGGAGTATAGGGTCTTCGCATTCCCCGATAGACAAGAAGAAATCTACATCGCCGTCGAACGGAAGCCGACGGATCAGTTTCGAAAGAAGCTCGATGAAGACGAGGAATTCCGCCGCTATGTCGGGGAATCGATCGAGTCGGAAAATTTCGGACTCCGGGACTCCGCCGAAAGCAGTCGCCGTATCGATCTGGTTCGGCAGCTCGATTTCCCGGCGGGCTATACTCTGCTTCCCCGGCGGGCCCCGGTGGGGAAAAAAACAGCCGAAGTCCGCTTCGAATCCGTCGAAGGGGCGGCATACACGGGTCCGGGTGGCGCGGGTCCCGGAGAAGAGTTTTGGTTCACCTACACCTGCCGATTCGCCGCGGGGTCCGGCCGGGTCTATTATTCCGTTCCTCTTCGGACGAAGACGGAAGCCCACACAAAATATTTTTCCGCCCTCCTATCGGGACTGGTCCAATACGCCGCGGGATTTACCCAGCGGGAGATAGGTCCGATCAAGGCGGGGGGAAAGGTTACCGCTCCCCCTAAGGATTCGGACCTCGCAAGCTCCGCCCGTATCGAGGCCGGGATCTACGTGGAGGAGAAAGCCTTCCCCGTGTTGATCTATGTTACACCCTCCTTTATCGGGGCGGCCGCGGCCTCCCTCGACAAACCGGAGGGAACCGCGGACCAAAAGGAGCAGAAGGGCGACAAGGGCGACGGCGCGGCCGGCTCCGATGCTCTGCTTGGTCTTCTTTCGCTCAACCAATCCCTCCTCATGAGCGGGGTGGAGGGGATAGACCGGGCAGGGGTGTTTGCCGAACGGACCGAGCTGATCAGGGTCGCCGAGCTCTTGAATCTCCTCGGTCCGGAAGATTCGCGAAAGGTCGTACAAAACCTCTTTTTAGCGCGGGGTCGAGGAGGCGGCGATCTTACCCGGCTCTTCTACTACCGGACCGAAGGCAGCGAAAGCGGAGAGGGGGAAATGAAGCCGCGGATTATCCCGGATCCTCAATTCCGAAAGACGGATTTTCTGCCCCTCCTTCCCCGGAACCTCAGGGAGGAGTGGAACCCCGCGAGCGGGTTTTCGGAGAGCCGCGGCGAGTTCTACTCGGCTAATCGCCGGGCTATGGAGGAGATCTTAGAGGCAGTCGAATCGGACCGTCTTATCCTTTCGTACCGGGGACAGTATCTCCTCCGCCGGGCCGTCCGGGTCCGGGTCGACGCGGGCTACAAGCAACGGGTGGAGCAAATCTTTCAGAAGAGCCTCCTGGTGAAGCTGCTCACGGCCCTCTCCAAACCGGCGGCAGAGCGGACCGTCTCCGCCTTTCCTTCCGATGAGCTCGCCCGAATCCTCTTAGGCCATCCCGGCTCGATCGAGACCTTCGCCCCCTTTATGAGTAAAAACAAGCGCCGGGACGTTGAAGAGCAGCACAGCCTCCTCGAAAGAGAGTTCGAGGGGGGAAAATTATCCTTTCACAGCATCTATAACTCTCTGTATACTCTCCTCACCAGGCTTAAAACCGCCCGGGAAAATGAGGAAGAACAAGAATGAGCACGCGAAAGGAATCCTACGAGTTCGGCGGGCGAATCGGAAACGCCCTGATGATCCTTGGGCTTCCGATTCTCGTCTACTACTTCTACTTCTGCCTCAGATTCAACGGCGGGGACATCCTCCCCTTGGAGGTCTCCCGGGAGACCCTTGCCGCCTTCGGGAGGAGCATCCGCCCGACCTGGACCGCCTTAGGTATGTACGGGGTGTGGCTGGGGTTCCAGGCCCTCCTGCAGGCCGCCATTCCCGGGAGAAAAGTCTTCGGCCGGGAAACCCCCGACGGCATCCGCCTCGAATACCGGTTGAACGGACTGGCCTCGTTTCTCATAACCCTGGGCGTATTCGCGGGACTCGTCATAGCGGGGGTGCCTATCCATAGGGTCATCTTCGACAACCTCGGAGCGGTCATTACCGTCGCGATCATCCTGATCTTCACAACAAGCATCTTCCTCCATGTATACGGACGGGCCACGAGCCCAGGAGGCCCCCCCTCAGACAGCGTCATCCACAACTTCTTTATGGGGTACGCCTTGAATCCCCGGATAGCCGGATTCGATTTAAAGCTCTTCTTCGAAGCCCGTCCGAGCCTGATCGGATGGATCGTCATCATCCTCTCGTACGCCTTAGTCCAGCGGGGAGAGTACGGATTCGTCAGCCTCGCCATGGTCCTCTCCTGCGGCTTTCAGTTCGTCTACGTCCTGGACTACTTCATCCACGAAGAGGCGATCCTCTCCACTATGGACATCGTCCACGACCGGTTCGGCTTTATGCTCTGCTTCGGCGACAGCGTGTGGGTCCCCTTCACCTACTCCATCCAGGCCTACTACCTGATCGACCACGTCCACCGGCTGCCGATCTGGGCGGCGGTCGTATTCTCGATCGTCTTCGCGGCGGGGTACGTCTTCTTCCGGGTCACCAACCTGCAGAAACACCGCTTTCGGGAGGACTCCGAGCGCCCTATCCGGGGCAGGAAGCCCGACTACATCGAAACTCCTCAGGGGAGCAAGCTCCTCGTCTCGGGATTCTGGGGATGGTCGCGGCACTTCAACTACGTGGGAGACATTCTGATGGCCACCGCATGGTCGTTGCCGTGCCTCTTCGGATCACTGCTCCCCTACTTCTATCCAATCTACTTCACCATCCTCCTGATCCACCGGGAAAGAAGGGACTACCACCGGTGCGCGAAAAAGTACGGCGAGGCCTGGGAGAAGTACTGCCGGCGGGTCCCCTGGAGGATCCTCCCGGGGATTTATTAACGAATCGGCAAGGTGAATAATAAGTAGTAACAATCCATTGACAAATTTTTGATGTATACATATGATGTATACATCGGGAGCACTTTATGGTTCGAACACAGATTTATCTAACCTTTGAAGAACGGGACAGCCTCCAAAAAATTTCCGAAGAGACGGGGAAAAAACAGAGCGCGCTGATCCGGGAAGCGGTGGATGAGTATGTCGCCGAACGGCGCGGGGACAGGCAATTGGCGATTATCGAAAAGGTCTCCGGTATCTGGGAAAACAGAAAGGATATCCTCGACTATGATACGGTACGAAAAGAATGGGACCGAAGGAATACCCCATGGGAGACCTCCTAGTAGATACGGATGTTTTCATAGACTTTTTTAGGAATTATCCCCCCGCTGTACAGTACATCAAAGCCAACCGATCACGGATATGCCTGTCTCCTATCGTCATTGCGGAGATCTATTCAGGAGTTTTGAAGAGCGAGGAGGAGGCGATTCAGCAATTTATATCGGTCTTTCCCGTCGAGCCGGTGAGCGGAGAAATAGCCGTCCGGGGAGGATACCTAAAACGGCACTACGGACCGTCCCACGGAATTAGTCTTGCCGATGCACTCATCGCGGCGACGGCCATCGAAAAAGGCTTCGGTCTTGCTACTCTCAACGTAAAGCACTTTCCGATGCTGGACAATCTCGAGCCGGCGTATACGAAATAACCAGTCTTAGCGAAGCTTGCTCCGCATCAAAGGCCAGATGCTCAACAGCATGAGCCCGCCTAAGACGACAAGTCCTAAGTACATGAGATGGAAATCGCTCAAAAAACCAAAGAGTGCCGGCACCGCTCCTACCCCGGAGAAGAGGGCCACCGGCATGACCAGGGACACGGTGATATTTCGGAGCTCCGGATGGCCCATGCGGGAAATCGCGGCGAGCCCCGCCGGGAAGTAGGCGGTAATAAGGACCGGCTGCAGGAACATGGCGACGATCAGGAGGGGTCCCGTGGCCAATCCCAGGAGAACGGTAAAAACCCCGCACACCACCATGACGAGGAGGATGGTCCGCTTGATCCCGATCCGGTCGACGAGGAGTCCTGAGAGGAAAATGCTTGCCAGTCCGGAGATCCGGGAAACACCGACGAAGATATTCACCACATCGGCGGCTATCCCCTTCTCCTCGATCAGATAGTTCGGTAAGAGGTTGTAGATCCCGTGGGCGGCGGAAAAAGCCAGAAAAAAGAGGAGCATCACCACCCAGAAGATCGGTTGGGTGATGACATCCCGGACGTTGTGGAAACTCGGTTCCCTCCCCGGAAAGTTCGAGTTTCTCCCGACCAGGAGGTACACCGCCGCCATTGCCAGGTTGAATCCCGCGGTAATCCGGAGGATCCCCCGCCATCCGGTAAAATGCATGAAGAGCTCCACCGCCAGGGGCGCTAATATCAAACTCAAAGTGGGACCGATCTCGTGGACAGCCAAGGCGGTGCCGAGCCGTTCCGGCCGGACAAGTCGGTTTATGACCGCTACCCCGGAGGCGATGTACAGCCCCGCCCCGAGCCCCAAAAAGACAAGACAGACAAAGAATGCGGTGAGGTTTTCCAGAAAAGACAGCACAAGCAGCGAAGCCGCTATCCACAGGAGGGAGAGGGTAATGGACCCCCGGTGATTGATCCGGGAGGCGAAGAACCCGGAAAGAAGCAATGAGGTACCGAAGCCGATGTAGATGAACAGGAAAAGACGCCCCGCCTGGGCATTGGAAAGGGCCAAGTCCCGTTTGAGCTGTATCAAGAGGGGTGAAAAGATCGCCCTGGAGAAGAGATTGGTAAAGAGAACCCCCGAGAGAATAAAAACACTCAAGAATGATCTGCCGTCGCCGTGTTGATTCGAGTGCCGTTTCTCCCGCCGCTCCATGGGGGGATATACTATACCGAAAGCGGGGTTTGGAAAAGTGAAACAGTCTCCCGATTCAGGCCGTCAGGGGCGGCCTTCCGTCGAAGAGAGCCCGGAGCACGCAGCGGGACCGCTTACCCCATCTACCGCCGAAACCTTTCAGGAAGCGCCAATAGTAGGGTGAACGGGCGAGTACATACCATCGGGCCGCGGGGCGCACCAGGCGGGTGAAAAACCTCTTGAGACGGTAGCGTCTGCTCACGTCCCGGAAGAAATCCTCGCCGGTGCGTTTCTGATAGTCGAGGAGAGGCCCGCTCGAATCAGTGTCCATGTAGCCGCAATGGAATCCCCGGGTTCCGAAGGCCTCATCCGGGGGAATCCAGTCTCCCAACCCGAAGGCCCGCATCATCCGGTTCAAATACGCCCTGTAGCTCATCCGGCAGGCCTCTCCCCCCGCGAGATGCCAGATACGGCCGTACAGGGCGTCGGTGTATAGAACCTCGACGAGGGCCGCGGCGGCGTCCTCCGCCCGGCAGAGCTCGAGACTAGTTTCCAAGGGCATGTCGAACATGATCGGGTCCATAGCGAGCTTGTCGGGAGAGACGATGTAGGTGAGGCGCGGAATAGTCCATTTCAGCGCTGAAGCTCGGACTATCTTCTCACACCGCAGCTTCTGCTGCGCGTAGAAATCGTCTTCGTTCGGCCGGACAGGATCATCGACGCTGATAAAGGGATGTTCTACTCTGTCTCCGTATACGGCGATCGATGAAGTGTAGACGAACCGGGGACTTTCGGGCAGTTTTTCGAGGGCCCGCACGAGATTTTCGGTCCCCAATACATTGACCTGCTCGGCGAGTCGAGGTTTCCGGTCGGCGAGGGGCGGTATGATAGCCGCAAGATGTATTACCGCGTCAACCCCGCGGACCGCTTCCGTCACATCGGCGATGTTCAAAAGGTCTCCTAAAAACACCTCTGCCGATGGAGCCGGGCGGGCTGCCCGCCGGGAAGGTCTGTCGAAGATACGCACCTTCTCCCCCTTCCTCATAAGCTCGATAACAACCTGTCTGCCTACGATCCCGAATCCGCCGGTGACGAGAACCTTCATACTACCCCCTAAACATTTCAATCCGATCTCTACTTACACGAATTTAACCCGGCCCGAGGGTTTTTACTATAGACGCGGGATAAACGCTTTTAAACTTTTTATAGTGCCCCAAAGCTTGGGGTTTTTAGCGGTTAAGTGTTTTCACTAAAGGGATTTATATGAAATTTCGTTTTTGAAAAAGCTGGTCCCGGATAAGTCCTCTCCTATAACGAATTATTCGATTTTCCGGGGCCTAAAACCCCAAGCTTTGGGGCACTAGATAAACTTTTCCTTGTATACCGGGGCATCATGTGTCGAGGAGAGTGATAGTCCCGGCCCGGCCGTCGATTCGGATCCGTGTTCCGGTTTTCAGGGTATTCGTAATTCCCGGGAGGTTCGAAACCATGGGCATTCCGTACTCCCTGGCCACCACCGCACCGTGGGAGAGGGTCCCTCCGATCTCGGTGACCAGCCCCGATATGACGCTGAAGAACGGTGTCCACCCGATATCGGTAAAGGGGGCGACCATGATCTCGCCCCGCTCGAGGTCGTAGGCATCTTCGAGGCGCTTGACCACCCGGGCGGTCTTCCCCTCGTCGGACAGCTCGAAACTCCGGGCGAGCCGCTCGAACCGCCGCATATATTTGTTATGTCCGAAGAGGATGGAGGCGTAGCGGATTCGTTGATAATCCTGACGACCCCCGGCTTCTTCTTCCCGATGTCGTAGGGAGGCAGAACCCTGCCCAGGATGTTCAGCTCGATGGCCTCCCGGGAGGCACCGGCGGCCGCTAAGGAGACGAGATTCATCCCGGTAAGGTTGAGAAAGAGGTGATTATCGACGTGATTGACGAACCGAGGGATTTCCTTCAATCCCCCGAGGACCCTTTCCCGGCGGTACATTTCCTTGAGTCCCCAATCGAGGGGCTCCGCGAATACCGACAGGGTAAGGGGAGTCGCAGCACCGGGAAGCATCTCCCCGATATTGCAGCGGCTCCTGCACCGGCAGCGGCGGCAGGGGAAGGTTCCGCGCCCAGGGAATCCCGGTATGCGGCGACCCGGGCCGCCTCGGCGGAACGGAAACATGCGAGGACCGCCTCTTCGAGCTGGTCTTCACCCTTTATATTGAGGAAGGTTTCGTACTGACCGGCCCTCGAGCCGTCCAGTTTATCGATCAAAATAACCCGCGTGGCTTCTAACATAAGCTTATCCATAACTCCCCTTCCTCGAATAAGGAGAAATATAGTTGAATATTTGTTTAATCAATTCAATTATAGTGGATAATTTGAGAAGGGTATACGACCTTTTGTAAATGGGTTACGGAGTATTTGGTGAAAGAAGACGGTTAACTAGGAGGAGGGAATCCTCTTCCCCTACATTACCCGGGAAAATGACATAGGGGGTTTCGTTACTTCCTAAAGAGATTACCGGAACCCCGGGAAGTATCTGTCCTAGAACTCCGGCATGCGAGCAGGAGAACCCTTCGGATAGAATGGTGTGAGATGTAATTCCCCCTTTCGCGATGATATATCCGCATTGAGCCGGGTCAATTGCACTCGCTGTTTCGACCAGTAATTGTGTAATTACTTTTCCGATACGGAGAGATTCCTCCCGATCTTGACCCCCTATTACTTCTCGGGGAGTAAATAGTACCGGAGTTTTATTTGTAGACAAGGATTTGTTTATCAGCCTTACATATTTTCTCACGCCGGCTTTCCGTTCAGCTCTCTTCAAGTCTTTCTTCCAAAGAAATTCTTTAATGATATGAGTATCGAGCTCGACGGGTACGATATCCGGCTCTTCGAGCAGTAACGCCAACTGTCTACTGGTATTTCGAACAAAGGACCCTACGATAATGAGACCGGGGGATCCCTTCGAATTGATGCGCCCGTCGAGAAGGGGAGAACCCTTTTGTCCTGCATACGAACGAACAAAAGAAGCTGCGGTCTGGAAGAGGAACTTACGCCCCTTCTCCTCCGCCTTTTTGATACAAACAGCAATCCGGTCCAAATCATCATACGATTCGGCATTTACAACTGCGTATCGTCTATCAGTGAGCTTCAAGATTTTTTCAAGGATTTGCTCATCCGTTCCCTTTCGAATTTCCTCGAGGCCGAATGATACGACGGTACCGGAGGGAACCTCAGCCTTCTCCTCGATGTAACCGGGCAGGTATGAGGTTGAAAATCCGAAATATCGATCCCGGGCGTACTCCGTTCTATCGACTCGCATCCTCTTTCCCGAGTCAATCATGTAATGGACATCCCCTTGGGTAATTCTACCTCCCTCAATAAAGGCGGGGATGACAAAGATTGCAGCGATCTGGATAGAGGATTTCTCTCTTACCGTTTCATCGATTATATTTACTTCCAGCGGAAAATGACTACGAAGAGTAGAATCGGAACGGCTTATAAATGTGAGATTGTATTTGAACTCTTCATTCACTTCACATATCAGCGCCATCCATTTTTTAATTTCAGCCCGTGCCGCCCGGCGAGGCATACTGCGTGTATTGGTAAAGACATAGAAGAATGGGACCGAATCATGAAAGGCTCGTCGAATAACCGCGACCTCGGGCCGGACGACGACCCGGCAGCCGTGAACGGTCTGTATGCCCGTAGGATCATCATCGAGTATAATCGTTTTTTTCCCGGACGATTCAGTCGTCACCGCTATTCTGTTTCTTCGGGTCGGATCTTATCAACTTGTCCGTAAATAAAGAGTATTTCGACAATCCCGTCTTCGTCGTATTCGAAGACATGCCATTCCAGTTCCGGAAAGTGTAAGAGCATTCCGGCCTCGAGTGCCGCAGAATCAACGAGGTTGTCAGGATCGGCTCCCCATCGGACCCGTCCCCCTTCGGACCGGAGAACAAATACCGTTTCTTCCGCATGGTTATGGGGTGACATCGGGCCCGCCTCCGCAGAATAGGAAGCAAAGCCAATGGTCATCTTCTCACTTTCGGAGTGTGCCTCTCTTCCCACCGCCTTTTGGATCAATCTTCCCGGAAGGACCTCCCTAGTAACATCGTCTCGCCGAATTAACCTCACTTACAATACCTCTACTCTACACATTTATTATTATTAAAATTAAAAAGAGGCGGGCCCGATGCAGGATTCTTCGGACCCGCCAAGAGACTATCTATGT
>CAZXMO010000082.1:0-11968 GCA_964641125.1 uncultured Spirochaetales bacterium
AGTTAAATCGACCGTAAACCCTATACCTAATCAAGGGAAGTGTCCATACGGTAACCTATTATATCATTGACAACCGGCGGGGACTGTGGTAAGATCGATTCTGACGATAAAACATATGATGTTTAATGTATGATAAATAACACTCTGAGTCCATCGTGGAGCATTCAATGAAACCCCAGCGCACAGTACTCACAGCTGGGAGAAAAGTACTTCCTCCGAAGCCGGGTATTCTCCGAGCAGGTCCGGTAAGCCTCTCCTACGCGGAAGGAGCCGTCAGATACCTGACCGCGGGGGGAAAGGAATGCATCCGCGGAATTTACTCCGCCCTTCGGGACCGCAACTGGGGAACCGTGGAGGGACGCATAGAAAATGAAATCATAGATCAGAGAGGAGACGCCTTTTCCGTCTCCTTCGACTCGATTCACAAGGAAGGCAATATCGAATTCTCTTGGAAAGGGAGTATCACCGGTGATGCATCCGGAACGGTTACCTTTACTATGGACGGGACCGCCCATTCCACTTTCGAACGAAATCGAATCGGCTTCTGCCTACTTCATCCCATGGACTTGGCCGGGCATCGATGCGTGGTAACCCACTCCGACGGAAAAGTCACCGAGGGATTTTTTCCCGGATACGTCTCTCCCCACCAACCCTTCTTCGACATCAGCCGGATACGCTGCGAGGTGGAGGAAGGACTCGAGTGCGAAACCGAGTTTTCGGGAGAAAGCTTCGAGATGGAGGACCAACGAAATTGGACCGATGCCTCGTTCAAGACCTATTGTACTCCCTTGGGCCTCCCCTTTCCGGTAACTGTAGAAAAGGGAACCGAGGTACATCAGTCGGTGACGGTAAGAATCCTCGGGACCGCCGGCGGGTTCACCGCTGCAGCCGACGATTCATCCAAGAAGAGGCATCCTGTGGAAATCAGCATCGACACCGAGGCGTCGTCGCCGCCGCTGCCCGATCTCGGCCTCACGAAAGCCTCGCACGGCGGGGAACTTTCTCCTGAGGAGATCGATCGCCTGAAGCGACTCGAACTCGATCACTACAGAATCGAAATCAAGTCCGTTTCCGAAGATCCTCGAGCCCTCGAAAAACTCCTCATTCTATCATCCCGGGAGGCCGCGGACATACGAGCCGGACTGGAAGCGGCGCTCTATCTCGGCTCGAAACCCGAAGAGGATATGCAAGCCCTCGTACGGGCCGTAAAGAGAGTCAAACCTCCGGTTGTACGATGGCTCGTTTTCAAGGAAGGTGAAAAGACCGCAGCTCGGAAATGGGTGGAGCTCTTCCGCGGTTATATGGCCGGTGTTACCCCGGAGGCGGTAATCGCATCGGGAACCGACGCCTTTTTCACCGAGCTCAACCGTGAACGTCCGGATACGGATATCCTCGACGGGATAACATTTTCCTTGAATCCCCAGGTTCACGCCTTCGACAATGGATCCCTCGTCGAGACACTTCCCGCCGAGTATTCGGTTGTGGAGACAGCCCGGGATTTCAGCGGCCCGGATACGAGGATAACGGTAAGCCCGGTCACCTTTAAGATGCGGTGGAATCCCAACGCCACCGGACCGGAGCCGTCGGTACCCGAGGGAGAGCTTCCTCGTCGAGTCGATCTCAGGCAGCTCTCTCTCTTCGGAGCGGCCTGGACGCTGGGAAGCATATCCAGCCTGGCACGGGCCGGTGCCGACTCGGTTACCTACTTCGAGACCACCGGATGGCTCGGGGTGATGGAAACTGAATCCGGGTCCCCCCTGCCTGAGAAATTCCCCTCGAAACCGGGGCAGGTCTTTCCCCTTTATTTTCCCTTCGCCTGGCTCGCCGGACCGGTTAAAACGATACACACCTGCTCGAGCTCCCGGGAGCTCGAAGCCGGCGGATTCGTCCTCGAGCGGGGAGAGGGAAGAGAGTTGTATCTCATGAACTACATAAACGAACCTATTTCGATAAAGTTCACAGGACTCGAGGGACCGGGTGAGATGAAAGTCTTGGACGAAACCACCGTTCGTACCGCCTGCATGGATCCGGAGGGATTCCTCGAATCCACGGGAAGCGAAATCGAGTTATGCGAAGAGGGAACGACGATAGATTTACGGGAAAATGCGATAGCACGGATCGCTTTACAACAATAAAATCAGACCGACAAAGGAGTATTCCATGATAAGAGTAGCACTTATGGGGGCCGGCGGGAAAATGGGCTGCCGCATAACCGATAACATGAAAGACCTTCCCGAGTAAGATATGTCCTATGTGGAAGTGAGCGAGGCGGGCATCGAACGCTTGAAAAAACTGGGAGTCGAAGTAACCCCCCAGGACGAGGCGCTCAAAGACGCCGACACAGTCATTCTCGCGGTTCCCGATATCCTCATCGGAAAGATCAGCGAAGATATCGTCCCCAAGCTCAAACCGGGAACCATGATCATCGGCCTCGATCCCGCCGCGGCCTACGCCGAGGTGATGCCGATACGGGACGATCTGACCTACTTCGTAACACATCCCTGCCACCCGCCCCTATTCCACGACGAACCGAGCATGGAAGCCCGTACCGACTGGTTCGGAGGGACGGCACACCAGGATATCGTCAACGCAATCTACAAGGGCCCCGATTCAGACTACGAGAAGGGGGATGCCATAGCGAAGCACATGTACAAACCGGTAAGAAAATCCTACAATATAACCGTCGAGCAGATGGCTGTTCTCGAACCGGCTCTCGTGGAAACCTTCACCCTGACCTTAGTAGATTCGATGAAGCAGGGGTTCGAGGAAGCGGTCAAGCTCGGAGTTCCCCGGGACGCCGCCTGGTCGTTCCTCTTGGGCCACGTTCGCATCGAGCTTGCAATTGTCTTAGGATTCGCCGGATTTCCCGTTTCAGACGGCGCCAAGCTCGCCATGGAACAGGCTAGGAAGAAGATATTCAAGCAGGAATGGAAGGAGCAGATATTCTCTGTGGACAAGGTCAAAGAGAGTGTCCGTGAGATAACCGGGACGTTGAAGAAGTGAGAGTCGGCCTCGGATCGTACGCCCTCGACTGGTCCATCGGTGTTCCGGGGCTCGAGCCCCGGGATCCCATGGACGCCGCCGCCGTTTTGGACTTTGCCCAATCGGAAGAAATCTCCGTCGTCCAAATCGCGGACAATCTGCCCCTCCACACCTCGAGCCCCGAAGAGAGGGCGAAGCTCAAGAACAAAGCGGGCCAGGCGGGGATCGCGGTGGAGGTGGGTATTCGGGGCATTCAGCCCGAAAACCTTGCCCGCTATATTCCCATTGCCGGCGAGTTCGGCTCGCCGATACTCCGCGCTGTAATCGACGCGCAAGACTTCCATCCCTCGATACCGGAGACAGTCGAGATAATCAGAGATGCCGCTCCCCTTCTCGAACGGCACGGGGTAGTCCTCGCACTGGAAAATCACGACCGCTTCAAGGCGCGGGAGTTCGTCCGGATTATCCGTGAGAGCGGCGGGGGTACTCCAAGAGAAGCTCCGGTGGGCATATGCTTGGATACGGTCAATTCCTTCGGCGCCTTAGAGGGTCCCGAAGTGGTTATAGAAACCCTCATAGACTATGTGGTAAGCCTTCACGTCAAGGATTTTACCATCTACCGTCCCAGCCACAATATGGGATTTATCCTCGAAGGCACTCCCGCGGGCGAAGGAATGCTCGATATACCCGGTATCGTAGCAATGCTCAAAAACAGGAGGATCGACTGCAACGCGATCCTCGAGCTGTGGCCGAAGCCGGAGGCAACTCCCGAAGAGACCGCGGTAAAAGAACGAGAATGGGCACGGAGTAGTCTTCGCTATCTAAAAAATCTGATCGAATAGAAAAGCCGATCGGAACTTCTATTGCATCTCGACCCAGGCGCTGATAGAGCCTTTTATCGCTTCTTGAGACTTTTCCGGGTTATGCTCCTTGATCCCCTCTAGAATCTTTTTATGAACCTTGACACCGACGGCGCTCCCGCCCGGCTTGGTCTGGGTCTCAATTATGGAAGGCTCGAAGAGGTCGAGGGTGAAATTATAGATCTTCTCGATGAGCTCGTTCTTGGTCGCCTTCCCCAGGGCCCGGTGAAACTCCAGGTCCGCTTCGGTGAGGACCCGGGGGTCGTGCTCCCCTTCTGTCATAAGTCTTTCAAGGAGATGAAAGGCATTCTCGATCCTCGCTACGTCGTCCTCGTCGGCATTGGTGAGTATTATTTTTATGATTCCCGTTTCGATGAGCTCTCGAAGCTCCACGAGCTTTTGTTTATCCGCATCGCTCATGATGAGCTGGAACAGAATGTGGTCTATCGAAGTCTTGCTGGTGTTGTCCGAGATATACGTACCGTCCCCCCTCTTGATCTCGAGTATTCCGAAAGAGGAGAGGATTTTCATGGCCTCGCGAATGGACCCGCGGCTGGCCGACAGGCTCTTTGCCAAGTCCATCTCGTTGGGCAGCTTGTCTCCCGGTTTGAGCTGTTTAGACAGGAGAAGCTCTTTTATGTTTTCAATGACCATCTCAACCGCGGACTTCCTTTGGGGAGCCTTGAAGAGACTCGGGTCTGCGGCACGCGATTCAGGCATTATCTTCTGTTCCTCTCTTTTAAAATTGTCAGATGTCTGTCGTCCTACAATTGATTATCTCGCTTCTTAAGGTATTGTATCCCAGAGACGTTGTCAAGTAAATAATATGGACACAAACTTTTTCTTGACAGCGTATCGGCGGCATGGTAATGTTGGAGTACAAACATTAGACATCATATGTCTGATTATTCTAAACCAAATCGTTTCAAGGAGGTACCGATGAAACTCATGAAAACAGGGGTCTTGATTCTGCTCTGTCTGTTCGTCGTGCTCACGGCTGCGTGGGCCGGGGGACAGCAGGAACAGACCGCTCCAAAAGCGGAAGCCGAGACCGAGATGGAAAAAGCCGAGGGCGGAAACTGGGTAATAGCCCTGTCCAACAGCTACTACGGCAACACCTGGCGTAAGCAAATGGTCGAAGCCTTCGAGTTTGCCGCCGAGCAGGCCAAGCTGGACGGAAAGATCAAGGATTACATCGTCGTAAACGGAGACGGAACCCAGAACCAGCAGATCGCCCAAATGAACAGTCTCATCCTCAAGGGTGTAGACGCAATCTGTATCAATTCCGCCTCACCGACCGCTCTCAACGGCGTCATCGAACAGGCGGCGGACGCCGGAATCAAGGTGCTCGCATTCGATTCTATCGCGACCAGCCCTGACTGCTGGAAGCTCGACTTCGACTTCGTCAAGATGCAGCAGGACCCCTCGGAATGGGTAGCCGAAAAGATGGGCGGCGAAGGGAACGTCCTTATCGTCCGAGGCGTATCCGGATCGGTCCCCGATCAGCAGATGTATGAGGGCCACATGAATGTCATCGCGCAGTATCCCGGCCTCAATGTCGTTGCTGAAGTGATCGGCGAAGCCAGCACCACCGTTACTCAGCAGGCTGTCTCCAACGTACTTCCGAGTCTTCCCACCGTTGACGCGGTCTTTACACAGGGCGGAGGAGACGCCTGGGGCGTTGTTCAGGCCTTCGAGGCTTCCGGACAGGAGAAGATGCCCTACATCGTGGGTGACAACTCCGCTGAATTCCTCAGGTGGTGGTATGATGAATACCAGGAAAACGGATATGAAACCGTCAGTGTATGTTCGGCACCCGGTATCGGAGGAGCCGCCTTCTGGGAAGCTCTCAAAATCCTCGAGGGAATGGACGTACCCCAAAAGATGAGCCTTGCCGCGATCCCCGTGACCGTCGACACCCTCGATGAGTTCCAGGACTTGAAGCCCGGAACAATCGCGTCCCCCGTTTTTACCGAAGAATGGGTCGTGGAAAACCTTATCAAAGAGTATCAATAAAAGAACCTAGCATCGATATTCGGGCAGGGATTCCTTCCTGCCCGAATTTTTTTCGCCATTTAAAAATACAAATCTGTTATCCTATCCGTAAGGAAGTATGAAGGACGAGGGAATGAGAGAATTGGAAGTTGAAAACCAGACCGAGGAGAGGACGACGGAGCTCCTCCATACCCGGGGCATCAAGAAGATCTACGGCCCCACCGTGGCCAACAACGACGTCGAAATCTTCATTCGCCGCGGAGAGGTAGTCGGACTTATCGGAGCGAACGGAGCGGGAAAGAGTACCCTTATGAGGGTTCTCGCCGGGGTCACCGAGCCCGACGAGGGAACAATGAAGGTAAGCGGCACCGATATCGACTGGAAAAGCTATAATCCGACCCAGGCGAGCAGGATGGGAATCCGCGTCGTTTATCAAGAGCTTTCCCTCTGCACCAACCTAACGGTATATGAAAATTTCTACGTCGAGCAGGCGCAGCGCTTCCGCAGAGTACGTAAGTGGAGAAGGCTGGCAAGAAAGATCGCCCGGGAGAGCCTCGATGCGGTGTTCCCTGAAAATACAATTGATGTAAACACCCGGCTGAGTACTCTGACTATTGCCCAGCAGCAGATGATCGAGATCGCGCGGGCAACCAGCGACTTAAATCTGAAGATTCTAATCTTCGACGAACCGACTTCGTCCTTAGGGGCCGCACAGGCCAACCAGCTCATCGACTACATAAAACGGCGTCAGAAAGAAGGGATATCCTTTATCTTTATTTCTCATCGTTTGACCGAGGTTATTACCCTCGCCGATCGGATCTTCGTTATGCAGAACGGGCTGATGCGATGGAACGGCACAGTCCGGGAAACCGATGAAAACGATCTCGTACAAAAAATGAGCGAAAGCGCCGAGGTGAAAAAATCTTCCCGTACCGAAATGGAAGCTCCGGTTGCTCCCCCCGAGATCTCGGACGAGCCCCGGGCGGACCCGGAGCGGATATGGCCCGATGGTCCGAGCCTCGAGATTGAGGATCTCTCCACCGATGACCTGGAATCGATATCTCTCTCGGTGAGAGGCGGGGAAATCTTAGGCATAGCCGGCCTCGAGGGAAGCGGGCAGAGAGAGCTCCTGCGCACAATATTCAAGCCCGATTCGAGCGCGTCCCACGCAATGACCCAAACCGGGAAGATCGCCTACGTAACCGGTGACAGGAAGAAGGAGGGTATCTTCGGACTGTGGTCGATAGCCAAGAACATAGCCATGACTAAAATCGCCCAATACAGGATGGTCCGCCCCATTAAAAGCGACGAGGGAAAGAGGGGCATCGATGAATGGTATGACCGACTCAAGATCGTCTCCGACGGCACCTCCGCTCCCATAACGAGCTTGAGCGGCGGGAACCAGCAGAAAGTGCTGATCGCCCGGGCGATGATGGCGGACGCGGACATCATCCTTTTAGACGACCCTACCCGAGGCGTCGACATCGGGACTAAAAAGCAGCTCTATGAGCTCTTCCGGGAAGCGGCTCAGTCCGGAAAGATGATCATCTGGTACAGCACCGAGGACGAGGAGCTCACCATCTGTGACCGGGTCGTTGTTTTGAGATACGGCAAGATAATGAAGGAGCTCGATCATAGCGAAGCCACTAAAGAAAACATCATCAACGCTTCTTTTTCGGGGGAGAAAAGGGCCAAGAAGAGGGAGGAGGAGATACAGCAGGACCTGACCACCCTCAAAAAGGTTCAGTTTTCTTTGAGCGGTATCGCCATTCCCTTGGGCGCCATGCTTCTGATCTACATCTTGAGCGGAACACTCACCCCAGCTGTCTTTTCCCGCTTCGGTGTCGAGCTCTTGATCGGGGGCTCCATACCCCTCGTTTTGGCCACCTTGGCGCAGATGTACGTCATCGGCTTGAGCATGGTGGACTTGGGAATTGGAGCCTATATGGGGCTTGTCAACGTCTTGAGCGCCACCCTGCTTCGGACCAATCCGCTGCTTGGAACGGGGTCCCTTATCCTCGGCCTCGGTTTCTACGCCCTCATGGGTTTTCTTATCTATAGCAGGCAGATTCCGGCGATCGTAGTTACCCTAGGAGCCTCCTTTGTATGGACGGGGGTAGCCTACAGTATTCAAAACATCCCCGGAGGGGCCGCTCCCGAGTGGCTGGTGAAGGCCTATAACCTGGATATTCCGATAATCCCCGAAGTTGTGCTCATCGTCATCACCGCCGGGGTCATCGCCTACGTGGTGTACCGGTCGAAATACGGTACGGTGCTTCGGGGATTCGGAAACAACCCGGTATCGATGCAGCGGAGCGGTTGGTCTCCGGCGATAGCCTTTTCCATGGGATTCCTTATTGCCGGTGTCTTCGGACTCTTAGGCGGCCTGTCGGTAACCGCGGTCACCACCGCTTCCGACGCGAACGCCACCCTCTCCTACACCCTGCTCACCGTTGCCGCGGTGGTCATGGGCGGGGGCGAGCTCACCGGAGGGATCGTCTCGCCGGTGGGGGCCATCTTCGGAGCCATAACCCTATCGCTGATCGGCTCTCTTCTCGGCTTCCTCAATTTAAGCTCGAATTATGTCGCCGCCGTACAGGGGGGAATTCTCATCCTTGTACTGGCCTTACGGCTCTTGAGAAGGGGTAAATAACAATGATCAAAGCGGTAAAACTTTTTTTAGAGGATAAATACTGGATCTGGGCATTTCTCGGCTCTTTCGCCCTGTGGCTGGTAATCGGGATCGTTACCTCCAAACTGAATATAGGAAGTCTTCTCAGTAACGGGACCTCCGCGGCCTTTCTCGCGATTCCCGCCTTGGGGCAGATGTACGTAGTTTCCTGCGGGCGCGGCGCCATCGACCTGTCGATACCGGGGGTCATAACACTTACCGCTTTCCTCTCCACCGGGATCATCGACGGGCTCAACGCGAACGTCTTTCACGGGATCCTCATATGTCTGGCGGTAGGCGCGGCGATCGGCTTCGCCAACTCACTCTCGGTCCTCTTCTTGAAGATTCCTCCGATCATCGCGACCCTGGCTATGGGGTACATCCTGACTACCGCCACTCTCATTTACAACGAGGGTTTCGCGGCCTTCAAGATAAGCCCCTTTCTCCAGACCATCTCCCGGGGCAGGATCGCGGGTCTTCCCTGGATCATCATCTTAGTCGTCGCCCTCGGCGCAGTCGCCGCCTTCGTCATGCACCGGACCGCCTACGGGCGACGACTGACCGCGGTAGGGCAGAACATCGAAGCTGCCCATCTTGCGGGAATCAACACCAACCGAACCCAGATGTTAGCCTACCTCATCAGCGGTCTCTTCTCGGGGTTCGCCGGGGTGCTCATCGCCGCACGGGTCGGAGGGGCCTTTCTCGGCATGGGGAATACTTACCTTCTGGAAACCGTAGGCGCGGTTGTCATCGGAGGGACCCTCATCTTCGGGGGGCGGTCCACCATCGTGGGAACTCTCTTCGGCTGCCTTTTTCTGGTTCTTATCGTAACGGCTATGCAGGTGGCGGGATTTCCGGTGGGGACTCAAAACATCGTCAAAGGATTTCTGATTATCCTCGTCCTCATCGTTGCTACAAAGAAAGAGAACGCCTAAGGACAACCGGCCCGCGGTTTCGGATTACTCCAGGGCTTTCCCCTCGAGAATCGATTCGAAATACCGCTTCTTCCCGTTTTGTCCGCCCTTTAAGGATATCTCCATCCCGTCGAACCGGCTGTCGGTCGAATGTGCCAGACACAGGGGTGCTCCGGGAGCGATGGGAACAAGGGTTTCCAAGGCGGTAATTTCCAAGGCCCGTGAGACGTGCCCCGAGGTATCCCCTCCGGCGACGACTACCCGAATCCTTTCTTTGATCCCTTCGAGTATCCGTTTGAGCATAATACCCTGGGTGCCGGCAATGTGCTCGCTGTTGCTCGAATCGGTTATTCCGAGACGTCCTATGACCTGGTTAGTTTTTTGGATAGCCGGGTCGTCGGGGCCTAGGGCGGTATAGATGGCTGGGTTAACGCCGTTTTCCAGAAGGCGTACCGCCTTTTTCACTGTTTCAGTGATGACGGACTCCCTACTTTTAGGATCGACGAGGCGTTCGGTATCGATCCGGATGCCTTCGAATCCCTTTTCCATGCTCCACTCGAGCTGTAATTGTGTTGTCGGGGCGCAGCTCCCCGCCATGATAATGGCCTTGTCCGCCTTGCCGGGATAATCGTAATCGATCGGTTTGGTTATCTTTCCCTGCTCTTGCATATAACTTGTCAGGGCGTACTCGATTCCCGATGATCCGACAAGAAGCTGCGGGGCCGGGCCGGCCATCTCGAAGAGGAGTCTTCCCACATTCTTCAGATGCTTTGAGTTATAGGTATCGAAGAGGATAAACTCCCCCTCCCCCCGATCGATCCGCTGAAAGGCCTCTTTCTGCTCCTCGTAATCGGAATCGAGGGCGAAGAGATCGAAGAGCGCCACCGGGCGATCTGTCTGCTCCCCGAGATGGATCCGTAGATCGCTCTCCTTCATGGGGGTTATCGGGTGCTTCGACATAGTGGGATGCCGATCAAGACGGTAGGTTATCCCGTCGATCCGTGCGAAAAGGTTTGCGAATATGCTGAAGCGGTTTAGCGGTGGAGCCGCGATAAGAAGTGGTATGTGCGCCGAAGGAAAATACCGCTCAGCTATATCCACAGCAACTCCGATGTTCCCGATATGCGGGGAGGAATCGAAGGTGGAGCATACCTTATAATGGAAATACCGCGACGGGATTGTGCTTATCTTCTCGAAGATTCCCGGAAGCTCATCCTTCATGTTCGAGACGTGCATACTCCGGCTTACCCCGGCGACCCCGAAGGCCTTGACGCGGGTGTCGCCGTCCGGACTCCAGGAGCGCTTCATCCGAAATCCTTCGAGCTCCTCGGCCTCGGGAGGATTCAGAAAGAGGACGGCGGGAATACCGTTTAAGGTCAGGGATTCCATGACGTCGGTGGATCCGGTAAAGTCGTCGCCGTAGAAGCTCAAGAATAATCGGTCTCTCATCATTTATTCCCCCCGAAAAAATCGACGGCCTCCAGGAGCTCCCGGTGACGCGCCGCGTAGTCTTCGACGCTCTTCCCCTCCTTGGCCGCATGCCACGCCTGGATGACGCTCGCTACCCCCGCCTGGATCCCGGACGGATGGGCGAGTATCCCCCCGCCGCACAGGTACAGCACATCGTCGCTCCCGACGGCACGGTAGGTATCCACCGCCTGACCCGCCCATTGTCCCGAGCCGAGAACCGGGAGGATAAAATTACCCCCGTGGAGCGGCTCGTAACAGGCACGGATCGATCGGATCACCGATTCGTCACTCTCGTAGAACTTGTTTCTAAGCCCGTTAGTGTGGATGTGATCAATTCCCAGGAGACGCCAGAATTTATGATACGCCCGAAACTCCATCCCCAGGAGGGGAGATCGATTGAGGGCCCCGAAGCCGCACCTATGCCCGTGAATAGGCAAACGGCTGTGACGCCTCAAGGCGTCGAGGCCGGTAAAGCCAACGCTTAAGACATTCGCCATGATGCAGGTCCCCCCATTCTCGAGGACGATATCATGACGCCGCTTCATATCGTCGAGCTCTCCGGACACGTTGAAGGCGTACATGACCCGCTTTCCGGTCCGGTCGGCGTGCCGGTTTATGACCGCCGTAACCGCCTTCACCCTTTCGGCGAAGGGGGCGTAGGGGGGATCGCAGAGGACTTCGTCGTCCTTGATAAAATCGATACCCCCCCCGACGAGGTCCTCTACCTGGGCCGAGGTCTCCTCCACGGGGAGTCCGATGCAGGGTTTGATGATCGATCCGATGACGGGACGGCCGTAGACTCCTGTGAGCTTCCTCGTCCCCTCGATTCCGAAGGCGGGGCCCGAGTACACCCGGGAGTACTCTTCGGGCAGCTCCACATCCAAGAGCTTTATCCCTGAGAAGACACTCAAATCGTAAACACCCCCCGCGATTGTCGAGAGAAGAACCGGGAGGTTTACGCCGATATTGTCGAAGGGCCAGGAAACCCGGATTTCCGCCCGGCGGAACCGGTGGGTTTCTCCCTTAGGAATCTTCGCGCCGGAATAGGTAGGGCCCGCGACCTCTCCGAGATCAGT
>CAZXMO010000083.1:0-1467 GCA_964641125.1 uncultured Spirochaetales bacterium
AGGAGCATACACATGGCTGAATTGAATTGGAAACTGGACAACTTAGACGAGCTCTTCTCCGGGAAGCTATCCGAGGAGCAGCGGGCGAAGGGGAAGACCCTTTTCTTGAAATATTTGGCCGAATCGGCCCACCGGTTCTACGGAGGAAAGATGCAGACCCTGCCGAAGGCGGGGGTCTTCGGTTTCAACTGGTTCAACGTGTGGTATACCCCGGGGGTGTCGAAGGTTTCCACCGCTATCCGGGATGATAACGACGCCTCCTACGAGCTCTCGAACCGGGGGAACCTCGTCGCGGTAGTCAGCGATTCCACCCGGGTCTTAGGGGACGGGGACTGCACCCCACCGGGGGGGCTCGGGGTCATGGAGGGGAAGGGTTTCCTCATGAAGTATCTAGGCGGGGTGGACGCGACCGCCCTATGCATCAACAGCAGGGACACGGCGGGCAATTCCGATCCCCGGAAGATCATCGATTTCGTGAAAATGGCCGAGCCGAGCTTCGGGGCGGTCAATCTCGAGGACATCTCCCAGCCCAACTGCTACCAAGTACTCGATACATTACGGGAAGAGTGCGGTATCCCGGTGTGGCACGACGATGCGCAGGGGACCGCCTGCGTTACCCTAGCGGGGCTCATCAACGCACTGAAGCTCGCGGATAAGGACATCGGCAAGGTGAAGATCGTCATGCTCGGGGCGGGGGCCTCCAATACCACCATCGCCAAGTTTATCATCGAAGCGGGGGGAGATCCGGAGCGGATCGTCATGTTCGATTCGAAGGGCGCTCTCCACGCCGGACGGAGCGACGTCGAGGCGGACCCGCGGTTCTATAAGAAGTGGGACCTCTGTACGCGGACGAATCCCGGCCGGATCGAGGACATCGAGGATGCTATGAAGGGGGCCGATGTCCTCATCGCCCTCTCCAAGCCGGGACCCGACACGGTCAAACCCGCGTGGATCCGGTCCATGGCGGAGAAGTCGATCGTCTTCGTCTGCGCCAATCCGGTACCGGAGATCTATCCCTACGCGGCCAAGGAGGCGGGGGCCTATATCACGGCAACCGGCCGGGGGGACTTTCCCAACCAGGTGAACAACTCGGTCGGATTCCCGGGGATCCTTAAAGGGGCCCTCCTCGTGCGGGCGAAGGGGATAACCGACGGGATGGCGATCACCGCCGCCCGGTCCCTTGCCTCTTTCGCCGAACGTCGGGGCATAACGCCCGACAACATCATCGCGACGATGGAGGAGCCGGGGGTGTTCGCCCACGAAGCCGCGGATGTTGCGGCTAAGGCGGTGGAGGAGAGGATAGCCCGCCTCGAGATGACCCGGGAAGAGGCCTTCGTCAAGGCGGATGCCGACATCAAACAGGCCCGCGCCGCCACCCACGCCTTGATCGACGGGGGATTCATCCCCACCCCGCCGGAGGCGATCCTATCGGAAGCCTACGAGCGGGCGCTTAGGGAGGTGTAGGAC
>CAZXMO010000083.1:1567-11737 GCA_964641125.1 uncultured Spirochaetales bacterium
TGTACATTAGTTGCGTGCGCAACTAAATGCGCCGCAGGAGATACACGATGAAGATAGCGGTATTCGGAGGGACCGGGAGAACCGGGATACCCCTCCTCGAGAAGGCATTGGATCGAGGGTTCGAGATCAAGGCGTTGGTTCGCTCACCTTCGAAGCTCACCTCTACGGGACAGAAACTCGAAATTATCAAAGGAGACGTGCTGAACGAAGAGGATGTGAAAAAAACGATAGAAGGAACCGATGCGGTCGTCTCGGTCCTAGGCCCCGCGAAGGGATCGCCGGAGTCGCTCATGAGAGACGCGGCGGAGATAATCACCCGGGGGATGAAGGAGAAGGGTATAGAGAGGATCGTCTGGCTTACCGGTGCGGGGGTCATGGACGGCCGGGATGAGAAGGCAATAAGCCGGACGGTGATTCGGGGGGTGATGAAGATCATGGCCGGGAAGGTGCTCTCTTATTCGGAGGACGCCTACCGGATCGTAACGAAGGCTGGATTGGAGTATACCGTACCCCGCGCCCCGATGCTCTCGGAGGACCCCTCGAAGGGGGCGCTCGAAGCGGGATACACTCCGCCGAAACCGAAGCCGGTAAGCCGGGAAGACGTGGCGACGTTTATTCTCGATGTTCTTGAGGAAGGAAAATTTAAAAAAGAAAGCCCGATGATCGGGTACTAGGAGTTTTTTATGAGCAGCGTGCATTTCATCACCGGAGCCACCGGAAATGTCGGGCGGGAAACGGCGAAGCATCTCAGAGCGTCCGGGGAGCGGGTCATCGGGGCCAGGTTTCCCGGGAAAGACGTTAAAGACCCCCTTTCCGGGGTGGAGTACCGGGATTTCGATTTTACCGATGAAGCGACCTGGGAACCGGCTCTGGAGGGGGCGACACACCTCTTCCTGATGCGGCCCCCTCATATCTCGAAGATAAAGAGGGACATGGAGCCGTTTTTGCGGTATCTCGAAGCCCGGGGGATCGATCAGGTGGTCTTCCTCTCGGTGCAGGGGGCTGAAGCCAATAAGTTAGTCCCTCACCATAAGGTGGAACGGATCCTGATAGAGCTGGACCTCCCCTGGACTATGGTTAGACCGAGCTTCTTCATGCAGAACCTCTCCACTACTCACCTTCCGGAAATTCGGGACGAGAACCGGATCTTCGTCCCCGCGGGGGAGGGAAGGACCAACTTTATAGATGTCCGGGATATCGGGGAGGTAACGGCGAAACTCCTGATGCATGAGGGGCATACCGGAGAGGCCTATACCATAACCGGCGAGCGGAGCTGGTCGTACCGGGAGGTAGCGGCTCGGATGACCGACATCCTCGGGAAAAAGATCGAGTACCAGCCGGCCCGGGCCCTCCCTTTTATCCGGTACCAGCGCGGGCAGGGGCGTAAATTCGGCCACGCTCTGGTAATGCTCGCCCTCTACTCGGCGGCCCGGATGGGAAAGGCCGACGGTACCACCGGTACGGCGGAAGAGATCTTGGGGAGAAAGCCCCGGAGTTTGGACGACTTCATCCGGGACCATAAAGAGCTTTTTGTGAGCGAGGCGGGGAAGGAGAGCGGGACCCATGCCTGAGGGCGCCGGGAACCGGGCCGGCTTCGGGCTGTGGATCTCGGTCCTCAACAGGGCCGCGTCCATCTATTTTTCCAAGGCCTTGAAGCCCTACGGTTTGGGGCCGTCCCAGCAGGCCTACCTTCTGGCTATAGGCCCCGGTGAACGGATCCGTCAGGACGAGCTTGCCCGGCGCCTGATGGTGGACAAGGCCAACGCGGCCCGGGCGGTGGGCAGGCTCTTGGAGCTCGGGTATCTGGAAAGGGAGTGCTGCCCTGCGGACCGTAGAGAAAAGCTTATAAACCTCACCCCCTCCGGGCGATCAGTTAGGGACAGGGCGGAGGAGATAAGTTCGACGTGGATCGAAGAGCTCGAATCGGCGGTGCCTCCTCGGGAATGGACGGCCCTGTGCCGGGGGATCGGGAAGATGGCCCGTAAGGGTATGGATTTCGCCGAAGCCTATGATCCGGATTTCGATTCGATAATCGAGTAGATATCCCCTCCCGCAATCTCCTCGTCTTCAAGGAGGCGTGAGGCGATTTCGTCGAGGGCTTGTTCGTTCTCTTCGAGGGTTTTCCGGGCGGTTTCGTAGGCCTCGTTCAGGAGCACCTTTACCGCCTCGTCGATCTTCCGGTTGGTTTCTTCGCTGTACTGCTTTTCCGAGGCTATCTGCTGCCCGAGAAAGACGTTCTGCCTCTGGCTTCCCATGGCGACGTGCTCGAACTCCTTGCTCATCCCCCAGTCGAGGACCATCTTCCGGGCAAGCTTCTGCGCCTCTTTCAGATCGTTTTCCGCTCCGGAGGTAAGGGTGTCGCTCTTGAACTTTTCAGCCGCCCGGCCGCCCATCATCACCGCGAGTCTGTTCTCGAGGTAGGCCAGATCGTAGATATACCGGTCCTCCTCGGGGAGCTGCTGGGTGACACCCATACTCCGCTCCCGGGGAATAATGGTCACCTTGTGGACCGGCTCCGCATGGGGGAGGGCGGCGGCGACGACGGCGTGGCCCGATTCGTGGAAGCTCACGATCTTCTTCTCCCTGTCGCTCATTACCACGCTGGTCCGCTCGAGGCCCAATATGATCTTGTCCCGGGCCGCTTCCAGGTCTTCCTGGTCGATCTCCTTCTTCTCCTTGCGGACGGCGACTAACGCCGCTTCGTTCAAGAGATTTTCCAGGTCCGCCCCGCTGAAGCCGGGGGTATTGGACGCCATCCGTTCGAGGTCCACCGAATCGGCCATCGGCTTGTTCCGGGCATGGATCTTGAGGATCTCGTGGCGGTCTTTCTTGGGGGGAAGATTGGTCGTCACCTGCCGGTCGAATCGCCCCGGCCGAAGCAGGGCCCGGTCGAGGATGTCCGGGCGGTTGGTGGCGGCGAGGACTACTGTGCTCTCGTCCCGCTCGAATCCGTCGAGCTCGGAGAGGAGCTGGTTCAGGGTCTGCTCCCGTTCATCGTGACCGCCGCCTAGGCCCGCGCCTCTGCTTCGGCCGATCGAGTCGAGCTCGTCTATGAATATGATGCTCGGCTGAATTTTTTTGGCCTCCTTGAAGAGGTTCCGTACCCGGGAGGCCCCGACTCCGACGAACATCTCCATGAAGTCGGACCCGGAGATACTGAAGAAGGGCACCTCCGCCTCGCCGGCCACCGCCCGAGCGAGGAGGGTCTTTCCGGTTCCCGGAGGTCCTACTAAGAGCACCCCCTTAGGGGTCTTCGCGCCGAAGTCCTTGAACTTGCTCGGATCCTCGAGGAAATCGACCACCTCCTTGAGCTCCCTCTTGGCAGATTCGATTCCGGCGATATCCTCGAAGGTAGTTCGTTCATGCCGTTTCTTTTCGTATTTTTTGGCCCGGCTTTTTCCGATCTGAAAGAGTCCCTGGCCGGCGCCTCCCTGGCCCCCGCCGCGAAAGAGCCGGAAGAATATCCAGATCATCAAAGCGAAGGGAAGGATGGTAAAGAGAACGTTGAGAAAGTTGCCGTCCTCGGCGGGGCGGGTATCCATCCGCACCTGCCGGTTATCGAGCTCCTCGACGAGCTCGTTCGATATCTCACCGGGATAGTAGGTCAGGAACTGCCGGGTCCGTTGTCCCGATCCCTGACCGTCCCGAGCGGGAACCGTCACTTCCGATGCGAAGCTTCCCCGGATACTTGTTCCTTCGATCACAACCGACCGGACATTCCCCTGCTCGAGCTGATCGAGGAAGAAATTGTACGGGACCTGTGCCCGTCCGCCGGCGTCACTGACAAGGGAGACGATCCAGGGAACGGCGAAGAGGAGAACTACGAGAATAAGGAGGCCCCATCTCCGCAGGAAACTGCCCCAGGGTCCTCCCGGGCTGGGCCCCTGCATCCCCAAACCTCCGGGTCTTTGCCCCTCTCGATTTTTATCCTGATCGTCCCCGGGACGCCCGTTTTGCCTGTCTTCCCTCTGTGTTTGTTCGTTTTCTCTGTTGCTCATAATGGTATCGCCTCCAATGTAGCGAAAATAGTCGGCGCCGGATGTAGACCAAATGGGTTATATGCATGCATATCGGAGGGAAAAAGAGTGGCACCACTCCCGCCATGCGTGGTACCCTTCTGCCATGCTCAAGAAGACCTGGACCAGGATAGGCACGTTCGTCGTCTTAGCGGGAGCGTGCTACCTGCTGTATAGGTGGTTTGTTCAGTCCCACGGCCCGGTGGAGTGGCGGGTAGTCTTCTCCTCCCGGGAGAACCTCAAAGACTTCGTGAGGCAATTCGATCCCTATGGGCCTTTAGTCTTCTTTGTTCTTCAGACGATGCAGGTAATCCTCGCTCCCATCCCCGGAAATGTTACCGCCCTAGCCGGAGGGGCCATCTTCGGCCTCTGGCCGGGCTTTCTCCTGAGCACCGGGGGGCTTTTGGTCGGCTCCTGCGCCGCCTTCGGAATAGCCCGGTTTTACGGGAGACCTCTCGTAGAGCGCTTCGTGAAGCCGGAAACAATCGACAAATATATCGATACGGTCGCGCAGAACCATTTCGTGCTCCTTCTCCTCGTCTTCCTCATGCCCTTCTTTCCGGACGACGCCCTCTGTCTGATCGCGGGTATTTCCGCCCTTCCCTTTCATGTATTCCTGCTCCTCGTTATACTGGGGAGACCCCCGGGAATGTTCGTAAGCAGCTTAGTCGGCTCGGGAATTGCCGTAGTATCCTGGTGGATGTGGATCATCATAGCCGTCGTCTCGGGGGTGCTTATCTATTTCGCCTACCGGTACAAGGATGTGCTGGATGAGAAACTGGGATTAAGAAAAGAGCAGGATGATGATGAATCATGATGAAAAAGTAACGCGAATAGCGGAAGCCCTGAAACGAAGACCCAACAGACGGCCGGTGTCGCTCAAGAAAAAGGCGGTCTCCCACCGGGTGCCCAAGCGGCAAGACGTGCAAAGGATGGACGACAAGATAGATATTTCGGACCTGAACGAGGTCCTGTCGATAGATCCGGAGACGAAAATATGTACGGCGGAGCCGGGAGTAACCTTCGCGGATCTCGTTGAGGAGACCTTGCGGTACGGTCTCGTGCCGATCATTGTCCCCGAGCTGAAGACAATCACCGTGGGAGGGGCCGTGTCGGGATGCTCCGTTGAATCGGCCTCGTTTCGATACGGAGGATTCCACGACACCTGTCTGGAATACGAGGTCATAACAGCGGAAGGGGAGATTCTCGAATGCGGGCCCGACGATAGAAACGGTCTTCTCTATCAGATGATCCACGGCTCCTTCGGAACCTTAGGGATCCTGTCCAAGCTCACCTTCCGCCTGATAGAGGCCAAATCCTACGTCCGCCTCGAATACGAACGGTATGAAAAAATGGCGGATTATACCGCCGCGATTTACGAGCGGTTCAAGCGGGGTTCAGACGATTTTATCGACGGTATCATTCACGGGGATGATCATTTTACTCTGTGCATCGGGACTTTTGCCGACGAGGCTCCCTACACCAATCGATACACCTGGCTCAAGCCCTATTACAAGTCCACCCGGGAACGGGATGAAGACTATATGGAAACCCGGGATTACTTCTTCCGTTACGATTCCGACTGCCATTGGATAGCCCGGAATTACGGCCTCGAGAATCCCGTCTTGAGATTCCTGGTGGGGAAACTTTTCCTCTCCTCCTCACGGATGCTCAGCCTCGCACGGAACTATCCCAATATCTTTAACCGGGGAAGGCCTCAGGTAGTTCTCGACGTCTTCGTCCCGTTCAACCGGGTCGAGGATTTCTTGCGTTTCTATATCGATAGGATGGATTACTATCCCCTCTGGGTAGTCCCCTATAAGCTCGTACGTTCGTATGAGTGGCTGAATCCCGAGTACGTCGATGATGAGCTCTTTGTCGATTTTGCCGTCTACGGAATGAAGCCCGACGATGAAACCGATTATTACCGGCTCATCGAAGAGAAGCTTTTAGAATTCAAGGGTATCAAGACCCTCATCTCCCATAATTCCTACACCCCCGAAGAGTTCTGGCGGGTCTGGAACAAGGAGAACTACGACAAGGTCAAGCGACGGACCGATCCCCGAAATATTTTTCGAAATATCTACGAAAAAACCCACTCCGCATGAAGACGAAAAAGATTGATCTCAAAACACACCGGGGGAATCGGCTCTACTTAAACCGTTCAAGATTTCGGCAAGGTAATCGAGCCCGACGGTAAAGCGTTGTTCCGCTTGGGACATAAAGGAGAGGCGGAAGAAAGATTTATAACGCGGATCGAACGAAAAATTTTCCCCTTTCGCCCAGGGGGGATCGGAGATGTTCGGATCCGCTTCGCTATGGACCCAAATATTATATCCGGGTCTCCCCGGCGTGTAGGAAAGAAAGGGATAAGAATCAAGGAGCTTCTCCATGCGGGTCCTTCGTTCCGTGCAGATTCGTCGGTACGAATAGAGACTCCTTTTAAGTATTCCCTCCGCTATAAATGCTCTGACAATATGCTGCATAAAACTACTGGTGCCGATATCGGTATTGAATTTACTAAAAAGCAGTTCTTCTTTGAGCTCGGACGGAACGACCATTAACCCGATGCGAATACCCGGTGCGGTCACCTTCGATAAACTCTTTATGTATACGGTCCGTTCCGGAATTAGGTCTAAAAACCTCGTTGGGGTTCTTTCGAAGAAATCCGGTAAAAATTCCGAAAGGTAATCATCCTCTACGATCAGAAAGTTATATTTTTCACCTAACTCGGCCACTTTTTCCATGACGGTAGAGGTGTAGCTTCTTCCGGTAGGATTGTGGACCTGAGGCATTGCATAATAGGCGTCCATCCCTTTTTTCGCGTATTCTTCGATCCGGTCGAGATCGGGTCCGTCCTTATCTAGCGGAATAAAATGCTTAGGACGGAATAGGTTGATCGCTCCAGAATAGGTAGGATCCTCGAATACTACCGATTCGGATACGGGTCTCGAGAGGAGTCGACCCGCTAAATCAAGCCCCTGCTGGGCCCCCGAAATGACAATGGTTCTATCCCGCGGTATGCGGTAAAAATCAGAGAGGGCGTCGAGACACGCCGGATCTCCCCCGGGAGGAGCGGCCGCGAATAATGATGATCCGACTTCCCGGTAGAGTTTATTGGTGAGCTCGCGCGCCTCTTCTATAGGAAATAATTCCTCGCCTATCGAAGCGGTTTGAAACGAGAAGGGGTCTTTTTGTTCTCCAAATCGTTTTGGGAACTTTACAAATGAACCCTTTCCGACGGTATTTTCGATGAAACCTGCGACTTTAAGACGGTCGTACGCTTTTTTAACGGTTAATTTATTACAATTCCACGAGGCCGCGGCTTCTCGTATCGAGGGAAGCCGAGTCCCCGGAAGGTAACGACCGTCGATAATGGCATTTCTAAAATCTTCATAAATACTATCTACTATCGACATGTAAATACCTTGACTTGGTAGTACAATTGGAATAATGTATTACCAAGTATTGTTTTGTATGGTTTAGCTGCTTCTTGTACATCTATTGTATTAAATAAGTAGTGAATTGTCTACGAAAGGAGGATTCAATGGAAATTTCTCGCAAAAGGCTCAATGAAGGTTTGGCGGAAATGTTTAAGAACGGCGTTATTATGGACGTGACGAATCCCGAACAAGCACGCATAGCCGAGGAAGCCGGGGCATGTGCCGTTATGGCACTCGAGAGAGTCCCCGCCGACATAAGAAAGGAGGGAGGCGTCGCGCGGATGAGCGACCCGGTGATGATCAAGGGTATTATGGAGGCGGTATCCATCCCCGTTATGGCCAAGTGCCGTATCGGTCACACGGCGGAAGCACAGATACTCGAGGCCCTGGATATCGATTTTATCGATGAGAGTGAAGTGCTGACCCCTGCCGACGAAGACCGGCATATCGACAAAAAGCTTTTTGCCGCGCCCTTTGTTTGCGGAGCCCGCGATCTCGGAGAAGCCCTGCGGCGTATCGACGAAGGGGCTTCGATGATCCGTACAAAGGGTGAAGCCGGTACCGGAAATATCGTAGAAGCGGTGCGGCATGCACGGCGTATCAACGAAGAGATACGTGCCTTACAAGGATTAGAGGATAAACAGATAGAGCATAAGGCCGCCGAATATCGTGTGCCTGCCGATCTTCTCAAAAAAACACAGGAGCTTACGAGGCTCCCGGTGGTTAACTTCGCAGCAGGCGGAGTAGCGACCCCGGCCGATGCGGCCCTCATGATGATCTTGGGCAGCGATGGGGTTTTCGTGGGATCAGGGATCTTTACATCCGAAAGCCCGGAAAAAATGGCTTCCGCCGTAGTCGAGGCGGTCATTCATTATAAAGATCCCGATAAAATAGCGCAGCTTTCCGAGAACCTCGGCAGGCCTATGAAAGGACTGGAAATCTCCACGTTGGATACCGTCTTATCGGGAAGGTAAAATGGAGTCTCCTCCGGTCAAGATCGGTATTCTGAATTTCCAGGGAGCGGCCCAAGACCATATTTCCCCTTTGAAAAGCCGCCGTGCCGGGTATGAGCTCGTTCGAAACGGCGAACAATTACAGACAATCGACGGACTGATCATCCCCGGCGGTGAAAGCACCGTTATCGGTAAATTCCTTAGAAAATATAATATGTCGGATTCTCTGAGATCACTCGTCGAGCAGGGTATGCCGGTCTGGGGGATATGCGCCGGGGCGATCCTTCTAGCCGACAACGTGGACGGCCGAAAAGGTGAGAACCTCTCCCTCCTCGATGTCGAGATCCGGCGGAATGCGTACGGAAGACAGCTTGCAAGTACGGAGATGCGGGTCTTTGCGCCCCGGTTCCTTCCCCCGGAGGGGGAAATAATGCCTTTTATCCGGGCGCCCCGATTTGTCCTTACGAAAAGATCGGATGTCGAAGTCGTCGCCTACGTGAAAAACGGCGATCCTGTGGGTATTGTGGGAGGAGAACACAAACGGATATTGGCGACAACATTTCATCCGGAGCTTACCGGGAACGACGGTTTTCATAAGTGGTTTATAGGAGAAGCGGAGCAATACTCACAACGGCAGTTTCCCGCCTACTGAGCTGTAGAATTCAGGTTTGCGGTGTGATGATTTCCAGTTCTTCGAAAACGTCAAAATCTCCGGAATTCGAAGTGACGATCGCTTTTGCGCCGCCTGTAAAATAAACGGCGGCAAGCATAGTATCGAGAATCCTTTTCCGCCCCAAGGCATACCGGTTCATCCAGGCGAGAAACCAGGTTACTGAATTGTCGGTCGGAAAAACCTGTTCGATCTCCAATCCGTTCCACCAGGACTGGGAGCGGGCCAACGCCTCCCGCATGGAAAGAGGACGTTCGAAACGTTTCGGGTCCGTAACGATGTGAATAAATTCGTTTATAACCTGGGGAGCAAGGACAAAAGAGTCGGGAGAATCGAGAACATGATTCTTGTATTCATTTGCCTGCCGGTGGCCCGGGTGTTCGATGATTTCAACTTCGAGAAGAAAGGTCGTATCAATTCCGATTTTCATCGAGCATCTCGTCTAAGTAATCTTCTCTTTTAGAGACAGGTACAAGGACTTTTCCGACCGAGAAGGGCTGTAAATTACGTATGCTTGATTTTTTTTCGATTTTCTCCGCTTTATACAGTTCCATAGCTTCCCGGATTAACTCCGAGGTGTTTCTGTCCTGTGCTTCCGCGTATTTCTGAAAAACCCGATAAACCGGTTCAGATACATTGATCGTAATTGTTTTCATACATACATATTGATGTATCATCTATTCGATGTCAAGATGAATAAAAAGGCAGGAAAATCCGGGGTTTACATGCTTCGACCCCGATCGCTGTCGAAAGACAGGGATTGATTGATTGGGACAGTTGGCTCTGATGAATCGAAGGGGATAACCTGAGTATTATAGATTAACTTTTAAAAATGAATTATCATCATAAGTGGGTTATGAGTAAGCACGAAAAGAAACTGCAATTAATTTTACGTGGTACGTCAGACGCAAATCTACAATTTTCTGATTTGTGTGCAGTGCTTGATATTTTAGGATTTGAAAGCCGGATAAAGGGTGACCACCATATCTATTATAGAAAAGGAATTCAAGAAATAATCAATTTACAGCCGAGAGGTAATATGGCTAAACCGTATCAGGTTAAGCAAGTACGAAGTATTATCCTCAAGT
>CAZXMO010000084.1:0-2607 GCA_964641125.1 uncultured Spirochaetales bacterium
CTTAGAGCTTTTCGAGCAGCTCGAATTCCTCGAAGACGACAGGCATCGATTCGTCGGGATCTTTACCGATTTCCCTGCATTCCTTGGAAAACCACTTCCGGTGCCCCTTCCGCCAGGCATCGAGACTTATATCGTCCTCCCCTTCGAGGCGGGCCATTTCGGCGCTCACCTGTGAGAAGGGTAGTTCGGTGACGGCGGTGGTCTTGATAACCGCTCCGGGCATGCCGTCCCCGTCGAGGACGACGGTAACGTCTCCCGCCGCCGGCGGGGAGGATCCCTCCGCGGTGTAGCTCCATTTAAGGCTCGAGGCGGCGGTCTTCTTCTCTTCCCGGATAAGCTTTAGAAGCAGGTCCGCGAGCCGGGGTGTTCCGCCGAAGCGCTCCGCCGAAAAGACCGGTTCCGGCGGATCGAAACCGCTTAAGAATCCCTCGACGTACATCTCCCTGAAATCCGCCGCATCCACCCCGGAACGGGCCCCTTCGAGAACGGCTTTCAGGTCATACCAGGAGAAGCCCTCGGCTATCTTCCGAACCCGTTCGGCGGGACGGTTCGAGAGGAACACCTGGTAGACGTGAGCACCGGCGGCTCTGCATGCATAGGAAAAGAGGTAGCGGAAGGGTTTGGGGTCCGCCGCCTCGTCCACCGCGTCCAGGGGCAGTCCTTCAGGCCCGACGAGGACCCGATGGTCCGGGTCGAGGAGGACGAGGGCCGGGTGCTCTTCGAGTTCCGGGGCGCCGGTTTCGCGGGCTGCCTTTCCCCGGGGTGCCTCCGGGCCCGCCGCGGCCTCGAGGATTTTTTTGGCCTCATCGGCGGCCTCCCAGGGCACGGAAAGGTGAAAGAGCTTTTCCAGGTCCTCCATCCCCACCGGCATCCCCCATCCGCGAGTGTGCCGCTCTTCCGGGGCGAGCTTGACCTCGGCGGGAATTCCGTTCGATTCGAGGAGGTGTTTCTTGATGAGAAGCTCCTGCTTGTTTCTGCTCGTGTAGATGAGGATCATATTGCGATCGAGGATACGGGAAAACGAGCGGAACCGTCAAGCAGGACCGGCTCGGTGCCGAAAATATGGATATGGGGAGATACGATACTGCTCCGGTCACCTCCCGGGAGAGCACCCTATTGGAGCTCATCGAGGAGATTCGTGGAATATACTTGTGCTGTTTCGAAACGGCGGTGGCCGCGGTGCTGAGTAACGCCATGCCCGGGATCAACAGAAGCTTAAGAGAGATCCGAAATCTCATATCGGTGGTCCGTGTCGACGGGGAAACGATCGCCGTAGTCCGTTCAGGGGCCGAGGAGCTCGAGGAGTTTGTCGCGGTGCTTTCCAAGTACTTCCTTCCTAAGGCGAAGGAGCTTCTGCAGGTATCTCCTCTGCATCCGGAAGCCCGGATCCGTGACCGGGATGCTCTCCTGTATAGGCGTTTTCTCATATGCACTCTCCCTGAGAACATCCGCAGGCTCCAAGAGCTTACCGGAGAGCTCAAAAAAATTCTCGCCATCGCCTACTAAACCGACTCTTTCGCTTGACTCTGGTATTACTTTGTATTATCTTTTCTCCATGTTAGGAAAGAAGAGATCGTGACTTTCAAGGCCGACGGGCGCCTTGCCGAGGAGCTGAACCGACTACCGAATAAGTCGGAGTTCATCCGGCAGGCCCTGCTCCGAGCCTTGGGAAACGAGTGTCCCCTCTGCCATGGTGCCGGGACCCCCATGTATGGCTGAGTCCGGAAAACGGAAAGATCATCGCGAAAAATATACGCGACGCCCTCGTCGAGGCGGCCCCGGAGCACCGGGAGACCTTCGATTCCAACTATGACGATCTGGCCGCGAGGATCGACCGGCTCGACCGGGAGCTGGTCGGCATAATCGAGCGGGCCAAGGCGGAAGGGGTCAAGGTCATCTTCGTTCAGCCCCAATTTTCGGTGAGGTCCGCCGAGACGGCGGCAGAGGCCATAGGAGGGGCGGTTGTCCCCATCGATCCCCTATCGGAGAACTGGTTAGAGAATCTGCGCGGAATCGGAAACACGATTCGATCGGAACTGACGGAGGCCGAATGAGGGGAGAGACGGTAGGCACAACCCCGCGCGTTTCGGGAGGCCCCGGAACCACCGCCGACCCGGGTTTTGGAAGGGGTCAGCTTCGGCATCGAGCGGGGCGACTTCGCCACAATCATAGGGCCGAACGGCGGGGGAAAGACCACCCTGGCCAAACTCATGCTCGGGCTCCTCGAGCCCGATCGAGGCGCCATCCGGGTGCTCGGAGATTCGCCCGAACGGGCGAGCCGGAGGATCGGATACGTTCCCCAGTATTCCCAATTCGATCCCCAATTCCCCATCACCGTTTTGGACGTGATCCTCATGGGGAGGCTCAGCAAGCCGACAGGATTTTACAGCAGGAGCGACAAGAAGGCTGCGGAAAAAGCACTGGAAGACGTCAATCTATCGGGCTTCGGACACCGGAGCTTCGCCGAGCTTTCGGGAGGGCAGAGGCAGCGGGTCTTAGTCGCCCGGGCCCTCGCGGGAAATCCGGAGGTCCTTTTGATGGACGAGCCTACCTCGAGCGTGGATACCTCGGTGGAGGAAAAGCTCAAGGAGATGCTCAACCGGCTCA
>CAZXMO010000084.1:2707-11354 GCA_964641125.1 uncultured Spirochaetales bacterium
GCCCGGAACATTATTTAATTTGCCCATTAGACAGTAACGAGGATTTGTGTCGCTTTAGGCCTATGAGAGCTGTCCGCTAAGGTTTTCTGATCTTCCGCCCATAACCATGCCTGAATCGCTTCCTTGATGTTTTCTATTGCTTCTCGTTCTGTCTTACCCTGAGAAACACAACCAGGAAGAGCCGGACATTCGGCAACGAACCAGCCGTCTTCGGATTGTTCTATCATCACATGAAAGATCATTTTGTATCGCTCCTGGATAAAATATATCAAGGATTTGAGATAAAAGGAAGTCAGGTTTCTCTGTCGTGTCCTCCATAGCCGCCCTTGACCCGGTATTTTAGATGTGATATTAATTAACCATCCGCAGTGACGAAACCGTCTTCGGACGGGGAGTCTTGATAGGGAATCCGGTGAAAATCCGGAACGATCCCGTCACTGTAATCCGGCGTGTGCCTTTCATGAGGCCACTGCCCGGCTCGAAAGCCGGGCGGGAAGGCGAAAGGTAAAAACCGGTAAGTCAGGAGACCTGCTGCGGAAAACCATTATTAACGCTCTTCGCGGAGAGAGGGTTGATGCACGCCGCTGTTTTCAGCACTTGCATTCCTGATTTTCCCCTAGAGCAAACACTTTTTAAGGGGTTTGCTATGAAGCACACATCTCAAAGGGTATCGCTCAAGACGGTTATGATCGCGCTCGCCGCGCTGGTCGGCTTGGGCGGTCTGGCTCTGTCCTGTGCGTCCGACTGAGGTTCCATGGCCGAATCGGAAAAACCCGCCGTCGTCATCGCCGCCTTCGGCAGCAGTTATGAAACCGGGCAGAAGAACTTGGAGGAGTTCGATACCGCCGTTCGCAAGGCCTTCCCCGATACCGACGTCTACTGGGGATTTACGGCGAACTTTATCGTGAACAAGCTTCGCGATGAAGGAAAGGACACCGTCTTCGCCCGGAAGGTTCCGGTCCGGACCCTGGAAGAGGTCTACGACCGGCTACGCGCGGAAGGACTTAGAGAAGTACTGGTGCAGTGCCTCCATCTCATGGTCGGGCAGGAATACCGGCAGGTGCTGGACACTCCCACCGACGGTCTCAACGTTAAATACGGACACGCCCTCTTGTACTATCCCGAGAACATCCAAAACGTTGTCAATGCTTTAGAGCCCGATTTTGGGGATCCCTCCGACACCTACACCGTCCTCTGCGCCCACGGGAACGAGAAACACCTGGAGTACAACGCCGAGCTGGTTCAGATGGACACGTATCTCCGGGAGAACTATCGCAATGTCCGGCTCGCCGTCATGGAGGGAACGCCTGAGTTCGGGCCGGTGGAGGCTGAGGTCCTCGCGTCGGGAGCCGAGAAAGTCCAATTTATCACCTTCATGCTCACCTACGGGGACCACATGTCCAACGATGTGATGGGGGATGAAGAGGATTCCATGAAGTCCCGGCTCGGACTTCCCGCCGAGTGCACCGACGGACTTGCCGGCCATCCGGCGGTCCAGAATCTCATTATCGATAATATGAAGCTGGTGATGGACCAGTTCATGTAAAAGAATATTTTGAAGCTCCTAGGAGCGCCCTCTCCCTGCCGCAGTTGGTTCCTGCGGCAGGGTCTCTTTTTTGTTTGGAGGGCTAAAGGATAGTGAGTGCCCCCGATCGTGGGGATAATATATGAGATACGGGTTGTAGTAAAACAAATTAGACCCTTCCATCGAGATGGGAAGGACAAGGCACTCTCTAAATCTATGTAAACCAAGACTTAGGACGAATTTCGTCCCCACGATCGGGGGCACTCTCTACACCTTAGGTATTTCCTCCGGGGCGGCCTTCGGGGCCTCTCTGGTAATCGTGTTGGGCGGCTCGCTTCTCTCTTTGGCGGGGGAATACATCCTCATCGTCCTTTCCGCCTTCCTCTTTTCCTTAGCCGCGGTGGCCCTCGTTCTCTTTCTATCCCGGATGAAGGGGATGCGGGCGGAGACCCTGATCCTCGCGGGGATCGCGGTGATGTACGGCTTTTCCGCGGGGACATCGATCCTCCAGTACATCTCCACCCATGAAGAGCTCGCCCGGATCGTCTTCTGGCTCATGGGAAGTCTGACCTCCACCGCCTGGAGCGAGGTCGGCGTAGCGGCCCTCTTCCTGGCCGCGGGGTATCCGGTCCTCTACCTCTGCTCTTGGCATCTGAACATCTTAGGCTCGGGACGGGATGTCGCGAAGAGCCTCGGGACCGATCCGAAGCGGATAACGGCTCTGGTTATCATTACCTCGACCCTGGTGACGGCGAGCATCGTGAGCTTTACCGGTATCATCGGATTCATCGGTCTCGTGGGGCCTCACATCGCGCGGCTGGTGGTAGGGAACGATCATCGGGTGCTGATTCCCTCGTCCGCTCTACTCGGGGCGTTCTTTCTCGTCCTTTCCGATACGGTCGCCCGGAACCTGTTGGGTTATACGGAGATCCCCATCGGTATCGTTACATCGGTCATAGGCGTCCCTTTCTTTATTTCCATTCTGGTGCGCCGGGTCCGCTCGAGGGGGATGTGAGGATGATGTATGATCAGAGCCGGGCCCCGGGACCTCTCGCGTGCATCGTAGACGATCTTACCTTCGCATACGACGGGCACCCGGTATTCCGGGGGCTGTCCGCGTCCATGACCGGGCCGGGTATCGTGGGGCTTATCGGCGAGAACGGTTCGGGAAAGTCTACTCTGCTGAAGACCGTCGCCGGGATCCTCGAGCCCCAGGGAGGAACGGTGACTATCACAGGCGGCCTCGGCGGTACTGATCACGGCGTCCGCCTTCACGAGCTGCCGCTGTCCGGGAGGGCCCGCCTTATCGGCTACGTGCCCCAGAAGGGGATGCAGGATCAAACTTCGGTGGTCTACGACTACGTCATGCTCGGTCGGAAGCCTTATTTCACATGGCGGGAGCGGGAAGAGGACCGGAGGATCGTCCGCGAGCTTCTCGAGGAGCTCGAGATAGCCGACCTGGCCTTCCGATTGACCGGAGAGCTGAGCGGAGGCGAGCGGCAGAAGGTCGTGATCGCCAGGACCCTCGCCCAGGAGACCTCTGTACTCCTCTTGGACGAGCCGACCAATAACTTGGACGTCCGCTACCAGCTCGAGCTTTTCGAAATTCTGTCGAAGAAAGTCCGGGAGCTCGGACTCCTCGTCATAACCGCCCTCCACGACCTGAACATAGCGCTTCGCTACTGCGACAGCCTCATCCTCCTCAAGAAGGGGAATCTTCTCGCCTCAGGTCCCGCCCGGGAGATAATAACCCCGGAAATTCTCGCCGACTGCTTCCGCATCGAGGCTGAAATCCTCCCCGCCGGCGGCTCGATGGTGGTGCACCCGGTGAAGCGGGTGTAGGGGTATAAAGGAGCCGGCGAGCTCTCCTTTCCCGCTCCCAAAAAATTTCAGTACATTGAAAACGGGGTTTTATTGTATGAGTATTCGGGACAGCGGGATATGGAGAAATGCCGCGCGGGCTAAGTCCGCCGAGGCGGCGGAGGCTGAGCGGGAGGCTTGGAAGCGGGACGCCGAGGAACGGGCGGTCGGGGAGTGCATCGAGGCTCCCACGGGACGCAGGTGCTGCACCGGTGATCCGGAGGACCCGGCGGCATGTATCCGCGGAATTATCGAGAAGCAGCGGAAGGCGAACGGGCCGGCGCCGTATCCGTCGGCCGCGGTCCGGAAGGACAGAATCGACCGCTGTATCGATGTTCTGGTACGCCGGGCCGAGGACATAGCCGAGACGGTCCGGGAGGACTTCGGAAGACGCCCGGAGATCGAGACCCTCCTGACCGAGGTGTGGAGCACGGTGGAGCTCTTAAAAAACGCGCGCCGTAATCTCCGCCGGTGGATGCGCTCCGACCGCCGGCACATCCGCCCGATCTTACGTATACTTTCCCACAAAGGTTACGTAACATATCGGCCGAAGGGAGTGGTGGGGATTATAAGCCCCTGGAATTTTCCGGTCAATCTGGCCTTCGGGCCTTTGGCGAGTGTCCTCGCCGCGGGCAATTCCGCTGTCTTGAAGCCCTCCGAGCTGACTCCGAGGACCGCGGCCCTTATCGAGGAAATGATAACCTCCGCCTTCGACGAGTCCGAGGTCGCGGTGGTCACCGGGGGACCGGAAACCGGCAAGGCCTTTGCCTCCGCGCGGTTCGACCATCTGGTTTTTACCGGGTCGACCTCGGTGGGAAAGGCGGTTATGCGGAGCGCCGCGGCGAACCTGACTCCGGTAACCCTGGAGCTCGGCGGGAAGTCGCCGGTAATTATCAGCCGGTCCGCCGACATGACTACAGCTGTCGACCGTATTCTCCGGACGAAGATGCTCAACGCCGGACAGATCTGCCTTGCCCCGGATTACGTGCTCCTCCCGGAGGAGGACCTCAACCGGTTCCGCGATGCCGTTCTGCGGTGGACGGAGGAATACGCCGCCGCCCTTCCCGGCGGAAGTGCGGGAACCAATATCATAAGCGTTGGACACGCCGAGCGGATCCGGGGGTACGTGACCGAGGCCCGGGAAAAGGGGTTCGAGGTAATCGACCTCGGGTCGGAGCGCGGTGGCGATGAGAGGATCGTCCCCGCAGCCCTCATCCTCGAGCCCTCCGACGAGCTTAAGATCATGCGGGAGGAGATCTTCGGACCGGTCCTCCCGGTGAAGAGTTATACCTACCTGCACGAGGCGGTCGATTACGTCAACGCCCGTCCCCGGCCGCTCGCCCTGTACTACTTCGGCCGGAAACGCCGGGAGCTGCGCCGAGTCCTAAACGAGACTATCTCCGGCGGGGTGACGACGAATCACACCTTAGTCCACGTGGGTTATCCCGATCTCCCCTTAGGCGGAATCGGCATGAGCGGGACCGGCAGATACCACGGTTATGACGGGTTCCGGGAGTTTTCCCATCACCGCGCGGTCTATAGGCAGGGGATTTTCGATCCTTTTTCATTATTGCGGCCGCCTTATACGGAACGGCACCGAAAGGCGGTCCGGCGGCTTATCGGACGGTGAGGGTGAGATGAACGTTTATGCCGCGGTCCAGCCGCCGTCAACGTAGAGTATTTGGCCTGTTACGAAGTCCGACGCCGGACTTAGGAGAAAGACAACGGGACCGACGAGGTCCTCTATGGAACAGAGCCGTCCTTTCGGTATTCTAGACAGAATCCATTCATAGGTAGTTTTGTCCTCGATTTGCTTCCTGTTCATATCGGTGAGAGTAAAAGTCGGGGCGAGGGCATTTACGTTAATGTTGCGATCGGCCCACTCTATCGCGAGGGACCGTGTTATCTGGTTTACCGCTCCTTTGCTCGGAGCATATGCCATATCGCCGCTTCGTCCCTGGATTCCCCGGACCGACGAAAAATTGATAATCCTGCCGAAATTGTGTTCGATCATTATCCTTCCCGCCGCTTGGCAAAGCAGGAAGGTACCCTTGATATTTACTCCCATGACTCGGTCCCACTGGTCCTCATCGAACTCAACGGTACTCTGTATCCATGACAGGCCGGCACAGTTCAAAAGAAAATCCAATCTTCCGAAACGCTGGACTACCCGGTCCACCGTCTTTTCTATGGATTGCTTGTCTGTGATGTCACAGGAGAAGTGTGCTGTGTCTGCTCCTGCTGCTGCAACCTTCTCTGCCGCTTTCTCGAGGGCATCACTGTTTATATCAATCAATGCAATTCGCACCCCTAAATATCCCAGGGCCGCGGCAAGTCCCGAAGCTATGCCTCCTCCTCCGCCCGAAAGAAGGGCGGTCTTGTTTGTTAATCCGTACAGGCTTTCGATTGATCGATTCATTTTTTGCTCCCTGTTTGTATAATAGAATAGTGTTTGATTGGTAGAATGTCAATTGAATTTGTCCTGTTTGACGAAATTCCGTTTGTTATATAGAATCTGATACGGGGAGAGCAAGATGCAAAACGAAAGCCGTTACAACGTTCCGAACCTCGAGCGGGCGTTAATAATATTGGAATTTTTGGTCAAGCAGTCTAAAGGCTGCGGAATAACTATGATAGCTGAAAAACTCGATTTTCCTAAAAACTCGGTATTTCGAATACTGAAGACATTACTTGCCCACGGCTATGTTGTCGAGATCGATAATCAGTATCAGGTCAGTACCAAGCTATTAGCTCTCGGGTATGTGGCGCTCGGTGAGTCGACCATTGTTTCCAAGGCTGCGGATCTTATGGTCGATCTTCGAAATGAAACTCACGAGACGGTGGTGCTGGGGCGGCTTGCGGGGGTTCAGGGTCTCACCTTGGAAGTTGTTCTGAGCGATGAACCGGTAAAATTCGTAGTCGATGTGGGATTTCATTTCCAGCTGCACAACACTGCGCCGGGAAAGGTGCTTGTCGCGCACCTCCCCGAAGATGAACAAGATAAAATTCTCGATAAAATTGATTATCAAATATTCAATGAACGAACAATAAAGAATAGGGCGGAAATGGAAGCCGAAATAAGCCGGGTACTCGAAAGGGGATATGCCATAGATCATGGCGAGAAAGTGCTCGGGGTTCACTGCATCGCCGCGCCGGTTTACGACTACAAGAGAAATAATATCGCCGCCCTGTGGATTACGGGACCTGCTAATCGGATGCCCGAGAGCGATTTCCCCCGGCTTGGAGACCTGGTTATGGAATGTGCACGCCGGATCTCGCTTAAAATGGGGTATGATCCGGATATCCACGAATTGGACCCGGATCTGCAGCCGGTTTCCGGCAGGATTTGATTTTTCTTCTTCTACCTTAAATTTTTCCTCTCAGCATCGTCTTGTTACATTACTCTTCTCTTTTTGATTCTTTTGGTCCGCTCACTAGCGGTTTTTCCTGCTAGTAAGAGAAAAAAAACTTGACAGGCTATAAAACAAACGGTATTCTACATATGAAACAGAGGGCGAAGGCCTTTACTGTTTTGAATGAACCCTGCCGCAGAGGCTTTCTGCCGCAGGATCATATCGAACCGTAGGTTCGAGAAGATTACAGAGGAGGAAGAAAAGATGATGTACAGAAGGCTACTATGCGTTGTTGTGCTCGTGATGGTTTCCGCGTTTGGTGTGTGGGCGAGCGGTCAGGAAGAAGAAGCAACCGGAAAAGCTTTAAAACCTGTCGTAATGAGATACGCGACGGTTCACCCGAAACAATACCCGAACGGGCAGACGGCTGCCAAATTTGCCGAACTGGTGGAGGCGGCTACCGAGGGAAGGGTCAAGGTCGAGGTCTATTATTCCGGGGAACTGGGGGACCAGAAAAGCTACATTGAACAATGTCAAATGGGCACCCTGGATTTCGGTGACGTCAATGCCGCACCGCTTGAAAATTTTGTTCCGGAAGTCGGTGTCTTGCTTATGCCGTATGTTTTTGAGGACCGGGCCGACAAATGGCGGGTACTCGGATCTTCCGTGGGAGAAGGACTTCTCGCAACCTGTGAAAATGCCGATCTCTACGGTTTATCCTTTCTCGAAGCCGGCGAACGGAGCTATTACGCCAATAAACCTATACGGACGCTGGAGGATTTAGAGGGGTTAAAAATCCGTGTACAGCAAAGTCAGGTATGTATTGACGGCGTCAATGCAATGGGGCCCTCTGCGGTTCCGATGGCCTTCAGTGAAATCTACAGTGCCGGTCAATCAGGGGTAATAGACGGAAATGAGTGCAATCATCCTACGTATCTGAGTCAGTCACATTACGAAGTCTTTCCCTATTTTACCTTTGATGAACACGTCGCAATTCCCGATATGCTGGTGGCAAGTAAAAAGAATTTGGATAAGAAGCTTTCCGTGGTGGACCGAGAAGCAATTCTTGAGATAGCCCGGGGGCTGTGGAGCATCCATCTGGAATACTACGAAGCAAATGAAGACAAGGCTTACGAAGAACTTGTTGATAACGGCGTAACCTTTATAACCCTTTCTCCAGAAGAAATGCTTCGGTTCCGCAACTCCGTAACTCCTGTCTACGAAAAGTACAGCACCCGTTACGGTGTTTGGCTGGACAGGCTTACGGCTGCAAATTAATACTCTCATTGATATTCTCCATACACGAAGCCGCTTAAGCGGCTTCGTGTACCCTTATCTACAAGGATGAAAAAGAACTATGAGAAGTCGACGGGTGCTAAACGGAGTTTTCAAGGTCTACAAGGCCGTTAATCTCTTTTTTGAGTGGACGGCCTACGCACTGCTGGTCTTGATGACCATTATTACCATGTACCGCGTAATTATGCGGTTTTTCTTCAATTTTACACCCTCCTGGACGGAGGAGATGTCGTGTATTTTGATGATCTGGCTTGCCATGATCGGGTTCGCTTTAGGCGTTCGTGAGTGGATGCATTTGAGTATTACTTTGTTCTATGATCTCTTCCCGCGGGGTGTACAAAGATTCTTGAATGGTCTTCGCCTGTTTCTTCAAGGGTTTACGGGATTGTACATGGTTTGGGCGGGCCTCCGTTTGAGTATCGATCAGTTTCATACCACCATGGCTGCCGTTAAGATTTTCCCTTTTTTCGACCGAATGATGCCGAATAGTATTCTGTACGTAATAGTACCCCTTGCGGGCCTGCTCATTCTGGTCTATACGGCCATCCAGATATTCGACAAAAATAATTTTTTTAGCCTCAAAACACTGGATACAAAGAAAATTGATACATTA
>CAZXMO010000085.1:0-11265 GCA_964641125.1 uncultured Spirochaetales bacterium
CCAGCAGCTCTTTGCTCCGGGCCGCAACCGCAACCTTGACCCCCGCATGGGCGAGGGACTTGGCCAATCCGCAGCCGATCCCCTTGCTGGCGCCGGTTACTACGGCGGTTTTCCCCTCGATACTGAAATCAGGATACTGCATTTTTATTTATCCTTCATTAAAGGCTCTTCATACCGTTTCGGCCGAACGGGACGGATTCTGCATAAACGGGGTGTACGGGCGGACCGAGATTGTCCTGAGGCCCTTCCAGGCGGCAAATTCATTCAGCTCATTCATGTAATCGCCGTAGACCGCGGGATAATGATGATTCACCCGTTCGACAACGATGGTATTCATCAAATCGTCGTGGGTGACCGGTCTTCCGTTGAGTTCGAGGTTACCGACCCAGCCGGTGCTCCCGTGGTATCCCGGTTTGCCCTCGATAATATCGCCGTTCAAAATAAAGAGATTATTGAAGGAATTATCCATAGTTGCGACGGTAATACGCCCCGGGCGGAACTGCATATCCGCGATGACTCCTTCCCCCTTCCATTCATCACCCTGATACTGCCCTATGTTGAAATGCCGGTCCCAGCAGACCCCGCCCCTATCGGCCCAGCAGCCCGGGGCCACTCCGCAGTGCCACAGGTTGATTGTCGAGTCATCTTCATCAAAGGCGACTAAGTCGTTCAGAGACGATCGGTCCCCGCTCATCGCGTTGAAAATGAGCATATTGACCACCGCGGGGATGTCCCCCTCGCAGGCCGCGACGATTCCATCATCATTGAGGCGGCTCAAGACGCCGCATACCGCGATTCCGTATATCTCCTGGAAACGGGACCAGCAGCTTATACCTAAGGCGTTATATCCGTGCTCTTCGGCGAACTCCCGGAAGGCCAGGTAGAGTCGCCCCGCCTTCTCGAGCTGCGCACCGGATACTTCATCGGCGGTCCTCGTCGAAGCTCCGACGAACTCCTCGGTGCCCCGGGAGGCTTTCTTCACGTCGAAAGCCTCCGCCCGGCGCACGATTTCCTCAACCGTATGCCTTGTCCGAAGCCGTGTACCGAAACGGTATTCGAGCACACGTTCGTCTATATACATGTTTTCGAAGCCGTCCGCCAATCCCCCGACCTGGGCGATACGAGCTCCCGACAGCGCCTTTTCCGCCTTCAGGGCCCGCACGGTAACGGCGAAGCTCTCGCGGAACTTTTCGGAATCCGGCAGTCCGTAAAAATACTTGAAAGGTATATCGTAATGATTGAGATAATTCCCGATAATAGAGCCGAGCATATTCGTTCCGCAGAATGAGTTGAGCTGTAAGACTCCGGACTTTACCGGTTCCGGAACAGACCACAGCGCAAGACGGGCATCGACGCGGGCAAGAGGAAGGATGACCCTGCCGTAGGGCAGACTGGCATTGAAGAGGACCACCAAGTCGGCGTTGTTTTCTTCGCAGAATTTTCGGGCCCCTTCCCCGTCTTCCTCGCTGTGAAGCAGGTCGGGAAATACGATGAGCGAGGCGCCTTCTTCCGCTGTAATAATCTTCATCTCTCCGGCCACACGCCGGAACAATCCGGTATCGTCACCGGGCATATTCGGATGAACAGCCCCTATCAGGGCAATGGTAAGTGTCATTTCGAATCCCCCTCGTCCGTAATTCCTACATACGGGAAAACAGGCTCCAGCGCCTGATAGCATTTTTCGAATACTTCTTTTTTAGTATCATACACGGCCGCCGCCGCGGGGTCGGGCGAGGTCCGTTCCTGAATCGAGATAAACCGGTCGATGACATCGAAACTCTCGAATACCCCCGCGCCGACTCCGCCGATTATCGCGGCTCCCATAGCGGTTGCCTCTTCGAGGTAGTCGGGCATGAGAATTTCCGCGCCGTAGATGTCGGCCATGATCCGGCGCCATACCGGCCCGCGGGCCCCGCCGCCGATTACCGTTATCTCTTTGACCGGAAGGAATTCTTTGATGATTTCCAGAATAACATTGAGATTGAGAATGACCCCTTCGACCACGGCCCGGCACACGTCCTCCCGGGTGTGCTCCATTGTGAGTCCGATTAACCCGCCTTTAGCCCGGGGGTTCCATCTCGGCGAGCGCTCGCCCAAAAGGTAGGGCAGGAATATCAGTCCGCGGGCCCCCGCGGGAGACGCCTCGACGGCGCGGTTTATCAGCTCGAACGGATTCGTTCCGTCCGCTTCCGCCTCCGCGGTCTCCGCCCTGCAGATCTGCTCTTTGAGCCACGTGAACGAGCTGCCGGCGGTCTGCATTGTGCCGCAGGGATGATAAAGGCCGGGGACCGCGTGCGCCCAGACGAAGGAACGCATATCCGGATCGTACAGCGGTTCTTCGGCGGTCGTAGCTATCCAGGAAGACGATCCCAGATAATTGTAGGTGCTTCCCGGTTTGACCGATCCCACGCCGACCCCCGCGCACAATCCGTCGCCGGCCCCCGCAGCTACTGGAGTCCCCGCGGCCAGGCCGGTCGCCTCCGCTGCCTCCCGGGTGACTTCGCCTACGATATCGGTGGATTTTACCAGGGCCGGAAGTTTGTCCGGGTCTATCCCCGCCGCATCGATTATCTCGTCCGACCAGTCGAGGGTTTCGAGATTCAAGAGATTCGTTCCGGACGCGTCGGAATATTCCGAAACCATCCGGCCGGTCAGCTTATAGTTGATGTAGTCCTTGGCATGGAGCATCTTGGCCGTCGCATCGTAGATATCCGGTTCGTTGTCCCGTATCCACATGAACTTTTCGACGGAGTAGGAAGAGCTGATCCGGTGGCCCGTAATCCGGTAGAAACCCTTAGGGTCGAGCCGTTCCTCGAGCTGTTTTACCTGATCTTCAGCACGCTGATCGCAGTAGATAAGGGCATTTCTCAAGGGACGGCCTTTTGTATCGACGCAGAGGCACCCCATCATCTGACCGCTCAAGGCAACCGCGCGGATATCTTTGGGACCGGCCCCCTCGAGCAGCTTTCGCGACGAATCGCACACCGCCCTCCACCAGTCTGCGGGGTCCTGCTCCGCCCAGGTATTATGGGAATATCGGGTTCCGTACGAGCTTGTTACACTCGATACCAGTTTTCCTTCCGTAGTAAAGAGGGTTGCCTTGTTTCCCGAGGTGCCGAGATCATGAGAAAGGATATATCCGTCACTCATAGCGCACCAGAGTTTTTATCGAAAATCCGTCCTGGGAAGCGGCGTACGCGGCGGTGAATTCGTCTATACTGAATTGACCCGTTACGAAATCATCCCACCGGAGCTTTCCTTCCCGGATCCACCCGCACAGCGGGTCCTGTGCAGCGGCCTCATAGTCCCGGGTCGGCCACTGGTGCATGAAGAGATTGAAGTTCATCGGCCCCGCGGCCTTGTTCAGGTGCACCGAATCCTCCGAGAGTACTCCATATACGCATATCAATCCCCCGAGGCGGATGAGCCGGAGGGCGGTATTGATGATATTCACGCTTCCCACCGCGTCTATGACGGCATCGGCCTTCCCTTTCAGCTCCGACATCACGAGGCCTTCGAGATCATCCTCCGGCGAAAAAACCGCGTGGGCGCCGAGCTTTTCGGCACGGTCCCTTTTTTCAGGTATCGGATCGACCACGATAATCTTAGGGAATCCCATAATCCGGGCAAAGGCGGTAAAGCTCAAGCCCACGGGTCCGGCCCCGAATATCACGAGCCGTTCTTCACCGGTGAATCTGAAATCGGAAAAGGCGGCGTACACCTCGCGCCAGGTACACAGCATCCCCGCCGCCTCGAGAGGAATGTCATCGTCCACCGGCTTCATGATCTTGAACACCTCGTTGATTTCACCCCGCTCGGCCGGAGGAGAATCCTCTATAAGCGCCCAATAATCGGGGATGATTACGTATTCCGAATTGCCTCCCCATCCACTGGTATAACCGGGATCGGACGAATCGAGGAGAAGCCCTCCTATAGCACGCTGACCGGTTGTAAAATTTCGGACCTTGTCACCGACGGCATCCACGGTTCCCGCAGTTTCGTGGCCGAGGAGGACCGGATAATCCGCGGTCGATATTCCCGGGAAATGTCCTTCGACGATTTTTCTGTCGGTGGCGTTGCATATAAAAGACATCTCGCTCTTCACCAGAACATCGTAGGGCCCGATCTCGGGACGGGGAATATCGACTAATTCCAACCTACCGGGTTCTATCACCGCAACCGATTTCACTTACTTCCTCCTATTCCAGAGTCTTGAGCCATCCGCCGTCGACATAGTATGTGGACCCCACACAGTAGCCGGCCTTCGGGGAACAGATAAAAGCGTAAAATTCCGCCAGCTCTTCAGGGCTCGCGAACCTTCCGATAGGAGCGTTTTCCTTTGCAATATTCCCCAGATAATCCTCCACAGTCTGCTCCGTACCCTCGGTATGGATCCCCGCGGTTTTTCTCCAGTCCGGAGTAAGAATAAGCCCCGGATTGATGGTGTTGACCCGAATATTTTCCGGAATGAGCTCGTTCGCAAGACATTTTCCGAACATGGCAAGGGCCGCTTTCGTAACGTTATAGATCGGCTCGTATCCTAGGGGCTGTTTCGCGCAGATCGAAGCGGTGTTGACTATGGCTCCGCCGCCGTTGTTCCGCATGAGGGGGACGATCCCCCGGGACATCCGCACCGCGGCCATGACGTGGAGGTCCCAGTAATACTGCCATTTCTCGTCGTCCGCTTCCATAATAGTTTCGGAGCTGCCGGTACCCGCGTTGTTGACGAGAATATCCGTCCCCGCAAAGACTTCTCCGGTCTTTTCGACTACCTTGTGAATATCCTCGACTTTGGCCACGTCCGCCTGGACCGCGACCACCCGTACACCGTATTCATGCCGTATCGATTCCGCCGCCTTTTCGAGGCGGCCCCGGTTCCGCGCGCAGAGCACGAGGTTTACCCCTTCCCTGGCGAAGACTTCGGCAACGGCAAGACCTATCCCAACGCTCCCGCCGGTGATAATTCCAACTTTTCCTTTCAGCTGCAGATCCATAGTATTATTCCTCTCTAAGCATAATTTTTATTTGATAACGGCAAACTTCGATCGGTCGAAGGATATCGCCACGCTGAAGACGATCAAAAGCCCGAGCAGGGTCTGCTGGAAGTAGACGTTGATTCCTACGACGGTCATCCCGTTCTGCAGAACGCTCATGATAAGTGCACCTATCAGGGTATTCAGAGCGCCCCCGGCACCTCCGGTGAGAGCCGTTCCCCCGACGACCACGGTGGCTATCGAGTTGAGGATGTATACATTCCCGATAGTCGGATAACCGCTGTACTGATTACTCGCAAGGAGGATTCCCCCAATGGCCGCACCTAAACCGGAAAGAGTAAAAGCAACGTTTTTAGTCTTCGTAACATTGAGCCCGGAAAGCCATGCCATTTTGACGTTACTTCCCACGTAGAAGACATATCTCCCTAAGACCGTGTAGCGCTGAAAGATAAATATGATTGCAAAGAATACCAGAGCTATGACCATGATATTCTTGATACCGAAGAAGGTTCCGTTTACGAAATCCAGAAAAGGTTGTATTTCCGTGGATGCGGAAATTGCCACCGGCGACACGAGATACGCGATGCTGATGAATATACCTCCTGTTCCGAGGGTGGCGATAAAAGAGGGAATTTTGATCCGGGTAAGGAGATTACCGTTAATGTAACCCGCGGTAATACCGACGGCTATGCAGATCGGATATGCCAGATATCCGACCTTCGGCAGCATCACCATAAAAATTACCGATACGAGAGACATAAGGCCGCCGACGGAAAGGTCGATGCCTCCGGTCAGAATGGCGAAGACCTGGCCAAGCCCGACTGCAAGAAGAATAGATGCCGAAGTACCGATATTTTTCAGATTGTAGGGGGATAAAAAGGCTCTGTTGGCAATAGTAAAAACCACAACAAACAGGACAAGCAATCCGGAAGCATAGACAATTGCGGGTATTTCCCGTTTTTTCTTGAGTTCACCTGATGTATCTTCTGTTTTCATACTATTGATCCTATTATTTTTACCGGTTTCGGTTTGTTTTCCTTAGGACACGCGACTTCTTCGACATACCTGCCGTCCTTCATTATTATCAAGCGGTGTGCAAGCCCTATATCCTCCTCGAGGGTATCGCACATGACGAGAATTCCCATACCTTCCCGTGACAGGGCCCGTAGCTTTTTATATATTTCTTCCTTAGCTCCGACATCGATCCCCCGGGTGGGGTGATCGACGATAAGCACCCGCACATGAGAGGAGAGCCACTTTGCGAGAACGACCTTTTGTTGATTACCGCCGCTCAGATTTGCGGTCTTTGTGTGAAACGATGGGGTCTTGATGTTGTTTTCGCGAACCATACGGCGGGCATTCTCGCTTTCCTGTTTAGAGCTCAAAAGGATTCCCTTCTTGAGCTCCGGAAGGACCAAAAGATTGATATTTTCCTCGACATCCATATCCAGCGCCAATCCGTCTGTACGCCTGTCCACCGGAAGATACCCTATTCCCGCGTCAATTGCATCCTGAGGAGACCGGATACGCACACGCTTCCCCTTAACGGAAATAGTTCCTTCGTCCGCGGGAATAATCCCGGCGAGGCATTTGCAGACTTCCTCCTTACCGGACCCGAGGAGACCGACAAGACTGATTATCTCTCCCTCCCTCAAAGTAAAACTAAGAGGCTCGAATTTATCTTCTAATGACAGTGCTTTCACTTCCATCAGAACAGTATCTTCGATCTCCGCCTGCTCCGTCTCGAGGTACCGGTCGTCGGCAAATCCGTGCCCGACCATGAGCTGTTCAACCTTGCCGGTTTCCGCTTCGGATGTAGGCATCTCGGAAACGAGCCGGCCGTCTTTGAGAATGATAATCCTCTCGGTATTCTGGATTACTTCTTCCAGCCGGTGGGAAATAAATATAATCGAGACAAAATTCTTTATCTCCTGAAGAATAGAAAAAAGTGTTTCCACTTCTTCTTCTACAAGAACAGTCGTCGGTTCATCGAGAATGAGGAGAGGGGTTTCCTGATTGTAGAACTCCGAAAGCCATAAAAGCCGGGCAATCTCGATCATCTGCTTGTCCGCCGCCCGGAGCTCCCCGACAATCTGCTGAGGGTCCAGCTTGACCTTGACCCGTTTGAGTATCTTGACCGCCTCCTCGTACATCCGCTTGTGGGATATGATCCCGTATTTACTGAAGTTGTCCTCGTGACAGAGGAAGAGATTCTCCAGGATGGTAAGGTTCGGGACGAGATTCCCTTCCTGAAAAACCATCCCGATTCCGTTTCGGATTGCCATGTCCGGATCTTTGAGCTGGAGCTTCTCGCCGGAATGGACGAGAGTTCCTCCGTCCGGCTCATGAAGTCCGATGAGGATTTTCATAAGGGTGGATTTTCCGGCTCCGTTTTCTCCGACAAGCCCTAAAATCTCATTCTTGTAGATTACCATATCTATCCGATCGAGGGCTTTTACCCCCGGAAAGGATTTGGTAATTTCTTTGAGCCGGATGATGGGCTCTTTTTCCATGCCTTTCTCCATTACTTTATAAATCCGAGCTTCTTTCGGTCGATGGTCAATGCAACGGCTACGATGAGTACGAGTCCGTTGACCGCTCCCTGAATGTAGGGATTAACCCTCATCAGAACGAGACCATTATTGAGCGCCGCGATGATTATTGCACCGATAACGACGTTCTTAGCCCCGCCGATACCGCCGGTAAGTGCCACACCTCCGACCGCAACGGCCGTCATGGAAGGAAACAGAAGGTTGTTTCCTACTCTAGCGGCCGCACTGTTCAGCCTGGTTACCAGAAATAAGGCAGCAAGCCCGTAAAAGAGACCCGCGAGCATGAATGTTATAATTTTTATCCGGTCGACCTTGACTCCGGCCTGCTTCGCAAGCTGTTCATCACCGCCTATCGCATACAGGTGCTTCCCGTACCGTGTTTTCGCCTGGACTATCTGCAGCAGCACGAATAAAACCAGAGCAATGACAAGGATGTTCGGGATGCCTATGAGCTGTCCGTTTACTATCCGCTGAAAACGAACGTCCGTTACGGGAATGGACCTTCCCTGACTTATCAGAATCGCAATTCCGAAAAAAGCCCAGCTCATACCCAGGGTGGAAATAAAAGAGGGGATTCGGAGTTTCGTATTCAAAAGACCGTTGATCATACCGATCAGTGCACCGGCGACCATGACTACCGGTACAATCCAAAAACCGATATCCATGGGAGTAACCTTGTTACGGATGAGCATCCCCGCAAGGACTCCGCAGATAGCAATTACCCCCTCCAGCGAAAGATCTATGCCTCCGAGCATTATTGTCTGATGAAGACCAAGCCCGATAATAATCGGAATACTGGCGAGTCCGATGATTGCCTGGATGTTCTTCGGCTGAAGAAAACTCCCTTTCGTCCCTATCATGAAGAGTATAACGATGAGGAGCAGGGAAAACAGCTGTCCGCCGATGCTGCTTTTTTGGAGCAGCGCCGAAAGCATTCGGATTCCTTTCAATTTCTTTATGTTCACTTTTCTACCCGTTGGATCAAAATTTCTGTTTTATCATTTATTATCTTAATCTTAGGACGTTTCGCCTGAGAAGACCTCAAAAATAGTCTGCCGGGGAAACCTCCCCGGCAGATGTCTTACTCGAATCAATAAGGGCCGGTAATCGGCTTATTCCATTGCCCGAACCCAGGAACCCCAGTAATCTGAGTAATCATACTCGGGCTGTCCTTCAACGTATTCCGAAATGATCTGATCGACGTTCTCGGCATTGACTTCCACCGCCGCGGCAAAGAACTGACGTCTCTCCCTGTCGAGATTCGCCACATCTATCTTTCCCTGTTTCGCCGCAAGAGAAATCGCCAGGCCGATGCCCGCCTGATACTTCGAGTCGTTATATACGGTGGCGGCCGCTTCTCCGTTCTGGATCGCGGTAAATATCTCTTCGACTCCGTCACAACCGACGACCTGCACCTTTCCGGCAAGGCCTGCTTCCCTGAGAGCTTCCAGAGCGCCCAAGGCCATGTTGTCGTTGGCCGCCCAGACACCGGCGATGTCGGGATTTCCGACGAGCAGGTTCTTGGTTTTCTCATACGCCATGTTTCGGTCCCAATCGGCTGCTTCGTATGCAACGAGTTCCACATCGGGATTTTCATCGAGGGCATTCTGCAGTCCGACGAACCTGTCCTGGGCTATGGAGTTCGCGAGCATTCCCTGAAGGGCGATAATCTCACCGCTGTTGCCGAAGGTCTTGAAGAGCTCATTAGCGGTGTAATAACCGGCGCTGATTCCGTCATAGGCTATATGGCTTACCCAGTAATCATATTCCCACACCTTCAAGTCCGGCGGTTTGTTCCACCACGAAACCCAGTAAACACCCGCTTCGTCTAGAGTCTTTGCAATAGCGACGCAGTCGGTTGCTTCGTTCGGGTCCACCATAAACACAACGTTTCCGCCGGTCCTGGCAACGAGGGCTTTGATGTCGTTTACCTGTTTCTCACTGCTGCCCTCGCAGGTCAAGACTTCGTACTCGAGCCCGGTCACGTCCGCGTACATCTCAGCGCCGACTTTATAATTCGCCTGGTACGGGTTTGTGAGCGTCCGGATAGCTACTCCCAGAGTGGCGTCCGCTGCAGCGCCGCCTTCCTTTTCACCGCCGGCGAATGCCAGTCCCGCCGCGGCGAAAAGCACGAAAAGGACTAGGGATACACTAATCATCCTTCTTTTTCGATTCATACAATACCTCCATAAATTATTGATTGTATGGTTCAGGATACCATAGTATTTGGTTATGTCAACGGTTTTTTTATCTATTTTGCTAACCTGTTGCTTAACTCCCGCCCGCAGGGACTCGCAAAGGGAAAACCGCCGCTAAGGCTGAATTACAGGGAGTGGGATTCGAAATATTTGTCGAGGGTGTACACTGCGCCGCCGATGATACCGCGTTCTTTTCCAAAGTCTGAAAATACGATCTCGACTTTTCGATCGAGATAGGGCAACGACATCCGATTGATCTTCGATCGAAGCTTTTCGAGGAATTCGGGACCGGCATCGCTGTAGATACCCTGGAGGATTATCATCTCCGGATCATAGACCATTATTACATTGTTGAGCCCGATGGCGAACCACTTGATAATATCGTCCATGATTACCTCGGCGAGCCGGTCACCCTCCTTGTAGGCCCTGAAAAGATCTTCAATAGTTACCGCGTCCTTTCCGGATCTTCGATATATGAGTGAATCCGGAGAATCGTCATAGTAATCCTTAAGCCGTTTGTGGATACGGTTGAGGGAGACTAGGGCCTCGAAACACCCCCGGCCTCCGCAGATACACTCAGGGCCGTCGTCGGGCATCAGCACCATGTGTCCGACCTCTCCGGAAAGATATTCCGATCCCTCGTACAGCTCTCCATTAAAGACAATACCAGCCCCGAGCCCTTCGTATATCGCGTCAACGATCACGAAATTCCGCTTACCGACGGCTTTCCCTTTGATTCCCTCCGCGTAGGCTTGAAGGCGATTGACATTTTCGAGATGTATCGGCACCTCGAGGCGAAGCCGGTCCTCTAAGAGTTTTCCAAAGGGTATATTAGTTCCCCATTCGACGTAGTGCGGCGAAAAGATGGAGAGTCCGTTGGTCACATCGACGACACCGGGAAGAGCTAGAGAAATACCTAAAATCTTCGTGGTTTCCCCGTTTACTCGACCCAAGAGGTCCTGAATCGTTGTGACGACGAATTCGAATACTTCCTCGAATATTTTCGTTTCCAGAGACGTATAGAGGGAATGCACGATATCTCCATGGAGATCGGTAACGACGCCGTAGACGAAATCGGGACCTAGGTGAATAGAGAATACACATCCGTATTCTTTGTTGAATATAAATAATGACGGCTTTTTTCCGCCCTCTTCCGTAGAACTGCCCTTGCCCGCCTCGAGGATGAGCCCTTTCTCTAGATAGAAATCTATAATTTTTTTGACCGTCGGCTTGCTGACATGCGCGTATTCCGATATCTCCGCTATGGAGAGTTGTTGAGATCTCCGCAGTATTTCGAGGACTCGTTTCTGATTGTTGAGTTTTATCGATATCTTCTTCTGCATGTATGTACTCCCGATGCCGGTTGATCATTGTCCACCTATATATCCGATATTGTCAAGCAGTTTTGCAAGCGGTTTTTAAATCTCGGATGATCCTGATGACTATTTCGGCTCCCGCAGTATCCTTTTCCCGGTTCTCTTGACAGCGGTCCCCTCCTCTAGTACCGTGAGGCCCGCATGT
>CAZXMO010000086.1:0-10900 GCA_964641125.1 uncultured Spirochaetales bacterium
CCTCTGGCAGGGGAGACCCGTATTCGCTATAATCGGGATATGTCCCCGTACATCGAGATAATCCTTAAGATTCTGCCTATAATCGTGCTGTTCGGAGCGGGCGCTCTGATGCGGAAGATCCGCTTCTTTCGACCCGAGACCGTGGCGGAGCTCAAAAAGCTCGTAGTCAACGTTACGCTTCCCGCGCTCCTGTTCCTGGCCTTTGCTTCGATGCGCCTCGAAGCCGTCCATCTGATCATCATCGGGGCGGTCTTCGCGGTCTGCGTCGTCATGCTCCTCATCGGTCGTCCCCTCTCGCGGCTGGCGGGAGTGCGGACCCCCTACTTCCCCCTGCTTCTCGCGGGTTTCGAGACGGGAATGCTCGGCTACGCAATCTTTACCTCGGTTTTCGGTCTCGAACATATCGACAAGCTCGCCATCATCGACTTAGGGCAGGTTCTCTTCGTCTTCTTCGTGCTGATGACGGTGCTCATCCGAATCAAAGGAGGAGCGCGGGGCTCCCGTGAAGTCGTGCGGCTCTTTATCACCTCCCCCGTTATTATATCGATCTTCGCGGGTATCGCGGTAAGCCTGATCAATATGGCGGTCCCTATCACGGAAAATCCGGCCTGGACGTCCCTCGCGAGCCTGTTTACCCTGGTCGGGAGAATCACCACCCCGGTCATCGCAATTGTTATCGGCTTCGAGCTCAGTTTCGCTGGAAGCGGAATCATGCGGACGGTGAAGACCATTTTAGTCCGCTACACCCTTCTCGCCGCGGCGGCGGTGCTCCTCAACCGCTTCCTTATTCGGGAACTCCTCGGCCTGGGAAGGATGTACGAGTACGCCTTGATGACAATGTTCCTCCTCCCCCCTCCCTTCGTTATATCGGTGTTCATGGACGAAAAGGACCGGGAGAACGGGGAGTACGTGGCCAACACCCTGTCGATAAGCACGGTGGTCTCCTTAGGTGTCTTCATCCTGGCCATGCTCCTGATGCAGGGCCAAGTATGAAAATACTGGTCTACAATCCCTTCGCGGGTATAAGCGGCGATATGAACCTGGGCGCCCTGGTGGATGTAGGCGTTCCCGCCGAATATATCTCGGGGGAGCTCGAAAAGCTCGGTCTCGAGGAGTTTACACTTTCCTTCTCGAAGGGGATCAAGAAGGGGATAGCCGGGACCCGCGCCTCGGTTGAGGTCCGCCGTGGGCGTTCTTATCCGCCCCACCGGAATCTCCGGGACATCGAAGAAATTATCACCGGCAGCGGGCTCTCCGGCTCGGTTCAGGCGACCGCCATGAAGATCTTCCGGCTCGTCGCCGAGGCGGAGGCCAAGGTCCACGGGAAACCGGTCGACGAGGTCCACTTCCACGAGGTCGGAGCGATAGACTCGATCGTGGACATCGTGGGGGCGGCGGTCTGCTTCGATTACCTGAAACCTGATCGGGTAATATCCACCCCCGTGGAGCTCGGAAGCGGCTGCGTGGAGTGCGCTCACGGGACCATTCCGGTTCCCGCCCCGGCGACCGCGGAGATCCTGGCGGGAGTTCCCGTCCGTACCGGAACCGTTTCGGGCGAGGCCGCCACTCCCACGGGGGCGGCCATACTTAAGGGTTTGGTCGACGAGTTCAGCGAAGCCTCCGCGTACACTCCCCTGCGGACCGGCTACGGAATCGGATACCGGGACGCCGAGCTCCCCAATGTTCTCCGGGTCTTTCTCGCCGAAACCTCCGAGGGGGAGGAACAAGGGGAGGAACAGGAAACACGAGAAGCCTGCCTCATCATCGAATGCAACGTGGACGATATGGTCCCGGAATATTACGAACCGGTCCTCGACAGCCTGTTCCGTGCCGGGGTCAAGGACGCGTGGCTCACCCCGGTCATCATGAAGCGCTCCCGCCCGGCCGCGGTCATCTCGGTCCTGACCGGCCCCGAATCGGAGGACTCGGTCCGGCGGATACTTCTTACCGAGACCACGACCGCGGGAATACGGGAGTACCCGGTGATGCAGACCCGCCTCGGACGGCGGACCGTAACCCGGACCACAGCCTACGGGGAGCTCGAGGTCAAACAGCTCTTCTACCGGGGGAAAAAGATAAAAGAAAAGCCCGAGTTCCGGAGTGTTACGACCTTAGCCGAAGCCGCGGGGGTGACGCCTATGGAGGTCCTGCGCTCGATCGGCGGGACGGCAGCCACCGGCGGCCGGAACGATACGGGAGAGGCCTCATGAGCCTGTGCAGGAAAGAGGACCGTCTCTTTCAGATTCTTACCGATCTCGGCCCCGCCGCGGTGGCCTTCTCCGGGGGGACCGACAGCGCGTACCTGGCCTACGCGGCGAAACAAACCCTCGGGGAGCGGTGTATAGCGGTGACCGTGGCGCCGCCCTATGTACCGAAGAACGAGGTGGAAGAGGCCGAACGGACGGCCGCGGAAATCGGGATCGAGCACTTCGTCGTCGAGCTCCCCTGGCCCGAACGGATCCGGAACAATCCTCCCGACCGGTGCTACCTGTGCAAGGAAACCCTTTTGCGGACGATCATCGCCCTTGCCCGGGAAAGGGGATTCCCCGCCGTCGTCGAGGGATCGAATACCGACGATCTCGACGATTACCGGCCGGGTATGCGGGCGGTCCGGGAGCTGGGGGTAGAAAGCCCCCTCCTCGAAGCGGGGATGAGCAAGGCGGATATCCGGATCGCCTCGAAGCAGGCGGGGCTCTCGACCTGGGACAAGCCCGCCTTTACCTGCCTCCTTACCCGGCTTCCCCAAAACGCTCCGGCCGACACGGACCTCCTCGAGAGGATCGGTAAGGCGGAAAGAACGGTGATCGACGAGGGGTTCGTCTCAGCGAGGGTCCGCTGCGAGGACGGAATGGCGGTTATCGAGGTCGCTCCGGACCGGATCGCGGACCTCGCCGCCGAAGCGGTTCGAAAGCAGGTGCATGATGAGCTCAAGCGGTTCGGATTCCGCCGGGTCTGCGTCGATCTCGGGGGATATCGCCGGGGAAGCATGAACGGATGTAAGAAGGAGGACCTATGAGCGGTACCGGCGGCCTATCCCCCTTAGAGAAAATCCTCGAACAGGTCCGGCGGGGAGAGTTGACCATCGAGGCCGCGGAAGCGGCCGTCCGCAACTGTCTCTACGAGGATGTAGGGCACACCAAGCTCGATGTCGACCGCCCCCGGAGGACCGGGTTTCCGGAGGTCATCTATTGCGCCGGTAAGACCGAGGAGCAGCTCGCCGACATCTTCGCCGTCATGCGGGAGAAGAAGCTCGACCTTTTAGGAACCAGGCTCGAAGGAGAGATGTGGGACAAACTCGCCACCGTCGTCCCGGAAGCGGAGTACAATCCCCTCGCCCGGACGGTGACCCTCTCCTTCGGGCACGAAAAAAAGGCGGCGGCGAGCATCGCGGTAATCGCGGCCGGGACCAGCGACCTCCCGGTGGCCGAGGAGGCGGCGGTGACCGCGGAGTTCTTCGGAAATCCCGTTCAGCGCTACTCCGACGTCGGTGTTGCCGGCATCCACCGCCTGATGACCGCCCTCCCGGAGATCCGGAAGGCCCGGGTGGTGATCGCGGTCGCCGGAATGGAGGGGGCCTTGGGAAGCGTGGTGGCGGGCCTCGTGGACAAACCGGTCATCGCGGTCCCCACCAGCGTGGGATACGGGGCGAGCTTCGGGGGGCTTTCGGCCCTCTTAGCGATGCTCAATTCCTGCGCCCCCGGTATAAGCGTAGTGAACATCGACAACGGTTTCGGCGCCGGGTATATGGCGAGCCAGATCAACCGGCTGTAGGCCCCAATTGTACGGACATTTCTATTGCCTTCCGGCGCCTCCTTAGGGTATGCTTGACGGGAAACATCACCAAAGGAGATACAGATGAAATCAGTATTTGGAGTCATAGTCGGCAACCGGGGGTTTTTTCCCGACGCTCTGGTAAACGAGGGGCGGGAAGAGATCCTCAAAGTCCTTAAAGAAAACGACTGCGAGGCGGTGCTCTTGGGGACCGGGGATACCGAGTTAGGCGCCGTGGTCACCCTGGAAGATGCGAAGAAGTGCGCGAAGCTCTTCAACGAGAACGCCGGGCGGATCGACGGCATCATCCTGACCCTGCCCAACTTCGGAGAGGAGCGGGGGATCGCCGATACCATGAAGATGCTCGATTTCCAGGTGCCGGTCCTCGTCCAGGCGAGCCCGGACGACCCGAAACGGGTGGATATCTCCCGGCGCAGGGACAGCTTCTGCGGGAAGATCTCCGCGTGCAGCAACCTTCTCCAGTACAATGTACCTTTTACGCTCACCGAGAGCCATACGGTGGCCCTGTCCAGCGACGAGTTCAAACGTGACCTCGAGCGGTTCAAGGGGATCTGCCGAGTGGTCAAGGGGATGAAACGGGCCCGGATCGGGGCCATCGGAGCACGGCCGGCGGCATTCAACACGGTCAGGTACAGCGAAAAGATCCTGGCAAACCACGGGATCACCGTGGAGACTATAGACCTCTCCGAGATCTACGGCCGGATGGACGCTCTCAAAGAGAACGAAGCGGCTGTCCAGGCCAAGATCAAGGATATCGGAAACTACGTGGCCACCGGGAACACTCCCGCCGCGGCCGTTACCAAGATGGCCAAGCTCGGCGTCGTGGTGGACCGGTTCATCGCCGAAAACGACTTGGACGCTACCGCGGTACAGTGCTGGACCTCCATGGAAGAATACTTCGGGGTAGTCCCCTGCACGGTGATGAGCATGCTCAGCAACGGGCTCAAGCCGAGCGCCTGCGAGGTGGACGTTACCGGCGCGCTGTCGATGTACGCCCTGCAGCTCGCCTCGGGAAGTCCGAGCGCGCTGTTGGACTGGAACAACAACTTCGCCGACGATCCCGATAAGTGCGTCCTGTTCCACTGCAGCAATCTGCCGAAGGCATTCTTCAAGGACATGCGGATGGACTATCAGGAGATCATCGCCGGGGCCGTGGGGAAGGAGAACACCTACGGGACCTGCGTGGGACGCATAAAAGAAGGACCGCTGACCTACGCCCGGTTTACCACCGTGGACACCACCGGCGACCTGATGTGCTACGTCGGAGAGGGTGAGTTTACCGCCGACAAGCTCGACACCTTCGGAGGTTTCGGGGTCGCGGAGATCCCCGGACTGCAGGATCTGCTGAAGTTTATCTGCATGGGGGGCTTCGAGCACCACGTAGCGGTCAATCTCTCACAGACCGCGGAAATACTCACCGAAGCATTCACCACCTACCTCGGGATCGATACCTATCATCACGGATCCCACGAACACTAGGAGGACTTTATGGCTGATACCTATACAATCGGACTCGACTACGGAACCAACTCGGTACGGGCGCTGATCGTCAACGTCAAAAACGGAAAGGAAGTCGGAACCCACGTCTGGAACTACACCCACGGCGACGCCGGTGTCGTCGTGGATCCCAAGAATCCCAACCTCGCCCGGCAGCATCCCCAGGACTACATAGACGGAATATCCAAGAGCATCAAAGGGGCGCTGAAGAAGGCCGGTGAAACCAAGGGGTTTTCTCCCGATAAGATCATCGGAATCGGGGTGGACACCACCGGAAGCACCCCTCTCCCCGTCGATGAAGCCGGGGTCCCCTTGGCTCTCACGAAGAAGTTCGGGGACAATCCCGACGCCATGGCGTGGCTCTGGAAGGACCACACCTCGGTAGACGAAGCGGAGGAAATCAACCGGCTCGCCTCCGAAATGAAACCGGAGTACCTGTCCAAGATCGGAGGAACCTATTCCTCGGAATGGTTCTGGGCGAAGATCCTCCACTGCCTCCGGACCGCGCCTAAGGTTTTCGACGCCGCCTACACCTGGGTGGAAATCGCCGACTGGATACCCGCGGTACTGACCGGGACCGACAAACCCTCCGAAATCAAGCGGGGGATATGCGCCGCAGGACACAAGGCGATGTACCACACCGACTGGGGAGGCTACCCGGAAAAAGACTTTCTGACCAATCTCGATCCGAAGCTCGCGGAGCTCCGGGGCACCCTTCCCGACACCGCCTACACCGTCCGGGACGCGGCGGGGAATTTGACTAAACAATGGGCCAAGAAACTCGAGCTGCCCGAGGGAATACCCGTCGCCGTCGGGGCCTTCGACGCCCACTTAGGCGGCATCGGCTCGGGGATCAGACCGGGGGTGCTGGTGAAGAACATCGGGACTTCCACCTGCGATATGATGATCGCCTCGAAAGACAAGAAGCTTCCCGATATTCCGGGACTCTGCGGGATCGTACCCGGATCGATTACCCCCGACGACTACGGCCTCGAGGCCGGACAGTCCGCGGTGGGAGACATCTTCAACTGGTTCGTAAACTATATCCAGCGGGGGGGCAAGAAGCAGGGCACCCACGAGGAGCTTACCAAGCTCGCCGACGAGATCAAGCCCGGAGAGAGCGGTCTCCTGTCACTGGACTGGAACAACGGAAACCGGACGATTCTTGTCGACCAGAGACTTACCGGCCTCATCTTAGGGCTCACCCTCCACTCTACCCCCGCCGAGATCTACCGGGCCCTGATCGAGGCCACCGCCTACGGCGCGCGGATAATCATGGAGCGGTTCGAAGAGTACGACGTAAACGTAGAGCGAATCATCGCCTGCGGCGGCATCAGCCTGAAGAACCCCATGGTGATGCAGATCTATGCCGATGTAATGGGCCGGACCATCGAGATATCCCGGAGCACCCAGACCGGGGCCCTCGGCTCGGCGATCGCCGGGGCGGTGGTCGCGGGAAAATCCGCCGGCGGATACGACACCTTCGATAAGGCCATAGACAAGATGACCGGGACCCTCAAAAAAAAGTACGATCCCAATCGCAAGAACCGGGCCGTCTACGATCGCATCTACCCGCTGTACAAGCGGCTCCACGACGTCTTCGGGACCGAAGAATATCGTGACAACCTCTACGATGTAATGAAGGAGCTTTTGAAGATCCGGGACGAGGCCCGCGGCGCATGAGCTTCGAAAACTTGAAAGACCGGGTCTGGCGGGCGAACAAGGATTTGGTCGCCGCCGGCCTGGTCGTCCTCACCTGGGGAAACGCGTCCGGAATAGACCGGAAACGGGGGGTGTTCGTCATAAAGCCGAGCGGGGTCGACTACGAATCGATGACCCCGGAGGATATGACGGTGGTGAGCATCGAGACCGGCGAGGTGGTGGAAGGAGAGCTCAAGCCCAGCTCCGACTCCCCTACCCACCGGATACTCTACCGCCGCTTCCCCACGATCGGGGGCATCGTCCACACCCACTCGACCTGCGCAACCGCCTGGGCCCAGGCCTGTCAGGATATACCCTGTTACGGGACCACCCACGCGGACCACTTCTACGGCCCGGTGCCCTTGACCCGGCAGCTGACGGTGGACGAAATCGAGACGGGGTACGAAGAGAACAGCGGAAACGTAATAGTCGAACGTTTCGCCCGGGAGGGGCTCAATCCGGACCACGTTCCTGCGGTGCTCCTCCCCCACCACGGGCCCTTTACCTGGGGAAAGAACCCGGCGGAGGCGGTGAAGCACGCGGTGGCCTTAGAGGCGGTGGCCCGGATGGCCATGTACACCGAATCGGTCTACTCCGAAGCGGGGCCTACCCCGCGGGCGCAGCTCAATAAGCACTTTATGCGGAAGCACGGCCCCAACGCCTACTACGGGCAAAAGTAGCCGCTACTCCACGGACAGCGAGGCCACCACATCGACCCCGGTGCCTCCGACGTCGGACAAGACCCGGTCGCCTTTGCCGACCGGCGGATCGAGGACCATGGTGTGGAGCACGGATAGGAGGGGTTCTATCCGTTCCTTGGGCAGCGGTTTATCGGTCCTGACCGGAACCCTTCGGCGGCCGGGGCCGGCGAGACGTACCGTGGTGGTCACGATCCGCTTCGGGGCCCGGATTTCCTCACGGGCGTACTCCTCTCCCTTAGGACATTGGTTTCCCGATACGGAAAGAGATCCGTCCTCGTTCAGCACCGCCTCGAGACGGCACCCCACCGGGCAGCGTATACATACGAGCTCGCGTGTCTCTCTCTTCATCGGATGCTCACCTCCATGACCGGCTCACCGCCGGGAAGGCTTTCCCGCTCAGGGATTAGAGAGCGAAAGTCCTCCGCGGAGAGGTCCACGAAGACCATCTCCGAGGGCTGGACGTGCCGTTTCTTGATCTCCCGGACCGTTTTTCCGTCGACGGAGACGGTTACCACCGCCCCGTTCTTGACGATGAGGCTCCGAAAGTAGATCCGGTCGGACCGGGCGGGATCGAACCGGGTCGGATTGACGTAGCGGACGTTGCTCCCGGCCCGTACCCGGACTTGACGAGCGGGCCGTATCCCCTCGATGTAGTCCGCGGCGTATCCCCCGGTCCGCCGGGCCTCTTCGGTTACGTAATCGACGATATCGTGGACGTGGAGAACGTTTCCCGCGGCGAAGATCCCCTCTACCGAGGTCATCATCGTCGCATCGACTAAGGGTCCCCCGGTCTGGGGGTTGATCTCCACTCCGGCCTCCTTGGAGAGCTCATTTTCGGGTATGAGCCCCGCCGATATCAGAAGGGTGTCGCAGGGGATGTGAAAGCTCCGCTCGTAATCGGGCACTCCGTTTTCCAGAGGGGTTACGTCGACCCCCTCCATCCGGCGGCGGCCGTAAATACGGGTAACGATATGGCTCAAATACAGGGGGATATCGAAGTCGGCAAGGCATTGGACTATGTTCCGCGTCAGCCCCGAGGGGTACGGAAGAATCTCCACAACCCCGCGGACCCTGCATCCGGACCATACCATTCGCCTCGCCACGATGAGTCCGATGTCGCCGGAACCGATTATCACCGCCTCCTTTCCGGGGATGTATCCCTCCATGTTGATGAGCCGCTGGGCAAGCCCCGCCGTGTAAATCCCGGAGGGACGGGTGCCCGGTATCCGCAGGTTTCCCCGGTTTCGCTCGCGGCATCCCATGGCAAGGACCGCCGCCCGGCAGTTTATCCGGACTATCCCGTCCCGGGCGTTGACGCAGACCACCCGGAGGCCGTCTTTGACGAGTCCCGCCGTCTCGTTCATCTCGATCGATATGACCGTGGTGCCGGTCAGTGTCTCTATCCCGGAGACGTCCGCACCGGAAGAGTGAATCCTGGAAAAAAAGTTTTCCGCGTATTCGGGACCGGTCAGCTCCTCCTCAAACTCGGTAAGTCCGAAGCCGTTGTGGATGCACTGCAGGAGGATACCCCCGAGTCGCTCCTCCCTCTCGACGATGACCGCCGTATGTCCCCGCTCCCGAATCTCGAGGGCCGCCGCCATTCCCGCCGCTCCGCCGCCGATTACCGCGGCATCAGTAAAGAAATCCTTCATGGGGACATACTCCCGGACTCACCCAGCTCCCCGACCAGTAAGGTGCTCCCTTTTCCGTTCTTGGTTATCTCATTGTACCTCATTCCGGTCTCACGCATGAGTATTTTCAAAATCTTATACGTACAGAATCCTCCCTGGCACCTCCCCATCCCCGCCCGGGAATAGAACTTGATACCGTCTAGGGTCCGGTGACCCTTACGTATCGCGGCGACGATCTCCGCCTCCGAGACGTTCTCGCACCGGCATACGATGTTCCCGTACGCGGAGTCTCTCGAGATGAGCGCGTCGGCCTCGTCGTAATCCATCCCGCCCAACCGGGGCTCCTTTTCTACATAGGGATCGAAGTCGGTCTTTTCGACGAGCCTGCATCCCGCCCGCTTCAGGAGGTCCTTGACGTATTCCCCGATAGCCGGAGAGGCGGTGAGCCCCGGGGACTGGATACCCGCGACCTGGATGAACCGGGGCGCCTTCCCGGAGAGGGCGATGTAGAAATCTCCGCCCTTCATGCTCGGCCTGCTCCCGGCGAAGGTGGTGATGGCATCCCCCCGGCTGACCGAACGCATCATCTTTCGCGAAGCGTTGAAGGCGATCTCGAGCTTGTCGCCGGAGGTGGAGAGGTCCTCCTTATCCCTGATCTCCTCCGCGGTGGGTCCGACTAATACCGTCCCCTCCACGGTGGGGATAATGAGTATTCCCTTCGATACCGCGGTGGGGACAGGAAACAGGACATGCCGGGGCCGGGCCTCGGTGGTCTTGTCCATTACGTAGTACTCCCCCTTCCGCGGGGTGATGGTAAACTCCTCACCGCCGAAGATGCGGGACACCTCGTCGGCGTACAATCCCGCGGCATTGACCACATAGCGCGCCTCGAGGGTACGGCCGTCCGGGGTCCTCAAGGTGTAGCGTCCATCCGTCCGCCGGGCTTCGACGACCTCGAACTCGGTGAACACCCGGACCCCGTTCTTCTTGGCCGATTCCACCAGAGTGAATCCGTAGAGATACGGTTCGATGATCCCGCCGCTCGGGGCGTAGAGCCCGCCGGCCGTGTCGGCGTTGAGCCCCGGTTCTAGGTCGAGCATCCGCTCCCGGGAACACATCTCCATACCGAAGACCCCGTTTTCCCGCCCCTGCTCGTAGAGGTGCCAGATATATTTGAGCTCCTCCCGCTCCATGGCCACGACGAGGATTCCGCATCGGTGAAAAGGGAACCCCAACTCCCGGTGGAGCCGGTCGAACATCATGTTCCCCCGAAGCTCGAGCTCGGTTTTGAGATATTTCTTGTTGTGATGGAAACCGGCATGGATGATGCCGCTGTTGGCCTTGGAGGTCTGAAAAGCGACGTCCGCCTCCTTTTCGAGGAGAACCACGTCGAGCTCGTACCTTGAGAGGGTCCGGGCCACCGACGCCCCGCTTACTCCCGCGCCGATGATCGCCACGTCGGCGGTGATGGTAGATTCGTTCATACTTCACGTATTCTACAATTCCGGCGCGGGGGTGTCACGGGGTAACAGCCGGGGATTGCCGGTGAGAAACACCGGCTATAATTTTCCGGAGAGG
>CAZXMO010000087.1:0-10393 GCA_964641125.1 uncultured Spirochaetales bacterium
CGAAATCCTTCGACCGCCGGACCATGTGCGCCGCCCGGGCACCGGCGATCATCGTCTTAGTCGGGGTACACCCCCAATTCACGCAGCTGCCGCCTACCCGGTTTTCCTCGACGACGGCGATTGAGAGCTTCTTTTTCACAAATTCCTGGATGAGTGTTCCGGTAGCCTGGCCGGTACCGATGAGAATAATGTCGTACTCTTTCATGTTTCCTCCGTTTCGAGTAGAGAAATGCAAGGGATACATAAACTGTAGTAACCATGGGGCCGTCTTGCAACAGCGGAGAAAATATTTATTATTTTTCTCAGGTACTGCTTTCCCCTTTCACGCGAACCTGTATCGTGCTTACCGACAAATTATTCGAATTGGGGGGGATGATCCAGTGGGACGGGGGCACCTTCTGCCTCTCCGGCACGGTTCGTTACTCCGGGCCTATTTTAATGCCGGATGTCCTTATTCCTGCTCATGAAGAGAAACACCGAAAAGACGAGGAGCAGCGCCGCGAGAAACCCGGCTATACTCACTATCACATAATCCAAACTTCCGGTCCTTTCCTGAATCAAAGCGATGAGTTTAACCGCGAGGGCCCCCACGCCGAAAACGAGGCTGAACTTGATCCCGTAGCTCAGGGACCGCCACTTTGCCGGCGTCAAATAAGCAATCAGACTGTTCTCGATCGGCTGCACGCCGAGTACGAAAAGGACGAAGATTCCCGCCGCGGGAATAAGCAGCAAGCCGTCGAAAAAGATCATCGCAACGGCGCAGGGAAGGGCAAGAGCGAAGAATGCAAAATAGCCCCACTTGAGGCTGTACCGGTCGGCAATCCTCCCGCCTAAAAGCTGTCCGATTATCCCAATGCCGTACACCGCCGTCGTAACAAGGTTTGCAATTAGGGTGTCGAAAGCCGGATTCATTCTCACTGCGGAAACGGCTGCATCTCTTCCCCCGCGCAGCAGGGATCCGATATCTCCTATACGAAGCTCGAGAAAGGCGGGAAGGATAGTGGTAAAAGCGCGGTACATGAGGCCCGAGAGGGTCATTCCCGCCGCGAAGACGGCAAACAATTTGACGGCGTCCCGTTTTTCCATCCCCTCGACTACGAGCTTGTCGGACCCCCTTTCGATTCCGATAGGCGCGAAGCCGGAGAATGAGGCCAGCACTATTCCGAGCCCCCCGAGGATCATGAGCCCGGCCTGCCATCCTAAAGCATAATTGAGGATTCCCGCTGTAATCGGGGCTGCAGCGATTCCGATATTTCCGAAGATGCCGCTTATCCCGAGCGCCCGTCCCCGTTCCTTTATGCCCTGGGTCAGCAGCGCGGTCCCCGCGGGATGGAATGCGGAGCATCCGATGCCGGTCAGGGCAAAGGATGCGGTAAGGACCGGAACCGATAATCCCAAAATGCCTCCGAAACCGGCCATAAACATTCCGAAACCCGCGAGTCCGATACCGATCGAAAGGGCGCCTTTATGGCTCCATCGGTCGCTTAATATTCCCCACGGTGCGGCCATTAATCCGTAGAGAAGATACATGCTGAAGCTGATGTCCACCGTCCGGGACAGGGGCAGCCCGTAATCACGGCTGATCGGCAAGAGGAGCGCCGGGAAGACCAGCATATAAAAGTGAGTAAAAAAATGGGAGGTTCCGGCGGACCCGAGGATGATTCTTTCTTTTTTATCCATTTTGGAGACTATACAGGAAAACCGCCGGCGTGTCATACGAACCGAATAGGCACCTCCTGTGCCTCAGCGCTCGCCGGCTCGCGCACGCACCTCCGTTTCAAGTCCTCTTCTTTCTATTAACAAAAAAAGGCTATCAACAAAAAAGGGCAAGTCGCCCTGTTGGACGCCTTGCCCTTTTATGCGGCGAAAAGGACTTGGTCTCCAGTCGCCGGCTTCCTGCCGGCTCCTTGCGACCCGCCTCCGGTGCTTTCGGCACCTCCTGTGCCTCAGCGCTCGCCGGCTCGCGCACGCACCTCCGTTTCAAGTCCTCTTCTTTCTATTAACAAAAAAAGGCTATCAACAAAAAAGGGCAAGTCGCCCTGTTGGACGCCTTGCCCTTTTATGCGGCGAAAAGGACTTGAACCTTCACGAGCGCAGTGCTCACTAGCCCCTCAAGCTAGCGTGTCTACCAATTCCACCATCGCCGCGAATTTGGTACTGGCTAATCTAGCCGATAATCTCCAAAGAGTCAATACATGGGACATCATTTTGTAAACCAGAGGCGGATGTGTCTTTGCGTCTTTTACCGGCAGTTGAAGAGGGTATAGTGACTTCCATGGAGCTCAAAGCAAAGACCGCGGCCGTCAACCGGAGGCGATAGATGATTTGGTAGATCTTCCCGGGATCAGGAAACAGCCGGTTTCTTCGGAAGAATTATATCGGTCCAGTCCGGGCCCGACTTGGTCGAACCGAGGTTCTCGGTAATGTACTCGGCGCAGTTCTTGAGGCGTTTCGCGGTTTCAGGGGTAATGACGTGTTCTATCTTGCATGCCTGATCGGTTGCTTCCTCGGAGGAGAGAAGCAGGACCTTTTCTAGGAAGTTTCGGATAATGGAATGCTTGTTTTCGATTGCTTCCGCCATCGATAGACCCACCTCGGTAAGGCTTATGTAGGAATTTTTCTCGTAATTGATGAGCCCTCTGCGCTTCAAGTTCTTCAGAGCCCCGGTTACCGAGGGCATCTGTACCTGAAGGGCCTCCGCTATGTCCTTGACTCGAGCAACTCGATTCTTTCGCTCGAGAATAAGAATGGCTTCGAGATAATCTTCCAAGCTCGGGCTTAAGTTTATCTTTTTCTCCATACCTGCTTTAAGTATAGAGTAATTGATAATATGTTTCAACTACGCATTTTCGTTTTGCCTGTTTCGCACTTGTGCATTCGTATTCAATAATATTATACTGATGTCAAACTATGGGTGGTTTACCTGAAAGCGTCCAGAAGAAACTCTCTGCCCTTGCCGACGGTTTTTTGAATAAATTACCGGAAAGAATGAGAATTATCTCCGATCTCGTCGATCGTTTGGCGGGGGATGAGGACAACGGCGAGACCGTGGCCGATCTCCACATGAACCTTCACAAGTTGAGCGGGTCCGCGGCGACCTTCGGATATGGGGAGATATCGAACTTATCGAAACAGATGGAAAGGGTCGTCGCCGAGGTCTCGGAGGGAAGGACCGATCTAGATTCGGCAACGAAGGGCCGCTTGACCGCGGCCTACGACAGCCTTCGCTGGGGAGTAGGGAGGATACGGAACGATCCCCAGGAAGAAACTCCGGGGCCTGACGTCAAGCCCCTCGCGGATCAGGAGTACGATTATTCGGCGAAACACCTCGTCTTTGTCTGTGAGTCCAACGCCTCGCTGAACGAGGACCTCGAGGAACAGCTCGGCTTCTACGGCTTTTCCATCAAGACGGTGTGCTCCTTCTCCGCCCTGCAGGGTCTTGTCCAAGAGAACCCGAAACAAATTCTTCTCGTCGATACTAATCTTTTCAAGTCCAAAGAGGAGACCCCGCACCGTTTTGGAGAGCTGAAGCGGATCTACTCTCCCTACCTGTTTATCATCTATCTTTCCGAATACAACGATTTCGAGACCCGTCTCCAAGCGGTACGGGCGGGGGGGGATGCTTTTTTCTACTATCCGGTGGACGTGGGACGCCTCATCGACAAGATCGACGTGATGATGAACAAGGATGATTTCGTTCCCTATCATATCCTCATTGTCGACGACGATCCGGATCAGGTTTCCTTCAACGCTCTTCTCCTTCAGCAGGCGGGGATGATTACTTCGGTGGCCCGGGACCCCAAACAGGTGATAAAGGTTCTCGTGGAATCGAAACCCGAGCTCATCCTGATGGACATGTACATGCCCGGATGCAGCGGGATGGAGCTCGCCTCGGTAATCCGGCAGCAGGAGGCCTTCGTCGGCATCCCCATTGTTTTCTTGAGTGTCGAAACCGACGTGGATAAGCAGATCGAAGCACTCCGTATGGGAGCGGACGATTTCCTGACCAAGCCTATCAAGGGTGAGCACCTGATAGCATCGATCAAGAACCGTGCCGAGAGGACCCGAAGTCTTCGGTATCTGATGGAGCGGGATTCATTGACCGGGCTTCTCAATCATTCCAACGTGAAGGAACAGCTCTCACGGGAGCTGATGCGGGCAAAAAGGGCCGGAAGCCAGGTCTGCTTCGCCATGATCGACGTGGATCACTTCAAGAAGGTAAACGACACCTACGGGCACCTCACGGGAGATCGAGTCTTGAAGGGCCTCGCGCGGCTGCTCCAGGAGCGGGTGCGGTCTACCGATATTATCGGGCGCTACGGCGGAGAGGAGTTCGCGGTAATTCTTATCAATACGAGTCTTGCCAACGCGAAAAAGATTATGGACGAAATCCGGGAGAACTTCTCTCAGATCAAGCAGCAGTCCGATAAGGAGGAATTTTTCGTAACCTTCAGCTGCGGTCTAGCCGGGTTCCCCGATTTCTCCGATCCCGCCCGTTTGAACGACGCCGCGGACAAGGCGCTCTATCAGGCCAAGGAAACGGGGCGGAACCGGGTCATCATCGCCCGTCCCGCCAAGCAGTCCTGATCATCTCCGGAAAACGACGGGGACCTCCCAGAAATACTCCCAGAAGGCTTCTTCGACTCTGAACTCTTTTTCCGTCCCGCCCGGACTCTCCACGAGAGCGGCCCGAAGACAGGCGAGGGAACACTTTTTCCAGCCTACCGGCGCGGGTATCCGGGGGAGGGATCCCGGAGAAAGGCGTGCCTGAAGGTCCCGGGAAAATCCGAGAAAGACCCCGGGGTAGGGAAAGAGGAGATGATGCCGCCCGCCCGAAGGCGGCTCCCCAAACTGAGTAATCAACGGATCCCGCCGTACATCCTCCCAGGATGCTGTATCCGAGAGCGGCAGAAATACCCCCTCGCCTGCAATTACCGGAACGGGATCGAGGACAAACCCGCCCCGTATCCTTATCCGGTAGCGATTCTCTCGCGGCGGCTCGGGATATGACGCCGAACAAGCGACCGGAATCATATCGGGAAACAGGCGGGCCGAGGGCATACCGGATCGGCGGAACAGCTCCTCCCTTAACGCTTCGATTTTTTTCACGGCCTCCCCGGGGGGAAGGATGCTCAGGAGATAGTAATCCTCCATACGGGGAGTATAACATTTTGGGGGAAGTGTGGTAGTATATCCCCATGCAGAGAAAGGTGCGTGCAATCGTAGACGAGATCGTAAACATTATCCGGGAATGGGAATCAGTGGACACCGTCACCCTGGCCGAGTTTGCCGAAGCGGAGGTCTACGATCCCTACTTTTTTATCAGCCTGGACATCTACCACGGCGATGAGGTCCCACAGTTCGAGGAACGTAAGAAGGTCTTTCACGACGCGGCGGTGTTCGAGTCCTCGAAGGTCCATCAGAAGGACCGCTTCCTGTGGGAGGGGCTCCCGGTCAGGCTGGAGTACAAGGAAAAGGAGTATATCGAAGATATAATCGCCAACTACGGGACCTATGAGGCCTTTTACCGGAGGATAGGGACCTATCCCTTTTACCGGGTGATTGCGAGCGATATCGTTTTCAATCGATCCGATTGGATGGATGCGACCCGGTCGGCTCTGGAGAAGCTCCCCGTCGAGTTCTGGGTATTCTTAGCTGATGTCGGACAAAAGACCATCGAGCACAGTCTCGCCGATCTGCAGGCGGCCGCCCTCGCTTCGGACGAATTCTTCTTTATCCAGTCCTTAGCCGGATTTCTTACCAGCGTTTCCCGGCTTCTGTTCGCGGTCAACCGGCGTTTCGAACCCTCCGGGAGGACCATGGGGAAAACGGTCCTGGAGCTCGATGTGCTCCCCGAAAATTTCCGAGGCCGATACTCGACTCTCCTCAGACAGGGCAGCGAGCTGGATCTTCATCGAAAAGCGGAGGTTGCGGAATTACTTACCCGAAGTCTTTTACCGCTTCAGCAAATCCTCGTCTAAAGGCGTTCTTTTTCCTTTTTCTCTTGAGCCTGCTCGTCTCGTGCGGGACCGGGGCGGGGGAGCTCTTCTACCGGCTCGACCGGGAGGGCGAACCCGAGACCGTCCGGGTCCGTCTGAAATACACCGAGGAGGGCGGCGCCGTCTATCGGCTCATACGTCCGCAGACACCGGGGGAGGGCGCGGTCTTCTTCACGGAGTACTCGTACGGTTCGCATACCGCCCCGGCGAAAATAATCCTTACCGGGGAGGGCGGCGAGGTTCTCGAAATCACCGCTCTGCCCGAGCTGCCCCCTTCCAACGAGGAGGCGCGGGTCGTCTTCGAGTATCCGATACCCGGCGATTTTATTCTCGAAGAGATAACCGCGCATCGGGCCCCGGGCGCCGGGTCCGGAGACTCCCCGTACCGCCCTCTTACAAGGATCGGGTTTCGTCCCGGGGGCCGTAAAATATCCTTCGGCGAAGCAACGGTAACCGTGGCGGCGGGGTACGGCCTCTCCTGGACACGCGGGGAGCTTACGATTACGCTCCCTAAAACCGAACCCTCGGCCCCGGGAGGTGAAATCCGGAGCTACGCGCTCGAGTATGAAGGGGCCCCTCCCCCGTACGATCCGGAGGCCGGGGCGGCCGATTCGATTCGGGTTATTGCAGGGGGCCCCGGGGGGGAGAGAAGCGCTCAGCTCACCCTCCGGGAGGGGGACACCACACTCTTCTTTCATCCCTCCGTCTGGCGGGGCGATTTCGATACTATTTCGTTTCGGGGGATCGACGAGAGTTTCAGGCCCATTTCTTTTGCCCCCGATGAGTCGTCCGGTTCCCCGGACCCGCCGATAGACCTCGATGCGGGGAGCATCCTCCGGTTCGATCAGGCGGAATGGAGGCGGGAGGAGTTCGAGCTCTTCCGGTGGAGCTTGTTTCCCTCGATCCTCATCTTCGATACCCGTGATTACGGTGTTCAGGCGGGGCTGTTCAAGCGTCTCGCCTTCTTCGTTGAAAAGAGGGGGTATACGGGGAGGCTCCTGCCCGATGCCGAGCTCGAGGGACAGCACGGCTGGAACGCCCACGATTACCGGGCCGTCGACCTTGCCGCCTTTTTTCAGGCCGCCGAGGACAGGCATTTCGAGCTTGGTGCCGCGGAGCATCTCTTACGGGACATTCTCATCGCGAACGGGATCATCCGGTTCGAGGGGGGGATGTATCTGCCGGGCGAGGGCGGCGTAATCTCGGTGTCCCGGGAATCCTCCGAGTACCTGAGGCGGAAGTTTATGGTCCACGAGGGATACCACGGGGCCTTTTTCGCGTCCGGAGAGCTCAGGGACCGCTGTTTCGAGCTCTTTGCCGATCGTCCCGAAAAAGAAAGGCGGTTCTGGGCCGATTTTCTGGAGCTCATGGGATACGGGGTGGATAACCGGTACCTCCTGGTCAACGAGTATCAGGCCTATCTCCTGCAGCAGCCGGTCGGCGAGGCGGAGGTATACTTCCGCGGCCATTGGGCGTACCGAAGGCTTTCCGGTGAGGGAGTGCTCTTCGGGAACGAAGAATCACCCTTTTCCGGGGCGGCCCGGGAGATGGAGTCGACGGTGTACGAGTTGTTCGCTCTTACGGCGGGGGAGCTCTTCTGCCTGGACGGGTTCACCGAGTAAACGCTTTACAGAGTTTAGATAATTTGCTATATTTACTCTCCGTTACGGAATTCGAGAGCTGAATACTAAAAAGAGCAATGATGAGGATATAAAAAATGGCTAGACGATGCGAGATTTGCGGAAAGGGAACTATTACCGGTCATACCATCAGCCACGCCCACAATAGGACTAAGCGTGTCTGGAAGCCGAATATCATCAAAGTCCGGGCCCTGGTCGGGAAGACCAAGCGGACCATGAAGATCTGCACATCCTGTCTCAGAAGCGGCAAGGTCATCAAGGCCTGATCAAGCCGGAAACAAGGTCAGTCCGTCCCAGGCCGGCGACACATGAGCGGGGGTTTCCCCGGCCAGGGTCGCGTGGTCCAGCCGGTGGCAGAGATGGGTAAAATAGGCGCGCCGGGGACGGATCTTCTCCACCTCGGCCAAGGCCCGGCCGACCGAAAAATGAGTTTCGTGCTCCCGGTAGCGGAGCGCCCCGAGTATCAAGATATCGAGGTCCCCTAAAAGACTGTAACTCTCCTCAGGAATTCCGCTGCAGTCGGTAAGATAGGCGAAGCTGCCTATTCTGAATCCGAGGATATCCATCTTTCCATGTTTGATGGGGATGGGAATTACCGTGATATCCCCAAGAGTGACCGGACCGGTCAGGGGAAGGAGCTCGATCCGCGGCTTTCCCCCTCCCCGCTGGGTTTCCCGAAAGATGTAACTGAACCTTTCCCGAATTTCCTCGAGGGTAGGAATGGTACCGTACACCGGAATCATCTTGGTCCAGCAGAAGGGACGGATGTCGTCGAGACCGTGGAGATGGTCCGCGTGGGCGTGGGTATAGAAGATTCCGTGAACATCGTGCAACCCCTCCCGTAAGCCCTGCATTCTGAAATCGGGGGGAGTGTCGATTATAAGCGAGGTAGTCTCCGATTCTATCCATACCGAACAGCGGGTCCGCTTGTTCCGGGGATCGAGGGATGTGCATACCTCGCAGTCGCATCCGAGGACCGGTATGCCGTGGCTCGTACCGGTGCCGAGTACGGTAATTTTCATAGAAAGGGAGCTTATCAGAGATCGGCGAAAACATCCATTCCATGAGGGGGGCGGTCTTGCATCTGAGTGAAGAGATAATATACTTTGGACTATGCCCTCCATAGAACCCAAGAGCATCGACCGGATCAAACCGGGCGATCGGCTCCTTACCGACGCGGGTGTCTTCGCCAAGGCGGGGACTCCCATAGACGAGCGGACCATCCGGCTCTTAGCGCGTCACAAGATTACCTATGTTCCTACCGTAAGCCTCACCTACGAGGAGCAGGACAGGGAGGATTTCACCGAAGAGAAGATTCAGGAGTATCTGGGTAAATCGATCGCCTCCTCGAGGGGGAGATTCGCCGCCGACCGGGAGAGACTCACGGAGAAACTCAAGAGCATCTACGTTCCCTTCCACGAGGACGAAAGAATCTTTCACGAGAGCGGCAAGAAGAAGCAGCTTACCGAGGGAGTGCTCCTCGAGAAGGAGCCCGGTCCTCTCTACCAGCCGGACATCGACGCGGGAAGCTTAGCACTTCTCTCTCAGAACGACGTGCGGTATCTGCACGAGCTCGTAACCGGAGTGTACAACGCCCTTTCCAAGCTGACCCGGATCCCCCGGGTCCATTCTCCCTCGATAAGGCTCCAGAGTGCCTACGACGGTGAGCGGCTCTCCACCCTAGGCGACGCCTTCGTTCATCAAGCCGTAGATACGGCGATACTGTACTTAGTGACTTTGATCAACATCAACAAGAAGAGGATTACCGAGGGATGCCCCCTGTCCGCCGACCGGTTCGACCCGGACAAGGGTTATGACGAGACGAACAAGTTCCAGTATAGGGAAGACCTCATCATCGAATCGACCCTCGGGATTCTCCTCCACGCCTTAGGCTGGTTCCAATCGGATATTCACAAGCTGATATCCTCGAAGCCGCTCTTGTCACGGAAGGACCAGCGGGGGATCAAGCAGGTCCGGCTCCTGCAGCGGAACATTTATGTCGCACGGAACCTCCTGCGCAACCGTCACGACATCTCCTCGCTCTCGAGAATGATGGTATCCCTGCAGAAAGACTATCCCGACGGTACCGGTTTTCCGCCGCCCAACACCAACCGCTTCCTCCACGAGTTTGTCAGACTCTTTCAGATCGTTTCCTTCTACGACGAGATGACCAATCCTGTAACCGGGAAGGTCCCCTACAGCAGGATGGACGTCATCGGATATATGCGCGGAAACAGCGGTCCCTACGAATATTCCCGGGAGGAGTTTTCACCCTCTCCCCGGTTCGACGCTGAGCTCCTCGAAGAGTTCTTGAGCATCCTCGCCCCCTACTCGGTCGGGGAAAAGGTATACCTCTTCGAAAAGGGTTCGACGAGCGCCCCAGCCTTCGTCGGAAGGGTCTATTCCTATCTCGATTCGTGGGTACCTTTGATATCGGTCCTCAAGGATGAAAAGAGGAGTAAGATCTACAAGTTCGGGCGGATGCTCTTTTACCTCCCCACCAGCGACGTCCTTGTCATGAGCAAGGGAAAGGTCTCCAAACGCTCGCGGGTGGAGTGGGTCAAAGACCTGGAAATCGTGGACGCCTCGATAAGTCCCGGAACCATCGGCGAATACGCCGACCTCCTCTACGGAGGCGAACGGCCCCTTTCGAGGCAGCTCCGCGGCGGATAGTCGGAGCGCGTATGAACGAAACAAAGACAATCCTTCTCGTTGAGGACGAAGCCTTGATCGCGATGAGGAAGGAGAAATGAA
>CAZXMO010000088.1:0-3407 GCA_964641125.1 uncultured Spirochaetales bacterium
CTGCTCGAACCGTTTGTCGACCTGCTCGAACCGTTTGTCGACCTGCTCGAACCGCCTTTCCATCTGCTCGAACCGCCTTTCCATCTGCTCAAAGCCCTGACGCATGAGCTCTCCGAGGTTCTTGAGCCCCTCTTCTACCCGAACTATCCGTTCGGTAAGCTCGAGCTCCCGGACCTGGCGCACGGCAAGTCCCTTTTCACCGGCCCACTCTTCCATGTGGTCCTGAACATAGCGACCGATTTTCTCCAGCTCGCGTTCGCCGAGCTCCATAGCAGGTTCTCCCATACGGCGCTCCTCTTTAGGGTATATATTGATTAATACCGCCGGAGCAGGTTCCGTGCTTCAAATATACACAAGACAGAACAATTTTTCCACAGTCGGCACCGTTTCCAGCGACCGGTTAGTTTCTTTCCCCGTAGTTTTGTTCGATCCACTCCCGGTACTCGCCTGTGCGCACACTTTGCGCCCAGTCCCGGTTTTCCAGGTACCATCCGACAGTCTGCTCGAGGCCCTCTTTGAAGGAATAGCGCCTGTTCCAGCCTAAGTCGTTCTTGATCTTCGAGCAGTCGATGGCATAGCGCCGGTCGTGTCCGGGCCGGTCCTTGACGAATGTGATGAGCTTCTTGTAATAGTCGGGGTCTTTGCCCGTCGCCCCGGCGACCCTTTCACAGAGGACATGGACTAAGCGGATATTCTCCCATTCGTTCTCTCCGCCGATATTGTAGCACTCTCCCCGAGTCCCCTTTTTCGCGATGCTCCACACCGCCTCGTTGTGATCGTAGACATGGAGCCAGTCCCGGATGTTCTTCCCATCGCCGTAGACGGGAAGGGGCTTTTCATCGAGCATATTGAAGATCATGAGGGGGATGAGCTTCTCGGGAAACTGATAGGGACCGTAGTTGTTCGAGCAGTTCGACAGGGTCACCGGAAGTCGGTAGGTGTGGTGATAGGACATTACGAGATGGTCCGAGGCGGCCTTCGAGGCGGAATAGGGGCTCCGGGGGTCGTAGGGGGTCTTTTCGGAAAAATACCCCTCCGCGCCTAAGGACCCGTATACCTCGTCGGTGCTCACGTGATGGAAGAGGACTCCCTCCGCCGGCCCGCCGGAACCGAGCCACCGGTTCCTCGCCGCCTCTAATAGATTAAAGGTCCCTGTAATGTTCGTCCGGATGAACTCGGCGGGCCCGTGGATCGACCGGTCCACGTGACTCTCGGCGGCGAGGTGGAACACCGTATCGATATCGTACTCTGTAAAGATCCGGTTCACGAGATCGGCGTCACAGATATCCCCCCGGACAAAGATATACCGGCCGTTCCCGTCGCCGGGACCGTAGGCCGTCTCGATATCCGCGAGGTTCAGGGGATTGCCCGCGTAGGTGAGCTTGTCGAGGTTGACGAGGCGCCCCTCGAAACCCGCCTCCGGTGTAAACAGGTAGCGGACGAAATTGCTTCCGATGAATCCGGCCCCGCCGGTGACTAAAACGTTTTTGAAATGCGGCATCCTATCTCCTTTTCTAGCTATTGTACAAAGTGTCGATCTACCGTCCGGACCAGTAGGGTTCGCCCCAACGGAGCTCGTCGCGAAGACGGTCCGGTGATGCCCCTTTCCCGATGCGGACGCATTCGATTCCCGCGATTTCCGCCCAGTTCCGTAAAGCTTCGGTGCCTAGGGCGGTGGTATATCCGGAATGATGTGCGCCGCCGGCGATGATCCAGCTCTCCGCTGCTTCCGTAAGGCTCGGGAACGGCTTCCACAGGACCCGGGCAACGGGGAGCTTGGGCATGGGATTTTCGATTCCAATTGATTCCACGTCGTTGACGATCATCCGGAAGCGGTCGCCCAGGTCTACGATTGTAGCGAGCACCGCCGGTCCCTCGGCGGCGTCGAAAACCATCCGGGCGGGAGGCTCCTTGTCACCGATGCTCAGAGGGTGGACCTCGATCCTAACACGGTCCTTCGCCAGGCTCGGACAGATCTCGAGCATATGGGCGCCTAGGACCGCCTCCTTACCCGGCTCAAGGTGATAGGTGTAATCCTCCATAAAGGAGGTACCCCCCTTGAGGCCCGCGGTCATCACCTTCATGGCCCGGACGAGCATCGCCGTCTTCCAGTCCCCCTCGGCGCCGAAGCCGTACCCCTGCTCCATCAGACGCTGAACGGCGAGACCGGGAAGCTGCTTCAAGTGGTGGAGGGATTGGAAATTGGTAGAAAAGGCCCCGGCGTTGTGGGCATCGAGAAAGCGCTTCATGGCAATTTCGTAGCGTCCCTGCTCCCGGACGGCGTCGAGTCCCGCCGTATCATTCTCGAGAGCGGAGAGATCGTAGGAAGCCTCGTACTCCTTCATGAGGGCAGCGACAGCGGCGTCTTCGACTTTTTCAATTACCTCAGCCAGATCTCCGATGCCCCAGCCGTTCACCTGCCATCCGAAGCGGATCTGGGCCTCGACCTTGTCCCCCTCGGTGACGGCGACCTCCCTCATGTTATCGCCCCAGCGGACGCAGACCTTTTCCTGCCCGTCGGCATAAGCCGCGGCGGCGCGCATCCAGAGCCCCATACGGCGGCGCACCTCCGGGTCCCGCCAATGACCCGCAACTACCTTGGGAGCCAGGCGCATCCGGGCGTGTATAAATCCGTGCTCCCGGTCGCCATGAGCCGACTGATTCAGGTTCATAAAATCCATGTCGATGGAATCCCAGGGGATGTCCCGGTTGAACTGGGTGTGGAGATGGAGGAGGGGCTTCCGATTGATCGAGAGGCCCGCTATCCACATCTTCGACGGCGAAAAGGTGTGCATCCAGGTGATAATCCCCGCGCACCTCGGCGCCGCGGCGGCTTCCTCGAAGGTCCGCCGGATCCCCGCCGGGGTGAGAACCGTCGGCTTCAGCACCATCGTACAGGGCAGGGCCGGGTCCGCCTCGAAATCGGCGGCCATCGTCCGGGCGTGATCCGCCGCCTGATCGAGAGCTTCTTTTCCGTAGAGATCCTGGCTTCCCACCAGGAACCAGAATTCGTAGTGTTTCAGATCTATCATTGTGCCCTCCCTAGGGTCAAATCAGCACTCTCAATGGCCCTCCGGTCCCTCTTCAGTATATCCTCGAGCGGAATGATGATTCAACAATCCGGTCACACGAAATTAAAAATACCCATCAAAGCGGCAAGGAGGGTGAATCCTATTCCCATGGTCCACTGGAGCTGTGAAAAACGTTTATCAATCTGCTCAAAGCGTTTATCCATGTTGTACTGCATATCCTCGAACCGCTTGTCGACCTGTTCGAACCGCTTGTCGACCTGCTCGAACCTCTTGTCCACCTGCTCGAACCTCTTGTCCACCTGCTCGAACCGCTTTTCCATCTGCTCGAACCCCTGCCGCATGAGCTCGGCGATATTCTTGAGACCTTCTTCCACC
>CAZXMO010000088.1:3507-10373 GCA_964641125.1 uncultured Spirochaetales bacterium
CTGCTCGAACCCCTGCCGCATGAGCTCGGCGATATTCTTGAGACCTTCTTCCACCCGGACTACGCGTTCCGTGAGCTCCAGCTCCTTCGCCGGGCGCAGAGATAAACCTTTTTCCCGGGTCCATTCCTCGATATGGTCCTGAACATAGCGGCCTATTTTTTCCAATTCCCGTTCACCGAGCTCCATCACCGGTTCTCCCATACTGCGCTCCTTTTTCCGGTATTCACCGATTAATACCGCCGGATTGGGCGCCGTACTTCAAGTATACCGATTTTAGCGAAGATTTTCCATCGATCCGTGCTGTAAGCGGGGTGACGCCGCCGGGACCCGAGGACAGTGGAGATATACCGGTAGAACGGCCGATAAAACCTCCTGAATACTCCTCTCTCGGGCTTTTTACAATCACCGTTTTCTTTTATCATGTATTCTTCTTATAGGAGCTTATAGGAGCTTATAGGAGGACGAAACAATAATATTCCACGAGCTTCAGGACAACTTCTTTTTTCCCCTGGCGTCTCCCCACCGGCGGCACTACAGCGAGCTCCTGCTCATCTATTATTCCCTGTTCAGGGAATATCCCACCGGGCCCGAACGGGAGCTGGTCGTGGCATCCTTCGAGGAGTACTTCGCGGAGCTGTCCTCCCTCGACGAGTTCGAAGAGGAAGAAGGCCCCGCTGCGGACGGCCTCGACGCCCGGGGGCTCGCGGGGCGGTTCTTACGGAGGCTCGTCGGATACGGGTGGATGAACGAAGAAGAGCTGACCGATTTCACCCGGATCATCAATATGGCTTCCGAGGCGAAGCCTTTCTTCGACGCCCTGTACACGGTGGACCGGGGTCTGTCGGTGGAATACGAAAGTCACATCGTCGCCGTCTATTCCTCCCTCTGCACCGACGCCGTCGTCGAGAACGGTCACCACGCCGTCCTGAACGCCCAAAACCATACACGCCTTCTTATCGAATCGCTCAAACTGTTGGAACAGAACATCAAGGCCCACATTCAGCGGATGTACGATTCGGATGCCGAGGTGAAGGAAATCCTCCATATCCACTACGACATCTACATGCACGAGATAGTCGACAAGGCATACACCCGGCTGAAGACCTCCGACAATCTCTCGAAATACCGCCCCCGGATAGCCGCGGCGGTACGGGAGCTCCTCAGGGACGAAGGGTGGAAGGAATACACCGCGGAAAAACTGTCCCAGATAAAACGAATTCCCCGGCAGGAGGCAGGCTCCTTCCTTACCGCGACCCTCAAAGAGATCGTCGACGATCTGAAGAGCATAGATCCGATTCTCGAAGAGATCGACGACAAGAACCGCCGGTATTCCCGGATTTCCACCGAACGGATCAAGGCCCGCCTCTACAGCAGCGCCTCCATCCAGGGGATGATCGGCGACATCGTAAAGAGCCCGGCAATCGAGGAACTCTCCGGAGATTTTCCGCACGGTATACGGTCCTTCGGATTCGTGACCCCCGGCAGCCTCTATTCCCGAAGGCGGTCCGCCGACCAGCTCGCAGGTATCCCGGTCCCGGAAACCGATGAGTTTTCCGCCGAGCTGGCACAGACCGAGCTGATGCTGCGGATAGGCAAACAGCTCGGCCCCGAGAAGATACGAGGATTTCTCGATGCCGTCGTCCCCGACGACGGGAGCGCCGCCCCGGCCGGCGATATCGTAACCGATATGGAAAGCTATGTCCGCATCCTCTACGCCGCGGCCTATGCCGAAACAAGGACCGACACCTTTCCCTACCGGATACGGTGGGAAGAAGAGTACATTACCGCCGGCCGGTTCCGGTTCAGGGGACACGCGTTTTTCAGGGAGGCCGAAAATGAGTAAACACCTGTCCGATATCGAAGGCTTGACGGAGGGGGAGCGGGAGCAGTTCAGGAAGTGTATAACCCTTCTCTGCGGCGAATGCTTTCTGATACGGAGTTTTCCACCCCACGAAAAGGCGTACCGCTTCGCCTCGAGGAATTACGATCTTCTAGAGGTCTACTTCGACATCGCGGGATGGAAATTGAAACGGGATGAGACCTTGGGAGTTATCACCTGGGAAGGTCTTCCCTCCGGCAGGATCAATTTTAACCTGGAGGAAACCTTAGGTCTCCTCGTCCTCCGCCTCCTCTACGAAGAGAAGTCGAGGGAAATAACACTTCATGGAGAACGGACCGTTCTTCAGCAGGAGTTCGTGGAAAAATACCGGGTCATGACCGAGCGTCCTTTGAAAAAGACAGCCCTTATTTTCCTCCTCAGGAGATTTCAGGCATTGAGGCTCATCAAGGTCTTAGGCGACGAAGGGGACCCGGAGGCGAAGATCGTCCTGTATCCGAGCATCCCCTTCGCCCTCGACGGCATGGCAATCGAGGAGATGCACGAACGTATTTCATCATTCAGGAAAGAGGAGGAGGAAGAATAATGCTGCTTCTCAACAGGGCCCGGCTGGTCAACTGGCACTTCTTTACCGACAGCACCGTCGATTTCGGTCCGACGACACTCTTCGCCGGAGACAACGGGTCCGGGAAGTCCACCGTAATCGACGCCCTTCAGTACGCCCTAGTCGCCAACATCGGTAAGATAAGGTTCAATGCCGCGGCCTCGGAAACCCGCACCGGGAGGACCCTTTCGGGATACTGCCGGTGCCGGATCGGTTCGGACACCCTCGACTTCCTGCGCGGAGACTGCCTTACCCACGTTATCCTCGAATTCGAGGACCTCGAAAAGAGCTTCTGTTCCGGTATCTTAGTGGAGGCCTTCGCCGACGGGGAAACCCGGGAACATCTATGGATTCTCGAAGAGGGGCGTATCGACGATGTCCCTGTCTACGGAGACGGTACCTATCTTCCCCCCGGTATTTTCAAGGACGGAATCAAGGCCCTCGGCGGGCGGATATGCAGCACCAAAAAGGAGTACAATTCCCGGCTTACCCATCTCCTCAAGGTCCACCGCCGCAACGTTCATTTCAACCCCTACCTCGAGGCGCTGGTGCGTTCGGTCAATTTTACCCCCTTCACCTCGGTAAACGATTTTGTCTGCAGCTACATCCTCGAAGAGCGGATCGTCGACATCTCCGCCATGCGGGAGAACCTGGCCAATTACAAGGAGGCGGAAGGGGAAGCGAGGGCCATGGAGGAGAAGATAGAGCGCCTCGAGGAGATAGACGGACTGGACCGGGAATGCCGGCGTCTCGACGGTCAGATTTTGATGCAGGAATACTTTAAGCGGAGAATCGATGTCGAGGCCCTCGAACAGGACATGAGGACCGTCCGGGGAAGGGCGGAGGAGGCAAAACGGGAAATCAAGGCCCTGGAACGGAACCTTTCGGAATCCCGGGAGCGGCGGGAGCGGCTCGAAGGGCAGCGGCAGGAGCTCCAGTTCGCCTTAGCGGAGAACGACCAGCACCGCCTCTACGAACGGCTCAGTCGGGATCTTCATACCTTAGAAGAGCGGATACGTCGGGAAGAAGGCCGAAAACGGAGGTTCGAGACACTGATCGAAGAGTGCTCCGAGGCCCTCGGGCGGAGGGTCAGCCCGCGGATAGAGGAGGAAATACATACCGCCGACACCGAGTTCGCCGAGACCGCCGATCTTCTCGCGGAGGCCAAAAACGAGTTCCGGCGTCTCAAAGCCGAACGGCGGGATCTGAACGATGAGCTCCGGCGGCTCGAGGAAGGACTCCTCACCTATCCCTCGGGCACGGAAGATCTGCGCCGGGCGCTTGCGGACGCGGGAATACCCGCGGCGGTATTCGCGGACCTCCTAGAGGTGACCGACCCCGGGTGGCGGAACGCCGTCGAAGGATGGCTCGGGGACCGAAGGTTCGACCTCCTCGTTCCGGAAGAGGACTTCAGCAAGGCCCTCGAGGTGTACCGGGACCAGCCGGCTTCCACCGCCGGGGCGGGACTTCCGGACTTGAGGCGAATGCACGGAAGCGAGATAGACCCGGGGTCCCTTGCCGAATGTACGGAAGCCGCGACCCCCCCCGCGAGGCGGTATATGGTCCGGCTGTTAGGCGATGTGGTCCGTACCGATCGGGAGAACCTGACCGCCCACGGCAAATCGATTACCCGGGACTGTATGCGGTTCGCCGACCATACGGCGGTGCGGATCGAGGAGTCGGTCTATTCCCGGTGGTACATCGGGGCCGAGGCGAAGCGGATGCGGGCGGAACAGCTCAAAAAAGCTATCGCCGCCGGCGAGGCGGCCGAGGAGAAGGTTTCGGCGGAAGTACGGAGATTAGAAACGAAACAGGAGCTGATTCGGAAGGTCTTCCGCTTCCTTCACGAATGCGTCGAGCTCGCAGGCGCTGCTGAGGACCTTTCCCGGGCCGAACAAGAAAAAGAAGAGATAACCGGGCGGATCTCCGCGATAGATATCCGGGCCTTTAGGGAAATGCAGATGCAGATATCGGGTATTACCGAGAGTATCCGGAGCACGGAGAGAGAAATCGAAGCCCTCTCCGTTGACTTCGGGGCCGCCCGGTCCCGGAAGGAAGGATACGAAACTGAGCTCAGACGGCTTACGGCGGAGAGGGAACGGTTCGTCTCGATCCTCGCCGGGTTCCTCGAGGAATACGAGACCCGTACCGGAGAGTTCGAAGATTATTACGCCGAACGGATAAAATCGGAACGCAAGGGCGGAGCGGTCGATTATACGGGTATTATCGCCCGGTACGAGAGCTCCATGCGGGGACTCAAGACCAGGAAGGAGAACACCCTTACCAGGCTCATGGAAAAGAAGAACGGATTCAATCATGCCTTCAACATCTTTTTGAACACCGCCTACGAATCCAAGGACTTCAGCGAGACCCTCCACATCTACCGGGACACCGAGCTTCCCGAATACCGGGAAAAAATCCGCCGGGCCCGGGAGGAGGCGGAACGGCAGTTCCGTGAACACTTTGTCGCCCGGCTGAACGAATACATCACCGACGCGCGGGAAAGCTTCAAGGACATCAATTACACCCTGAATATCATCCGATTCGGACAGGACCAATACCGCTTCGCCATCGAGGACCGGCCGGAGAAGAGGAAGGTCTTGGATGTGATCAAGAGCGCGGCGGAAATCCGGCAGACCGACGGAACTCTTTTCGAGATTCTCACCGATGAGGAGGAGCGGGAAAGTATCGAGCGTCTCTTTTCCTCTATCCTGGAAAACGACCTCGATTCCGAGGAGGTCAGGGAGATCTGCGACTACCGCACCTACTTTCAGTACGACATCAGGATCAAGCACCTCGACACCCCGGACGCCGGGACCGGAAAGCCCCTCGAATCGTCCCTGGCAAAGGTCTTAAAGGAAAAGTCCGGAGGGGAGACCCAGACCCCCTACTACGTCGCCATCGCCGCGAGCTTCTACCGGTTCTACAAAGACGAGCCCGACGCGGTCCGCCTCGTCCTCTTCGACGAGGCCTTCAACAAAATGGACGACGAGCGGATCGGGAAGATGGTCGATTTCTTCAAACGGCTGAACATGCAGGTGATAACCGCGGTCCCCACCGAAAAGATAGAAGCGATCGCCCCGTATATGGACCGGACCAATCTGGTCTTAAGAAAAGACTACACCGCCTTTATCAGGGATTACGCCGTCCTCCCGGGAGAGGAAGGGTGAGCCCTCCTCTCCTCAACCGATACGCCCTTCGGATCCTCGAGGTGTTCAAGGAGAGCTTTCCCGAGGCCGCCCATTACCGGGGCGGCAGGAAACTGCGCAAGGGAGGATGGGAAACGATATTTCCGGAGATCGAAAGGGATGTGGACGCAAAAGAGGGGTTTCTCCGAGCGGTGGACACCCTAACCGCAGAAGGGGTCCTCTCGGTCCGGTGGAAGCGGTTCAGTGAAAACGACCGGGTGGAGGCCCTCTACCTGGAAGACCCCCGTAAACTCTACGCACTCGCCGAAACCCCCTTTCCCGGAGACGTGAGAAAAACGATGCTCGCCCTCCTCCGCACCTTTACCCCCGCTACACCGGCGGGGCGGGCGGTTAAAGAGCTCGCCGAAGCACGGCTTACGGCGTATCAGCCCCTCCTCCCCGGCTCGGCCTCCCCGGCGGAAGACCTGACGGACCTCCTCGTCCTCTTCGACCTCAATCCCTCGGAGGCCGCGAAGCTCCCGCTTCGGGCCTTGAGCGTCCGTCTCTTCGGCGACGGGAAACGGATCGAGGCCCTTTCAAAAGCCGCCGACACCCTCTCCCGAGCTGTGACGGGGAGTTCCCTGTACGAGGACCTCGGCCTCGTCCGCTCGTATCCGGAAACGACGGTCGCCCTCGAGGGGACCCTCCTTTTTCCGGACGGCTGTGAGTGGGACGGGGGCGGTCGAATCATCACCCTGCCTCTCCCGACGGCGGGCTCTCTGACAACGGTCCGCTTTCCCGGACCCGACCCCGCGGTCCTGTGTATCGAGAACAAGGAGACCTTCTACGTCTACGCGTCGTCCTCGGAGGGACCGGCGGCCCGGTTCGACGGGTTCCTCTACACCGGGGGACACCTCAATTCAGCCGCGTCCGCGGCGGTCCGGATACTCGCCGCCTCCGGCGCGAAAATCTATCACCACGGTGATCTGGACCCGGACGGGCTTATTATCTTCGAGGAAACCGACGCCGCGGCGGGGGGCGCCGAACCCTACGGGATGGACGTGCCTACCTACGAGCGGTACCGCCCCTACGGGTATCCTCTGTCCGAGAACCGGCTCAAACGTCTCGAGATGGTGACGTCGCCTAAGCTCGAAGACCTCAAAAGAGCAATCCGGATACACGGAAAGGGTGTGGAGCAGGAGGTAATCGATCCCGGAGAAATCGGTTTCAGCTGAAGTGTTCGAACACGCCGGTCTTCTCCGGCCGGCTCCAGGTCTAAGAACTCGTCATGTGGGGT
>CAZXMO010000089.1:0-10157 GCA_964641125.1 uncultured Spirochaetales bacterium
GTATACAAGGAAAAGTCTTCTCCTGATTCAATCCCCACGATCGGGGGCACTCTCTAAGAGGTAGGGAAGCATGAAAAACTACACCGCGGGTTCTATCCGAACTGCAGCGAATATAGCTTGGCGTACATCCCGTTCTCGGCGAGGAGCTCCTCGTGGTTTCCCTCCTCGACGAGGCGTCCCTTGTGGAGGACTAAGATCCGGTCGGCATGCTTGATGGTGGACAATCGGTGGGCGATGACGAGGGAGGTCCGGTCCCGCATCAGCTCGCCGATGGCGTTCTGGATGAGCTGTTCGGTCTCGGTATCGATACTCGAAGTGGCTTCGTCTAGAATGATCACCCGCGGATCGTGGGCTAAGACCCGGGCGAAGGAGATGAGCTGCCGCTGTCCCGTGGAGATGTTGCCGCCCCGTTCGGTCAGGCGGGTATCGTAACCCTCCGGCATCGCCTCGATAAACCGGTCCGCCTGCACGTGAGAGGCGACTTCGGTCAATTCCTTCTCCGGTATCTCGAGGCCTAGGGCGATATTTTCCCGTACTGTATCGGTCAAAATAAACACATCCTGGGGAACCGGCTGAACAGTCTCCCGAAGAACACTGAGGGGGATTTCCCGGATATCGATACCGTCTAAAAGGATGGACCCCGAATCGATGTCCCAAAGCCGCGCCAACAAGTTGGCGATGGTGGTCTTTCCCGCTCCGGTGTAACCCACGACGGCCACAGTCTCTCCCGGCTGTACGGTAAAACTGAGGTCCCGGATGACCGGCTCGCCCTCCTTGTAGCTGAAGTTCACGTTTCTGAACTCGACCCGGCCGCCTTCGGTACGCGGAAGAGGCTTAGTTCCGGTATCGGGTATCCGGTCCTCCTCGTCGAGGAGGGAAAACACCCGTTCACTTCCCGCCATCGCGCTCTGGAGGATGGTGTACTTCTCCGATATGTCCATGACCGGGCGGAAGAACTGACGGATCAGATTGATAAAGGCAATGAGGATCCCTAAAGAAAGCTCCTGCCGGAGGAGGAACCGCGAACCCGCGTAGATAATAAGGGCCACCGAAATCGACTGGAGAAGATCGATGACCGGACGGAAAACCGCGAAGACCCGCATCTCCATAAGGTTTGCATCGAGGAGATCGGAGTTGCGCTTGCCGAACTCATCCGCCGTCTGTTTTTCCCTGACGAAGAGCTGGACGATAGACATGCCGGAAATATGCTCCGAAAGGAAGGCGGTGACCCGGGAGGTATGGAGCCGGACTTTCCGGTAGGCCTCCCGGGCCCGGGACCTGAAGACCACGGTAACCGCCGCAACCACCGGCAGAGCCGCGAGGCTCATAAGACCCAGCCGGGTATCTAACGCAATCAGAGTCACAAAAACCCCCGCGATTATCGCCACGTCCTTGAGGAGACTGATGAGGACTGTGGTAAACAGCTCATTGACGGTTTCCACGTCGTTAGTAACCCGGTTGACGAGCTTTCCTAAGGGATTCCGATTGATAAAGGAGAGAGACTGCCCGAGCACGTGGCCGAAGAGGTGCATCCTCAAGCTCTTCATAACACCCTGTCCCGCGTAAGCCATCAGGTAGATCTGCAGGAAGGAGAAGACAAGGCTCGCAAGAAGAAGCCCGCCCATCACCAGGCTCATCCGGTTGAGGCCGTCGAAGTCGCTCCGGCGAAGCTCCCTGCGCTCCTCTTTCGTCATATCGCGCAGCTCTTCGAGGGGAACCGCTTCAGGATCTCCGTTACGTACTATGTAGAACCTCTCGCCGGTAAGAATGTTCCTTTGCCGGAGGCTCTCTTTTTCGACGGCGGTCAGATCCTTAAGAACATCGTCCCTGATATAGACGTACCCGCCGAGAGTCACTGTCCTTTCGTCTCCCACCGCTCCGGTCAGCTCCGGATCGTCCGCCTCAGCTTCGGTCACCCGGAACCACGAGACGGTTATATAGGAATCTACCGACCTCTTGAGAACGACAGGTACAAAGAGTTCCGCCGCGGTGGCGATCAGGAGGGCGAGTACCGCGAAGACGACCGCCACGGTATAGGGCTTAAGATACCCCAAGAGGCGTCTCATGATGACCGGATCGTACCCTTTGACGATGTCTTCCCGGTCTATATCGGCCGCGATGTCCGCCATACCTTACTCCGAATCCTCTTCGTCCCGGTTCCCGCAGCCGGACAAGCCGGTATCCGCGTCGAGAGACTGCAGAATGTATACCTCACGGTAAAACCCCTCTTCGCACATGAGCTCTTCGTGGGTCCCCTCCTGTACTACCCTTCCCCCGTCGAGAACGATGATCCTGTCCGCGGTGGACAGGGTCGAAACCCGGTGGGACACAATGATGCTCGTTTTTCCTTTCCGGTATTCGAGGAGCTCGGTAAGGATCTTCTCCTCGGTCTCGGTATCCACGGCGGACAGGGCATCGTCGAAGACCAGGATATTGGCCTCGATTGCCAGGGCCCGTGAGATGGCTACCCGCTGCTTCTGTCCCCCGGACAAGGTAATACCTCTTTCCCCGACCAGGGTGTCGAATCCGGCGTAGAAGTCCTCCGCGTCCCGGTCGATCGTGGAGACCTCGGCGACCCGGGCGACGACTTCTTCATTCTTTTCATCGAGGCCGTATCCGATGTTGTCTTCGATGGACAGGGAAAACAAAAAACTGTCCTGCGGGACGAAACCGAAGCTCTTCCGGAGAGCTTGCAGATTATAGTCCCGGACGTCCCGTCCGTCGAGGAATACCGTCCCCGGCGGGGGATCCAATATCCTCGGCAGGAGATTGAGGAGGGTGCTCTTTCCCGATCCGGTGCGTCCCAATATCCCTAGAATAGCGCCCCGGGGAACCTGAAACGACACATCCTCGAGGACCGGCTCCCCGCTCCCGGGATACGCGTATGTAAGGTTGTGTACGGTTATTTCTCCCTTCGCGGGCTCGCGGATACCGTTCTCGGGATTCTCGATGTCCGGTTCCTTGTGCAGCACCTCGTTGATCCTTCCCAGGGAAGCGGCACCCCGCTGCAGAAGATTGACGGTAAAGCCCGCTCCCATCATCGGCCAGATGAGCATATTCAGATACGCCAGGACCGCGACGAAATCCCCCTCGCTTATCTCGCCGGTTATCACCATCCCTCCCCCGACACGGAGAAGGATCAGGTTGGTCATCCCCGCAAGGAAAGAGACCAGGGGAAAGAAAAGCCCCCACAGCCGCACGAGTTTCAAATTTCTGATCTGGTAATCTTTATTCACCGAACCGAACTTTCTCAGAAAGTATTTTTCTTTGACGAAGGATTTGACGATCCTGATTCCGGAAAACACCTCCTGCGCCTGATCGCTCAGATGGGAAAACCCCTCCTGGACCCGTTTGAACCGTTCACCTATGAGGGAGCCGAACCCAAGAAGAAGGAAGGTTATGAAAGGAAGGGGGATGATGGTGAACAAGGTCAGCCTCGGATACTGAATGAACAGGAGGATAAGGATACCCGCGGTCATAAAAATCCCGTCCACTGCCGCGACTAAGGCCATGCTCGTCGCCATGCGGACGGCCCGCATATCATTCGTCGCCCGGGCCATGAGATCGCCGGTCTTGTATCGCCCGAAAAATCCGGAGGACAATTTCAAGAGATTAGCGAAATAATCCTCCCTGAGCTCCGCTTCGATGTTCCTCGACGCGGACTGGATAAAGAATCTCCAGGCATAACGGAAAACCGAAATGCCCAAGGCGGTCCCGATCATCCCGAGAACGATTATAAGCACCCCTCCTAGGGTAAAGTCTCCCGTGGTGATGAGGTCCACGGCCCGCCTTATGAACTGGGGTATTATAATCTGGCCCCCCGCGGTGATAAGGAGGGCGAGGATACCGAAAATATAGAATAGGCGTTGTTTTTTCAGATACGGTCCTAAGGACCGGTATGTTTTTAACATGGGAGTCTACATCTTATTGGGACAAGGGGTCTGTGTAAACAGATAGAATCCCCACGAACGAGGGCACTGTCTATGCCTTGGAGAAAAGACCTGCGCATTCCTTTCAGGAGTGAGGGTTCTCGTCCGAGTAGACTCATCAGGCAATAATAACGTGTGGTAATAAACCGAGTTTATCCCCTATACTGATCCCGATGGGACTCTACTGGAAGGACATCGAGATTACCCCGGGGATGACCCTGGAGGTGGAAGAAGAAAACTACGAGGTATTCACCGATGACGGCCGCCGCGCGCGCATAGCCTGGACAATCCTCGCCCTCCGGGCGAGGGCCGGGAACGACGCCTTCTACGACACCGATACCGGACGGACCTACACCCTCCGAAAGATTATGAAATCTCGAAGGCTCCTGCGGAAGAAAGCCGAAGGTACCCTCGTCCAGATACCCGCGTGCACCGACTACCTCGTGGTCGAAGAACTTCACGACGGCAAGCCCGCCTTCAAGAGGTGCTGCAGCGTGGACATGCTCGGACTGATTCGAAACATGAGGATCCTGTCTCCATAGCCAAAAGCCCTTAGAAGAACTCCCCGAGAGCCGGCTGAATTGAATTTTTACATCGGTCCCGATTCAATAGATCTGTTACATATTTATTCTCCGAAAAAGTACAAACTCCGTATTTCATTACACTAAAATCGCCTCCGGTACGTCGATAAATATGTAGACCATGAAAGATGATTCACAACCGGAAAAGAATGAAGTCCGCAGCCGTATTGAAAAGGCTTATACCAGCGAAAAACCACGCTTTCTCGCCCGGCTGCGCGCGGCGGGGCGCTCCTTGGAGGATGCGGAGGATCTGGTGCACGACGTCTATGCCGAGACCCTCGAGCACCTTCCGATCATCGCGGGGGTTCGGAACCTGCCGGGATGGATAAATACCCTCTTCACCCGTCGGGTTATAGATGCCTGGCGGCATGATCGGGTTCGGGTAGCCTCCGGTGTGACCGACGTCGCCGAGGAGACTCTGCGGGAGATCGTCGCAGGTACCGGGCTGGACCCCCTGGACGGGTACGTCCGGTCCTGCATGGTGGACGCCTTAGACGACGCCCTACGGGCCCTTCCCCCGCCGCAGCGGAGGGTCATCGAGGCCCAGGTGTTCGGGGGAATGACCTTCCGTGAGATCGCGGAAACAACGGGGGAGAGCATCGACACACTGACCGCTCGGAAACGGTACGCCGTGAAGAATCTCTCTCGGGCTCTTAAACACTGGATCGAATAATAGGAATACCGGGACAAGTCCCGAAGGAGGAAAGAGATGTCAGATTACGAAAACAGCGACAGTGTAGGGAACGTGTCCGGCGGCGTGCCGGAGAACAGTGTACCTGGGAATGACCGTTCCCGCCGGGGTCGCTACAAAGGCGAAAACGGCTTCGACATGGACGCCTGGTGGGAAGATCGAAGCCTGTCTCAAAAGATCATGTGGGGAATCCTCTTCGGCATCGGATTTATAGCTTTTACGGCCCTCTTCGGCTGGATAGTGATGCTCCTGTGGAACTGGCTGATGCCCGAGATCTTCGGACTTCCGCTCATCAATTATTGGAAGGCCTGGGGACTGCTTGCCTTGAGTTTCATCCTGTTCAAAGGGATCCGTATCCCCAACGAAGAAAGCTGCCGCCGGACCGAAAAGAAGAGGAAGCGGGAGCTGCGCCGGTACATGGAAGACGAGCCCGCCGTGGAGAACGAATCCTAGGATGCGCGAATGGACATACTCAATGCATCTAAGATCATTGTGGGGCGACGGCAATGGAATAAGCGTAAAACGATGAAACGCGGAACAAAGAAGGAAAAAAATGGAACCGGAGGAGCCGCGGTCATCAATGAGATCGGGTCTGAGGATTGGTACTTCCGTATCTTGGGTCTCAGCGAGCAGACTGCAGCATCCCACGGTTGTACAAAAAGCTTGGGCTCACAATAAACAATATACAAGGAATTTATTTATGAACAAAAATATGAAGGTAACCGAAACAATATCAACACTTTGGATTGTTGTAATGTTTACGATGATTTTTGCAGACATTTTATCTTTTATCACACCTGGAATGATGAAGCAGGTGATTGAAGGTACAACAGACGTAAAAATTACTCAGCCTCTTTTGTTGGTTTTTGCTTTTTTATTGCAAATACCAATAGTGATGATTTTTCTCTCAAAAATATTGAGTCGAAAAATAAATCGTATTCTTAATGTTGCTGCTGCTATTATTACAATATTATTTGTAATCGGAGGAGGTAGTAATTATTTGCATTATTATTTCTTTGCCTCCATTGAAACAATCTGTATGATTGCAATAATAGTTATTGCCTTAAAATGGAAACAAGAAGAATAGATCCTCCAAGCACAGCACACAACAGGGAGTATCCGGCTCCGCTACGCCCAAATTGCTCCCTTCGGTCGCAACTTCGGGTTCTCGCAGAACGAGATGCGGCGCAGTTCTCTTTGTCTGCACTGTACGGGTCGGGAGGATCGATTCCCGGGTGTGTTCATTCCTCGAGGGAAAGAATTTCACCGATACGACAATCCTCTTCGTAACTTCATGCGGTGATGTGCCCGAAGAAGATAATTGTATCGAGAAGCTCATAGAATTATATTTTAAATCAAAGAAAGTGCGTGAAAGCGAGGCAACCCCCGGCAATGTACCGTACAATCAACGAACCGCCACGGCGGAATAAAACAGGAGGACCACAGTGACCGACGAAAATAGGAATTACATATCCGATTTGACCTGTGAAGATAATTACCGGCAGGGATGGAAAATGATCTTCGCGACCTTCGGGATCCTTTTAGGAATTACCCTTATCTTTATCGTCATCCAGGCACCGACGAACTGGACGGGGAGGTACTATCAGCACGGAGGGGATTTCGGGGCCGGGCCGGGGGCGGGGCTCTTCTCCACCCTCTATTGGGTCTTTTTGGCAGGCCCTATATCGATGAGCTTTAACTGGGCCTTCCTAAAGGCCGCCCGGGGCGAGGAAGTACGTGTCGGCGATATGTTCGCCGTATTTACCCGGAACTACTGGAATGCCGTCGGCGCGGGAGTGCTTACCGCACTCATAATCATCGCGGGGCTCGTCTTTTTCATCGTACCCGGAATAATATTCGCGGTCCGCCTGGTCTTTGTTCCGTACCTTGTCATCGACCGCCGGATGGGAGTGACCGAGGCCATCACCACGAGCTGGCGGATGACCAAGGGGCACGGGGTCACTATTTTTCTGATGGGCCTTTTGGCCGTCCCCATAGTAATCGGCGGACTCATCGCCCTAGGGGTGGGGGTCATTGTCTCATTTATGTGGATTTCCGCCGCCTTTGCCGTCCTCTACTACAGCGTAACCCGCGGGGAACAGCCGGCGTAGTGCTCGGTACATCATGTCCGCCTACTACCTCGACCGGTATCTATCGCGGAAAGAGGAAGGTTAAACGGTGCCCTGCTCCTGCTGCATCGGCCCGAAATCTTTGAGAACCTCGGCCATCTCGCGGAGGCGGCGGTCGGCGCGGCCGTAGACCGAATTTTCGGTGTACTTTCCGTTGTCGTCCTTGACTCCCGCCTCGACACCGGTGAGGATCTCGATCCCTTCCTCCACGGTGTCCACTGCGTAGATGTTGAATTTCCCGTTTTCCACCGCCTCGACAACCTCGTCGTTGAGCATGAGGTGGCGGACGTTCCGGGAGGGGATCATAACGCCCTGATCGCCGGTCAAACCCTTGAGTCTGCACACCTCGAAGAAGCCTTCGATTTTCTCATTGGCTCCTCCTATCGGCTGCACCTGCCCGCGCTGGTTGACCGATCCGGTAACCGCGATGTCCTGCCTCAGGGGCAGGTCCGACAGCGAGGAGAGGAGGGTGTAGAGCTCGGCGCAGGAGGCGCTGTCTCCCTCGATGCCGGAGTAGGACTGCTCGAAACCGATGCTCGCATCTAGGGCAAGCGGCTTGTCTTGGCCGAATTTTCGGCGGACGAAACCGCTCATGATAAGCACCCCCTTGTCGTGGATGCTTCCGCTCATCTTGCTCTCCCTCTCGATGTTTACCACCCCGCCGCGTCCGACGGAGGTGACGCAGCTTATCCTGTTGGGCCTGCCGAACTGGTAGTCCCCGATGTCGAGGACCGCAAGGCCGTTGACCTGCCCGGTTTCGGAATCCTTAGTGTCGATGAGGATTACGTCCTCCTCGATCATCCGCTGGATCTTGTCCTGGATCATCCGGGACCGGCGGCGGCAGGCGTCGATGGCGGTCTTGACGTCATCGACCTCGACTCTCTTTGCTTTCCCGCCTTTCTTACCGCCTTTCTGCTTGGCCCGGTACCCCGCCTCGGCGATCAGATCAGCCACCGCGAGAAACCGGGCGGAGAGCCGCTCCTGATGTCCGGTCAATCGGGTCCCCTCCTCGGCGATCCGAGCGACGGCCTCCCTTGTAAAGGGAGGAAGATCATTCTCCTCGCACCGGGCTTGGACAAACTCGGCGTATTTTTTGAGATGCTCATCGGTAAAATCCATCTCCATGTCGAAATCGGCCTTGACCTTGAACAGCCTGTGAAAATCGTTGTCATAGGCGTTCAAAAGCTGGTATACCATCGGGCTTCCCACAAGGACCACCTTTACATCCACCGGGATCGGCTCGGGCTTTAAGGTTGCCGCAGGAACCGCCTGGTAATCCCCCCACATATTCTCGATCTTCGCCTTGCCGGTGCGCAGAGTTCGTTTGAGTCCCTCCCAGGCGAAGGGATGGCGGAGAACATCCAAAATCTGGAGGATGAGAAATCCTCCGCTCGCCTTCTGGAAGGCCCCCGCCTTGAGCATGGAAAAATCGGTGGACATCCCACCGAACTGGGCCTGATACTCGAGCTTCCCTAAGAGGTTGTAGTAGGTGGGGTTCCGCTCGTCTATAACCGGTGCGCCCTCGGAGTTCCGATGATCGACAAAGACGTTTACTTTATACTTCTTTAAGGCCTGCTCTTTCTTGGCCTTCATACCCAGCATCTGGAGCTGCTGGTTCTGCTCCTCGGTAAAGGCGTCCAGATTATCGATGACATCCTGTTTGATGTCGTCGAAGTATTCCTGAAGCTCCTCGAAGCCTTTATATTTCTCTTTGAGATCGTCGATTAGGTGTCCCACCGCAAAGAGAGCGACCTTCCGGTCCTGCTCCTGGGTTTCCTCCTTCATCTCCTTCTCCATCCGCTTGGCCTGGGACATCGCCTCGGCAATCATCTGCTGGAGCTTCTTGCTCTTCTCTCTCAGGTCCTCTTTCTTCTTCTCGTCGAGTTTCTCGAAATCCTCCTGGGAAATCGGCTCGCCCTCGTCGTCCAGGGGAACCGTGTTCAGTCCCTGGGGTGTCGCCCGAATGGTGTGGTCGAGCTCTTCCCTCGCCTGTTTATCCAGATCCCGAAGCATCTCCTCCTGCTTCTCCTTGACCTTCTGGACGGTCCCCGCCTTCTCCTTGGCGTGCTCCTCGCTCTCGAAGGCCTTCGGTATTTCCTGCTTGGCCTCTTCGATAAAGCCGTCCATGTCCTTGGCGAGATCCCTTCCTTTCCCGGGGGGAAGACGGACCGCCCGGGGCTTCTCCTCCTCGTCGAAGTTATAGACGTACACCCAATCGTCGGGCATCGGCATCTCCGCGGCTAAGGCATCGACATGGGCCCGGACCGTCGAGTTCCGTCCCGTCCCGGTCCGGCCGCTTGCGTAGACGTTGAACCCGGCCATCTTCATATTGAGGCCGTCCTCGAGGGCTTCCAATGCCCGCTCCTGTCCGACCGTCCCGACAAGAGCTTTCACGTCGTCGGTAGTCTTGAAATCGAACTTATCCGGATCTATCCTTCGTCTAATTTCTTCGACCCCGAGGCGCTTCTCCTCGAGGAGCTTGCTCTTTTGAGATGCCATTATTTTCCTCCCATAACCTCGTGCCTTTCTCTTCGCAAGTTTCGCACGGGCCGTGAATAGAAGTTAGGGATATTATTTCCGGGGGTCAAATTCGGAGCTCCCGCGTAAGAGCCGCCAAGGCCTCCGCTAAATCGACAAGCTTCCCGCAGTCGACCAAATCCGGCGTATCGAGCCGGGTATGGGCATAGGAGGACATGAACTCCGTCATCTTCTCGGAAGCAAAGGCTATCGCCGGGACTCCCTTCTGGGCGAAAACCATGTGGTCCCCCTGATACCAGGGGGTACCTTCGGAAAAACCCGGCCGCCCGCCGAAGGTTTCCCCGACCGC
>CAZXMO010000090.1:0-9891 GCA_964641125.1 uncultured Spirochaetales bacterium
GCATTGCGACCGCTTCGATCACGAGATTATGGAAGCGGTTCTTCACGCGCCGCTTCTTCGTGAGTCACCTGGATTTGAGCGAGCCGGAATGGTATTGCTGGTACAGGTGTTACGCAACACCCTTGAAGGAGGAGACCCCGTGGTATCCCCGGTATGCGGCGGCCTGATTGCCCGGATTTTTATCCCCACGATCGGGGGCACTCTCTACCTCTTACGCTTCGCTGTAGTCCTTCGGATATCCGCCGAAGAGCTTCTTGAAAAAGCGGTACACCCCGTGAGCTCCCACCGGCGGGAAGAACATGAGGGGGCAGAAATCGTGTACCGTCTCCAATCTTTTCTCCCGGGGAAGCATACTTACCGAGGGGTAGTAGGTTACCCCTTCTTCCGGAGCTTGGAGAAGGCATGTGTCCCCACTTCTGCTTGTCCCGGGAAACTACGACAACGGCGATGTTCTTGTCCGCGATAAAGGCATCGAGATACGGAGCCTTTACTGATAGGCCACCCCAGAGACGCGAGTCCGAGGACGAAAACGAACGCCGCCGGCACGAGCCGTTTCGCATGCCGTCTGAACCGTTCCCTCAGCCCCGAGCCTGGTCTCTACCTCTCTTATGAGGGAGTGATACAGCCTAACCGCGCCTTTACAGCAGTCTGAAATGCTTTATGATTATTCGCTCATAGATCTTAGAGGGAAGAAGCCGTTTGAGAAGAACGGTGATTCTAGAGAGAGGCCCCACGGGATATCGAAGGCGGGGTGCGGGCTTTTCGAGTATCTTTTCGATGAGCCGCGCTATCCGGTCCGGCGGCGGACCGTGGGACTCTCCTGATTCGGTTACGGCAAGAGCGGTTGCGAACAGGTCCCCATAGGGTGAGTCGCCCACAGCCGCGGCGGCCGCCATGCGGCGGCTCGCGGTAATGCCGGTCCTAAAATCGGTCGGCTCTGCAATGACGACCCGGATGCCGAACGGGGCGGCTTCTATGCGCAGCGCTTCCGCCAATCCCTCCAAGGCGAACTTGCTCGAGCTGTAGATTCCCTGAAAGGGGAGGGAGACGACGCCCGCCGCCGAGCCGATTATGACGATATATCCGTGTCCCTGCTTCCGCATAACCGGAAGGACCGTCCGGCATAGGCGCAGGGCCCCGAAGAAGTTTGTCTCGAATTGGGACTTGGCTTCCTCGACCGTGGTATCCTCCACGGCGCCCGCCAAGGCAAACCCCGCGCTGTTGACGACCGCGTCGAGGCGCCCCTCTTTTTCTATGACGTAACCGACTCCTATGGTGACCGAATCTTCATCGTCCACGTCCATGGGGATCATTTCCATGCCGCCGGCGTAACCGCCGCTTGTCTGTCCGACTCCGGCTCCGGGAGAGGACGCCCGCCGGCTCGTGCCGTAGACCCGGTAGCCGCTGCGGTGAAGGCGTTCTGCGCATGCCCGGCCGATGCCCGACGAGGCGCCGACCACCAAGACCACGCTGCCGGGGCCGGGGTCTATCTTCCCCATCCCCGCGCCTGAGCTTCCCGTTTGACCTGGAGCCATGCGGGCTTGTCGGTTCCGTCGTAATGCCTGAGACCTAGAGTGGCGAGAAACTCTACCAGGGCGGGATCGCTTCCGTAGTATCCCTTCCACTCCTCGATTGTTTGAGGCGATTGATCGTGGAGCCAGTCGATCAGAACGGTTTTGATAGTTCCCCCGTACCGGTCCCAGGCGGAAAAAAGATGATGGAAGAATTCCGCCTGCTTTTTTTCGCTGCTGTTGCAGTAGGTTCCGCCGGATTGGTAGCCGACCTCGGTCATCCAAATCTCCCTCCCGGGAAATAGTTGTACCAATCTCTCGAAATCCTCATACACCGCCGTCGGTTCCTTAACCCTGTACTTCTCCCCCTGGGGATAATAATTGAGCATGACGACGTCGCTGAACCGGTTTATTCCCCGGATCTCCTTCCCCTCGTCTCCGAACAATCCGTTCATGACGGTGGTCTTTACACCGACCAGGATGCCGGGATATCCGGCGCGTATATAACCGGCGGCGGCCTCGTAGAACTCCGTATAGCTCCGCCATTGAGCCTCTCCTTCCAGCACCAAATCGACCTCGTTTCCCACGCTTACGGCGGCGAAATCGACCTCCGGAAGGGTCCGGGAAAAAATCCAATCGATGACATTTTCGAAAGCCCGGATAAACTCCGGAGCATTCGGTTCTATCCCCTCGAGGTATTCGGGGACTTCCCACGCTACCGTATTTATAAGAGCGAAGCTCAAGGTGACCCGTATGCCGTTCGCGGTGTAGAATCTCAATGACTCGAGGTATCCTTCGGGATCGTGATATTCTCCCCGGGCGGTCTCGAAATAATTCCACGGCAGATTGATCTCCACTATGCCTATACCCGCTTCCCGGGACTCCTCGAAGGAGGCCATGAAGCCGTGCTTGCTTTCGGAGACGGTGATGCCGAAGTTTCTATCATCCCGGGGAAGGGGATCTTCCGGCTCGATAATCCTATAGTCTTCGGCGCGCTTGTCTGAGCGGTTCGCCGGATCGGCTTTGATACACCCGATCAGGAGGACGGCTATGCTCAAGAGTAATAACAGTTTTTTCATGCGCCGGACCCCAAATCCACTTGAAATGTAGTGAATATTATAGCCCCTTATAACGAGCAGGTCTATCCGCAGCGGGAAAATGCTAAACGATCGCGGCGAAAGATACTATATTAAGACGAGGAGCGGCTATGTTTATACCGATAGGCGACGAGCAGAAATAATTTCAGGCCGGGACCTTACCGCCATTGCTATTGGGGGCCGGGAGTTTCAAATACCGGAAACGCCGTTTCCCGTCTACCTGACCCTTATTACGACCCTCTTTCTGCATGGAGGCTTATTTCATCTTCTCGGAAACATGCTCTACTTGTGGGTCTTCGGGGACAACATCGAGCATGCCTACGGCCACTTCAGTTTTCTCCTCTTCTATTTAGCGGCCGGTGCGGCATCGCTGCTGATACAGGTCGCGGCCCTCGTTCTCGCGGGGGCGCCTCTCGAGACCCTCACTATCGGGGCCTCCGGAGCAGTTTCGGCGATTCTCGGAGCGTATATCGTATTGTTCCCGAGGAGAAGGGTAGTTGTACTTTTCATTTGGCTTCCCCTATCGTTTCCCGCCTACGGGGCAATCGGCATATGGATCGCGTTTCAAGTCCTTCGCGGATTGGTAACCGCCGGCGGAGCGGTGGGGGGCGTAGCGTATTCCGCTCACATCGGCGGATTTCTTCTGGGGCTGATTACGGCGTGGGTTTACAAGAGTGCAGCGAAAAAACGGCGTTAAAGATCGCCGTAGCGTTAAAGGCCCTTTCGATCCAGGCAGCGGAGGAGGAGCTCCAGCGAGGGTCTCAGCGGAGCATCGATCTTGGCTTCCGCAAGCTCGTCTCCCCTGGTGGGGCCGAGGGTAAGGATAACGATCGGCTTGTTTTCGGAGCACGTTTGTCGGACGAAGCGGAACCCCGAGAAGACGGTCAGCGAAGACCCCAATACGAGGAGGGCCTCCGCTTCCGTTACCATTGCCTGCGCTTTTACCAGCCGCTCGGTCGGCACCGCATCTCCGAAGAAAACGACATCCGGCTTGAGCACACCGCCGCATAGAAGGCACCTCGGAGTGCGAAATCCCTCGGTTGCCGATGCCGGCAGCTCGATGTCTCCGTCCGGAGCGATCTTCTCATTCCGTGCATCGCCGCCGTGTCTCGGTAAGGTTCCGCCCACCGGGGACCCCCGCTCCGAGAGAGGAACGGGGAAGCCGAGGTTGTCGGCAGCAAGCCGTTTCTGTACCGATTCTCGGGCTTCCGTCCTTCCGCAGGACAGGCAGACAACACGCTTCAAAGCACCGTGGAGCTCGAGGACCGACGGGCTCCCGGCAGCCTGATGAAGTCCGTCAACGTTCTGGGTGATAACGCCGGTGATTACACTTTCCGCTTCGAGCTCCGCGACGATCGAGTGGCACCGGTTGGGCAGGGCGTCACGAACCCGGGGCCAGCCGAGATAGCTCCTGCTCCAGTACCTCCGACGGGCCTGCTCCTCGTTCACGAACTCGGTGTGGAAAACGGGATTACGGTTCTTCTTGATGGTTCCCGGACCCCGGTAGTCGGGAATTCCCGAATCGGTGCTGATTCCCGCACCCGAAAGAACAATGGCCGGTCTTCCGCTAAGGATATCGGCAGCCCGCTTTACCATTTCCACGGCGGTTTCGGTGATGTTCCCGGATAAGAGGTGGGCGGTGAGTGCAATATCCACACTGCGGCTTTCCATTTTCCCAAGGTACGAAAGCTTTTTGACCCGGTCAAGGGGAGTCCGGACCTCCTTCGAGGACATCCATGCCCTGGCGGCGGAGTGCCGTTTTTCCGACTGTACCCACCGCCACGAGCCGGGGTGCGCGGTGCAACAAGCCTTAGCGGAGGGACGGATCGAACAGGACAGGTACCTGAACTATCTGCAAATCCTCGCGGAAGCGGCAGCGGAGGAATACACATGGAAGCTGAACAGTTTCCGCAGATCGAACTAGTTATCCTTATTTGTCCCACAGGATAGAGGATACCCGGGGAAATTCGTAGAGAAAATCGATGAGTATGCGGCGGTAATCGTGACCGTTTCGGTGCCGCCGCAGGAAGTCGTCGTAGTGATTTTGTATGTAGGTACGTAATTTTTCCGGGTTTTCTATCCGGCCGGCCGATTTTCTGAAGAGGGCGGTGATAAACTGGTTTGCATACCTTTCGTCGAATTCCGGATAAACCGCGGAAAGGAAAAACAGTCCCCCGGCGACACAGTTGAGGCTGTGCTGCTTCGTATAGAGCACCGACTCGATGATTGTTATTTCCTTCTCGAAAAACTTATCGAGAATAGAGCAGTATTTTTTTCCATCGTGTCTTTCGATAATCGACTTCATGCGGATATACGTAAGCGCCATTTCGCTTACATGAAGGCTCGGTACGCAGTGAACGTGGGGGTCCGTAAAATAGAGGACCCAGTAACGCGGGTTCATAGTAATCCGGGGTCGTGTCGTCGTCGACTGCACTTCTCTATAGACTTCCACGGATTTCGCGTGCAGGTTTGATAGATCTCTGATGAAAGACCTGATTTCCTCAGTCGCCGACCTGCCGAACTCCTCGAGTGTCCAGCTCAGAGCGGATATCCAGTGGGATGTAAACGAAAGGTAATTGTAGATTTCCGATTCGACGAAGGGAATTGCACGGTCGAGCTCTCCATCGACCCGGACGATGTGCCGGTTCTTTCCGGAAAATACCGTCTGAAACTGGGGGACGAAGAAGTCGTATATGATGAGTTTGATCAGCGTGATTACCGAGTGGAACAGCCGACTGTCGGTGAAAACCTTCCGGATGATTTTAGCCTTTGTCATCAAACAAATGTAACATTATAATGATATTAATTCTTCTTGTTAGTGTGTTTGTAAGAGAATCGTGGGATTTTTTACTTTCGTTATCCTATCCTTGTATTATCTCCGGGGGTACGGTATCATTTTTGCACAAGGAGGATCGTATGAAATCGCGGTTTTTCCTCCTGGTCTGTTTTTTCATCATCCTCGCTCAAACCATCTGTGCTCAGGAGGCTAAGATTATCGGCCGGGTCAACGGAAGCGGATTGCGGGTCAGAGAGAATTGGAATCTCGAGGCCCGAATCTTAGATCAGTTGCCCGTGGATGAGATAGTGGAAGTCCTCGACACAAGTCCTTCCCGGACTAAGATCGGGGAGATGAACACCCACTGGTTCAAGATCAGACGGGGTGAACTTACCGGATGGGTCTACGGATATTTTCTGGATCTTTTTATAGAGATTCAGCATGAAGGAAATAGGCTGCGCTTAGCGCCGTCCCTTGCGGATTCGGTTGATATTCGTCGAGAACCCGGTTTCAAAGACCCATATTCAGGAATTTACTATCCTCCCCATTCCGTTTATACCCTTACCGGGTATCACCTCACGGAAGCACCGGAAAAGAAAAGGTGTATATACATCTATCCCTTAAAAACACACGACGGCAATCCCCCTCTCTCGGCAAAGAGTATCGCTGTGCTGGAAAAACTCCTATATTCCCCGGGGACCGATATCTCACGGGATGATGTTCCGGTTTTCCCGTATGCACCGGCGCATCAGCTGTTTATCGCTCACGCGGAAAAAATTGAAAACGACTTTGTCCAAGGGATCCGCTTTTTGACCATTTTCGGGCAGGATACGGTATGGCCTGTGCCCGGCAAAATTCTCTACATCTTTCAAGGTTTCGATGCGGACCGTACCCGATGGATATCGGGATGGTTTCTTATCGAGCGGCCGGACCTTCCAATCGATACGGAGGTCCCGGGAGACAAGCTGTACGATCGATACGATCTAACGAGAGATTTCGAAAAGGAATTGACGGCAGCGGAAGAAGCGGATTTTTCACCGAACCTGGAGCACTTGGACGCCCTCATGCTTTCGATCCGGTGATATCCTGGGCATCTTTCTCAAAGAATCTTTCGTTCCTTAGGAAGATTTACTACACCGTTCAGTGCCGTCACACCCGGGCGGCGGCCAGGACCTTCCGCGGCCGGTTACGGGTGAAAAAGAATAGGGACAGGAGCAGTGTCGCGTACTCCGCAAGGGGAATGGCGATGAAGATCCCGACGTCTCCGAGGAGGGTCGAGAGCGAAAGGACGAGGAGTACCGGGAGGCCTAGGGAGCGGGAGAGGGCTATTGCCGCGGAATGGGCGGCCTTGTGGAGGGAGGTGAAATAGGCCGAGAAGGCGATGTTCAGTCCGTTGGCAAGCATAGCGGGCCAGAAATAGAGCAGAAATGTCCGGGCGGTGACTAGGGTTACCACTTCTCCCTCCCCTAAAAAGATTCCGATCAGCCGCGCCGGAAAGATAAGGATGACGGCTATTATGACGAGACCCATTCCCCCGTTGGCGAGAAGACCTAAGCGGATAAATCCGCCGATCCGCTCCTCCTGTCGGGCGCCGAAGTTTGTGCTTAAGAGAGGCTGAAGCGCGTCGGCGACGCCGTAGCTGATCATAAGTCCGAAGAAGAGGATGTAGTTGATGATGGTGAAGGCGGCTACTCCGCTCGGGCCGAACCGGCGCATCATAACGAGATTGAATATGAAGATGACGACCCCCGCGGAAATCTCGTTGATGAATTCGGAAAAACCGTTCAAGACCGCCCGGAAGAGGGGCCGCCAGGAACCCCGGGGGCGGACGAACTTGAGGCGTGCTCTTTCCGTAAAGAAGTGGGGAAGCACAACGAAGGTGCTCAAGGAATAGGCGATGCTCGTGGCCAGGGCCGCGCCCCTCAATCCCCAGCCGAGAACACCTACGAAGAGAGCGTCGAGGACGATGTTGAGGGCTGCTCCAGCGAGAAGACAGGCGAAGTAGAGACGCGGCCGGCCGTCTATCTTTACGAACTGCGACAGAACAAAGGAAAAGGCGTGACCGGGGACGAAGAAGAGGATGATAAAGAGATATTCCTTCACCAGACCGCTCAAAACCTCCTCCGCGCCGAGAGCCGAGATGAGTGGGTCGAGAAAGATAAATCCCAGCGTCATCGAGACTGCGCAGAAAACACCTATAATAATGTTGGTCTTTGTAAAGGTCCCCGCGGCCGCGGAGTTGTTCTTTTCCCCCAGGTATTTCCCGCAGACCACACCGCTTCCGACGGAGAGCATCAGCACAATCCCCGATATCAGGGTGATGAGCGGGATAGTCAGATTGACCGCGGCGAGGGCCACGGCGCCCACGAATTTTCCGACAAAGATACCGTCGACGACGGCGGCGGAGGAGACGGCGATCATCCCCAGTACCGAAGGAACGGCGTAGTGAAAGAATACCCGGGGCAGGGTTCCCGTCTCGGGATTTACGTCTATTTTCATGATGATGGGAGATTATAGATGAAACCAGCGGGAAGGTCAGCCTTCGCCTCGAAGCCGATTCACGGTTTCGCGGTTGTAAACTTTTTCCGGTCCTGTTTGCAGATCATCTGTACGGTATGATTGCCCGACATCACCGCGGTGGGTATTCCGCCTCCGGGATTGACCCATTGTCCGGCCATGTAAAAATTGTCGAGATCCGGCAGGGTTTTCTTCATGGTGGTTGTAAAGGATTCGGTGTCGAACATCCACCCCTCGTAGGCTCCGCGCCAGTTGCCGGTATACCGTTCCCAGGTAACCGGCGTCGCAACGTCGGTCATCTCGACCTGTCCCGATATTCCCGGAAAACGCTGCTCTATCCCCGCAATGATGTCGGCGGTAATACTCTCCTTTTCTTCTTTATAGCGCTCAGGATTCCGGCTCAGGTCATTCCAGTAATCGTAGTCGGTCTCGTACTGGACTACGGCCACGTTCTTTCCAACAGGCGCCAAAGTGGGATCGAAACAATAGGACCTGACGGTCATGGCTTTCTCTTCCTTGCCGGCGATCTTAATCGGCGTGTCGAGAGGATAGGTCAGCCCGCCGATGGAGGCCGGCAGGCCCTCGAGCGATCCCGCTATACCCAGGCTCACGTAGACTAAGGGTTTGAAGAGGTTCGGACTTTCATATCTGTCCTTGATTTCTTTGTCGACGTACTTTCCCTCGAGCATTTCGAATATCGTGGTGCGGCCGTCCGCGGCCGATATGACCCAGTCGGCCCGGTGCTCGCCGCCGTCGGCAAGCTTAATCCCCACCGCCCTGTCGTTCTCCACGATGATCTTCTCTACCCGGGCGTTGTACCGGACCTCGCCTCCTAAGTCGAGGTACCGCTTTTCGACCGCTTTCGCCAGGGGGAGCGCCCCGCCTATAACGTAGCCCGCGGCCTTCGCGTGCTGCCAGCCGAGCATCATGACGATCATGGCCATAGGTGAATCGCCTGGAAAAGCAAGGGATAATATCTCCCGTAAGAAAGGGCTCTCGAGGCGGGACACAAAATCACCCACGGTCACCTTCGTCCATTTTTTCATAAACCTCATCAGCGGGAGCATCCGGACCATCTTGACCATGTCGATAATGTTGTAAAGCTCAGCCGGTTTGTCCGAGGGGAATGTAAACATCGAGGCCCGGTGGACCGCTCCGGTCAGCTCACGGATTGCGTCGGCATCCTCGGGAGCGATGTCCAGCATATGCCGTTCCAGTCTGTCGGCGTCACAGTAGAGGTTGAAGCGCCTGCCTTCCCGGTTTTCCACCGCCAGGGTCAGCTCGTGATTATAGACTTCCCAATTTTGCGCGACCCCCAGCTCTTCCCAGAACCGATGATAGGCATCGCTCGGTTTCGTCCCGATTACCCAGTTGACCGCCCCGTCGATCGTGTAGTTCTTACGCTTCCAGGCGGTGCACACACCGCCCGGGACGGAATGCATCTCGAATATTTTCGTTTTATATCCGTTCATCCGGCCGTAACATCCGGCGGAAAGGCCGGTTAGTCCGCTTCCTATAATGATCATTGACTTTTCCATGGAAACACCTCCAGAAATCCTCTTTTTTATATCCGATGCATTATACGGATTTCCGATCCCAGGGACAACCGGGGGCTACTTCCTCTCCATAAGGTATTCACCGAGCTCATTTCCCTTGTATTTCATTTTTCCATGGTTCTTCTTGCGGAATCCGTTTTTTTCATAAAACCGTATCGCAGCGTCATTCTTGTCGTTTACATAGAGGTACATTTTCGGATTCTCCTCAGCCGGCTCGTTCAGGACTGCGGCACCGATACCTTTTCCCCTCGATCCGCTTTCTACGCAAATCGTGTGGAATATACATTCCGTCATCGTCGAAGAGGACGAGGCGGCCCCGCATGTTCCGGTACGCGTGAACGATCTTGTTCCGTTCTACCGCCTCGGCGACGCATCGAATAATGTATAGATCGGAAGAGCGTCGTGTAGGGAAAGAGTGTAGATCTCGGTGGTCG
>CAZXMO010000091.1:0-6512 GCA_964641125.1 uncultured Spirochaetales bacterium
TTTCTGATATGCTCGGCCGACACGATTAGGAGGTTCCATGTTACTGCTCATCGGATATACGGTGATTCTCCTCACCATAGGAATACTGGATTTTCGGAAGGTCCAGGACTTCAACGAGTACATCCTCGCCGGACGGCGGCAGCGGAGGATCTTCGTCACCGCGTCCCTCATGGCATCGATGATCGGGAGCGGCTCCACTATGGGGCTTGCCAATAATTCCTACCGGATCGGCTTTCCCGCTTTCTGGTTCTTAGCCGTCGGGGGAATCGGTCTGGTTCTCCAATCGGTCCTGTTGGCCGAGAAAGTCCGCGCCTCCGAGGCGACCAGCCTTCCCGACCTGGCCTATAAGACTATGGGAAAAGAGGTGCGCATCCTCGTCAGTATCATCATCGTCCTGACCTGGGTCGGAATTATCTCCGCGCAATTCGTAGCCGCGAGGAAACTGGTCATGGCCATGACCGGCTGGGAATCGACGCTGATCCTTCCGGGGATCGCGTTGGTGATCATCCTGTACAGCTTCTTCGGGGGTCAGAACTCGATCCTCAAGACCGACCTCCTACAGCAGGCTATCTTGATTGCCGCGGTGATCTTTACCGTCCTCTTTCTGTTCATCCGTGAGCCGGTCCCGGCTGAAACACTGCGGTTCGAACTCATAAACGAGCAGTTTACCCCGAAGGACCTCATCTACTATATAACCCTGGTGATGGGCTCGTACTTTATATGCCCCATGATGTTCTCGCGGCTCCTGACGGCGAAGACCCCTCGTATCGCGAAAAAATCCTCTTTCTACGCCGGCTTAGGTGTCATCGTCTTCGCCGTAGCCATCACCCTCATCGGAATGTGGGGTCGGCACCACCTGCCGGAGCTCGCCGCGAACGACCTCCTGAGTACCGTTTTTCTCACCAAGCTCCCCCGTATAGGGGGACTCCTTCTCCTCCTCGGCCTCCTTTCCGCGATTATATCCACCGTGGATACCAGTCTGATTATGACCTCGAGCATCATTACCCATGACATCCTCGGAAAGAGCCGCACCCTGTGGGTCCGGTTGACCGTGGTCGTCTTAGGTATTCTGGGAACGGTAGCGGCTATAGGAAGGAGCGACATCATCGGAATCCTCCTAGAGGCCTTCGCGGTGTATACCGCCGGGATAGTCCCCACTCTGTTCATAGCTCTGATGTTCGTAAAGAAGCGCGAGCTCAACCGGCCGCTGGCCTTTACCGCGATTCTTATCGGCGGAATCATGGGAATTCTCGCCAAGGTGTTCGATATGAGATACCTCGCGGTCTACGGGATGATCGCTTCCACGGCAACTGCCCTCACCGCGGCGTGGGTGAGCCGGCGGGCAGAGTAATCCGGACTTCCAGGCCCCCGGCCGGACGATTGAAGGCCCGAATCGTTCCTCCGTGCCCCTCTACAATGGCCTTCGATATGGCGAGGCCGAGTCCCCGCCCTCCGTGCTCCCGGTTCCTCGCCTCGTCGAGCCGGTAGAACCGGTCGAAAATCCGGTCGAGCTTGTCCTCAGGAACCCCCGGCCCGGAATCGGCCACCGAAATAAAGACACCGCTCCCCTTTCCCGTAGTCCCCCGTCCGGTTCGGACCTCGATCGATCCCCCGGCGGGGGTAAACCGGACCGCGTTCCCGATGACGTTGAGGAGCACTTGATAGAGCTTGCCTTCGTCACCCTCGACGACGGCGCTGTCGATCATCGGTATTGTCTCTATCCGGATGCCGCGGGCTTCGGCCCGGCTGCGGAAGGATTCCGCGGCCCGTTCGGTGAGACGGTTCACCTCCATCGGTCCGCGGCGTGAAAGGAGCTCCCCCCGGTCCGCGTCGGAAAGGGATTTGAGCTCTTCGATGAGGTCGGTCATGTGCCGGGCTTCTTCGTAGACTTTGGAGATCGATTCTTTCGATATTTCGTAGACCCCTTCGAGCATCATCTCCAGCCTTCCTTGAATGAGACTCATCGGGGTTCTCAGCTCGTGGGCCGAGTCGCTGATAAGCTGTCTCCGCCATATTTCCGCCTCTTCGAGGGAAGCGGCCATTCGATTGAATCTGCCGGCCACTCTCCCGAGCTCGTCACCCCGTGCGACGGATACCCGCGCGGAAAAATCTCCCGATCCGATCTTCTCCGACGCCCCCTCGATCTTTTTCAAAGGCCCCGTTATCCGCCGCACGAGGAATCCAGTTATGAAAAGTGCCGCAGCGAGAACGGCGCTCAAGGTTATGATTACCGTCACGTTGACGTGCTTGAGGAATCTCCGCTCCACCGGATCGAGGGCGGGCTCCACCATGGTGCCGACGAAGATATGCCCCGCCACGGAGCCGAAGGCGCGTACCGGTACCCCCCGTTCGATATGCCGGGGCGGATGAAAGCTCCCTTCGAGTACCCCCCTCGAGTCAAAGACAACCCGGCCCTGCGGTCCGGTCAGCACGATTCTCGAAAAAACCCCCAGACGGCGCATCATCATCCCTCCCATGGGGCCCCGCATGTGTCCCCCCGGGCCTTCAGGCGGTCGCTCCTCGCCTTCGGTCAAGAGGCGGAAGAAGCGTTCGACCCCTTTCCAGCTGCCGATCTGTTCGTAATAGCCGGCGAACAGCCGGGACAAAGCTTCCGCGGCGGCGACGTCGCTTTCCCGGGCCAAGGTTTGATACTGCCTCCGGGTGGAGACATTGATGACCGTATACATCACGGCCCCGCCCGCTATAATCACCGCCGCGAACGCCGCCATAAACTTGAAACCGAGTCTGCCCCTCACCTTCCGGAACCCTCTTCCGCAAACTTGTAGCCGGCCCCCCACACCGTCAAAATATAAATCGGCCGGGCGGGGTCGGGTTCGAGGGCCTTCCGGATGTTCTTGATATGAACATCGATAGTGCGTTCGTACCCCTCGAAAGCGGTTTCCTGAAAGCTCTTCAAGAGATCCATCCGTGAAAAGACCCGTCCCGGGCTCCTCATAAGGGTTTCTAAAATCTTGAACTGCGCTGTGGTAAGATCGACCGGTTTTCCCCCGCGCCGAACCGCCATCTTTCCCGGATCGAGTTCGATGTCCCGGGAAGATACCGGTTCCGCCTCTTCCGTCCTCGATTCGCTTGCCCCAATTCTACGGAGTACGGTCCGTATCCTCGCCTCGAGTTCTTTGAGGCTGAAGGGCTTTGTTATGTAATCATCAGCCCCCGTATCCAGACCGATGAGCTTGTCCGACTCCCGGGATTTCGCGGTCACGAGAATGATCGGTACGGTCGATTCCGATCGAATACGCCGGGTTACGTCGACCCCGTCTATTCCGGGCATCATGATATCGAGAACCACAAGGTCGGGCTCGCTTTGCCGAAATTTTTCCAATGCCTCTTTTCCGTCGGAAGCCGTAAAGGTAACGTATCCGAGCGAATCGAGATAATCGGTTATCATATCGTGGATTTTCTTTTCGTCGTCGACGACTAAGATTATTTGCCGCATCCTCACTCCGTCTGTATCTTTCTGTATTCTAATAGGAATTCGGCCGTCAATAAAGACGCCGACCCGGCGCGGGAATCCCCGCTCCGAGTCGGCGATCGTGGGTTTTTTATACATCGGGGAGGTATCTGCTACCACCGCCCTCCCCGAGAGCCGCCGGGACCCATGTGACCGCGTCTGTCGAAGCGGCTGTCGGACATGCGCCCGCGCATATATCCGCGGCCGAAACCGAGATCGTAGGTCTCACCGTCGACGGTTGCTTCGGTCACAGCAAGATGTTTTTCATCACCGTCATCATCACTCCATCGCGGACCGGGGACGAGATATCCTTCGACGGTAACGGTCTCTCCGTCTTGTATGTCTACCTCGTCGAGGAGAAAGAAAGGCACCATGAGCTTGTAGTTTTCACCGCCTGCTGCCAGCTCGAGATGCCCGTATCCGGGGAAATTTACTCTGCCGGTGAGCTCGATCAGCTCGCCCTGATAGTCGTCTCGAAATCCCCAAGGGCCCTCTTCCTGCTCTTGACTTCCCGAAGCGAATACGCTACCTAGTGAAAGCACGAGTAGCAGTGCCAAAGTAAATGTTATTTTTTTCATCTTATCCCTCCTAATGGATAATTGTGTGTGTATTACGGTTTCGAAGATAGCAGGAAGACATGAATGAAATATGAAGACGGTATAGAGAAACTGTTTAGAGGAGTGCGGGATAATGACCGAAGGATCTAAAATACTCCTCCACGCATGCTGCGGACCCTGCGCGTCCGCATCCGTCGAACGGCTCAGAAAAGAAGGTTATGAACCGCTCCTCTACTACGCCAATTCCAACATTTGGCCCGAAAACGAGTGGGACAAACGTAGACTCTACATAGAGAGGCTCGCGGACATATTGGGAGCGGAACTCATCATAGAGCCCTATGCCCACGACGAGTGGAAACAAAGCGTTCGGGGATTCGAAGCAGAACCGGAGGGGGGACCTCGGTGCAAGGCCTGTTTCGCTTACAACCTGGAGCTTGCCGCCGTCAAGGCCCGGGATGCCGGAATTCACCGGTTTACCACGACCCTCACCATAAGTCCCCACAAGAACTCCGGCATTATCTTTTCAGTCGGGAATCGGTCCGCCCGCTTTCTTCCCGTGGACTTCAAGAAGCGCTCCGGATTCAAACGGAGCATCGAGCTGAGCAAGAGGTTCGACCTGTACCGGCAGGACTACTGCGGCTGTGAATACAGCATCCGGACACCCTAGTTACTCCCTTACTTCTCGAGCGCTTCTAATGCCTTGGGGACCGTATCGAGGGGTTTGACCTTGTACCACGCCTCGAGAATATTGCCCTTCTCGTCGACGAGAAACGAGGACCTGATAATCCCCATCGACTTTTTTCCGTACATCGATTTTTCGCCCCACACTCCGTACGCCTCCGCGACTTTATGATCGGGATCGGAGAGGAGCGGAAAGTTCAAAGAGTACTTGTCCTCGAACTTTTTTTGGGCGGTCGGCACATCGGGACTTATCCCTACCGCCGCTATTCCCGCCTCGGCGAGATCGGGTCTCGAATCACGGATACTGCAGGCCTGTTTGGTACACCCCGGAGTGTCCGCCTTAGGATAAAAATATACGAGGAGCTTCTGCCCGGCAAAATCACCAAGCTTGACGGACTTTCCTTCCTGATCTTTCAGATTAAAATCCGGAGCCGCATCACCTTTCCGTAAACGATCCATTGTGTCCTCCTCTACATCACCCAATATAACTATTATTTTATATAGAAGTCCACATCTCTTTTTACCCATGAATAGGGCCGCGGACAAGCCTTCTTCCACGTATTGACTTTTGTTGGCTTTTTTACCAAATTAAAGCGATGACGAAAGAAGAAAAAATCAGAAGCGAGGCCCGGGCGAAGATCCTCAAAGCCCTCGCCCATCCGACGAGAATATTTATTGTGGAAAAGCTTCATCTTAAATCTTACTGCGTATGCGAGCTGACCGAGATGATCGGCGCCGATACATCGACGGTCTCGAAGCATCTCTCGCTCTTGAAAAACGCGGGTATTATCAGCGATGAAAAAAGGGGGACCTCCGTGTACTATTCCCTCCGGTGTCCCTGCGTGATGAACCTTATCGGCTGCATAGAAAATGTAATAAAGACAAACGTCGAAGAGCAGTACGCAATGCTGAACCTCGGCTGAATCAGAGAGGAATCCGAATGATCGACAAACCAAGAGTACTCTTTCTCTGCACGGGAAACTCCTGCCGAAGCCAGATGGCGGAAGGATGGGCCGAGAAGCTCAAGGGCGATGTCTTCGAAGCGTATTCCGCGGGTATCGAAAGCCACGGGCTGAATCCCCGGGCGGTCCGGGTCATGGCCGAAGCCGGGGTGGATATCTCGGAACAGACGAGTAAAACCACGGCCGAGCTCCCGGTGCGGGAGTTCGATTACGTCGTCACCGTCTGCAGCGACGCCGACGAAAACTGTCCCTGGTTCCCGGCGAAAACGAAGATAGTACATCACGGCTTCGATGATCCTCCCCGGCTGACTAAGGACATGGAGGACGAGGAGAAAATTCTTAGCGTGTACCGCAGGGTGCGTGACGAGATAAAGGACTACGTCAAAACCCTCCCGGAAAGCCTCGAGGGCTGATCCTCTCAAAACACCTCTTAAGCGGCGGATGCTTCAGAATCGTTCCCGTCCGGCACAGGCCGAAGCCGGTCGAGTTACGCCGGCAAGAGAAAAACCTCTTGACAAACACAGTATTATTGGCTATATTGCCAAATAAGGGAATAGGAGCTCGGAATGAAAAAAGCCGCGGAGGCGCCTGCCTTTCACGGCACGGTGAGCGGAGCGATAGTATTATGAAAGAAGGATGCGCGTGCTCAAATCATGAAGAGGTCGGTGTATTTTACATCGGCGGCCGGAGAACCGGGATAATCGGATTCGAAAGGCTGCTTGAAGAGTGGAAAGAGGCGAAAAAGACGCCGGAGGGCCTTTCCGACGCGATTATTTTACGGGACCTGAGGCGGCGTAATTATATCCCCGGGCCCGCGGAACCGGAATACGCCGAAGCGGC
>CAZXMO010000091.1:6612-9713 GCA_964641125.1 uncultured Spirochaetales bacterium
AACAAGCTCAAGAAAAAATGATACTTCGTAGATTAGTCTGTCTATTCATTTTATGTATCTCTGCGTACTCAGTTTCCGCTCAATCCCAGACATCGGTACAAGCGGAGTACTACGGTGAGATCGGATGTAGTCACTGTGACGACTTTACGGACAAACTCCTTCCCGAGGCGGAAGCTGAAAGCGGCGTCACCGTCGAGCTCGAGATGTACGACATTATATCCTCCGAAGGATATGAGCGGTGCGAACGCAGACTCGAAGAAGAGGGATTCGAGTTTACCATATTTCCGGTGCTGATTATCGGAAACAACGCGTATCAGGGTAATACCGCTATCGAGACAAATCTCCTTCCCGAATTGAACTATTACGCGGAACACGGGGAATACCGCCCGAGGATAACCGAATATGACGGTACCGTGCGGCGAAAGGGAATGCGTCTTTCGTTTCTGCCGATTTTTTCAGCGGGTCTTATCGACGGTGTCAATCCCTGTGCCTTCGCTACCCTCCTCTTTTTTATTTCGTTCTTGAGTCTTCGGGGCAGGAACAGAAAACAGACCGCTCTTTTCGGACTCGTTTTTGCCGCGGGCATCTTTATCGCCTATTTTTTTATCGGATTAGGGCTGTTCAACCTTCTGCGGATGAGTATGAACTTTACACTCCTCAGGCTCGTCCTCAAGATATGCGTAACCGCGGTGACCGCGGTCTTCTGCGTGCTCACGGTTAGGGATTATTTCCTTATCAGACAGGGGAAGATTTCCGAAATGTCGCTGCAGCTGCCGAGACAGGTAAAACGGAGAATCCACGCATCTATCCGCGGCGGAGCAGGTTCTACCGCGTTCGCGGCGGGAGTTTTCCTGACCGGGCTTTTTGTCGCGGTGTTGGAGCTTGCCTGCACCGGGCAGATCTATTTCCCCACTATCGCTTTCATGGTCCAGACCGATGTCACCTGGCTGGGAATCGGCAGCCTGTTTCTTTATAACTTCGCTTTTATCGTTCCCCTGCTCGCGGTCCTGTGCATCGTCCTCTTCGGTGTCCGCCACGAACGGATTGTATCTTTTTTTAAGAAGCACCTCGGTGGGGCGAAACTCTCAATGGCGGCGCTGTTCGCGGCATTAGCCGTCCTCGTGTGGATTTTTTAACGCTTCGGGGTGGTAATCAGGATGAAGCCGTACTTTTTCCTTTTCGCCCGTTATTCTTCTCCTCGAAAATGTCGAGGAGACATAGTATTCCAGTTTTTTGTCCATCGATATATAGATAGCGAATACCGCCTGGATCGTTAGAGCAGCACCCTTTGAGGTTTTTTCTCACTATCTCTAGGAGCTCTCCTTCAAATCCCTGCTGTATTTCGTTCCGCTTCAACGGAAGCCTTAAAACCGCAGACCCCCGGATTTATTTCACTTCGTACCATTATACCGCGCTCCTTCTCCCGTTATTACTTATCAGCAGCTGAAGTCCTCTGCCATTCTCCGGTAACCTGAACGGCAGCCTTGAGTGTGGATAATACGGTACTATTTTTCTCGGCTATACGGAAAACTTTATCTATACGGTCATCATCCTCCGGAGAATCTATGGAAATTCTATACCGTATTGAAACAAGCTTCGGTGGTTTGGCCTGCCGTACCCCGGTAACCTTTACCCGAAAACCATCGATGCGCAAACCGCTATTGGCGGCCACAAGACCCATGGAACTCGTTATACAGCCGCCCGCTGCCGCGAGAAGTGTTTCCGCCGGATTAAAGCCGGCACTAGGATCTCCGCTTTTCGAGCCTAGCTCGATACTGAATGTACGGGTTGTAGCAACCGTCTTCCGTCCGTCGGGTTTTCTGTTCAAGTCAACCGTATATTCTTGATTCTCCATACCCATTTCTCCTTATGCGAAGGGGTCGTTTTTTTCAATTTCTTGGGCAGCCTTCTCTTGAAGAAGGGTAAAAGCATTTTTTCCCCGAGAATTGGGAATTGCTTTTTCATCCAGATATTCAATGAACGATACTATTTCTTCAAATTGCTCAAAAGGAAAACCGAGGACCGTTTCGTTCGTTCCGATATCGGTGGCGTCCCTGCATCCGTAGCAGCCGAAACTCAAATTGAACCGCTTTTCGACAAACGGAATAAGTGTGGCATCAACACAGGTCGCCTGCAAAACTGCAGTGGAGCTTTCAATCCGTCGGCCGGCCTGTGCGTTCAACCGGGCAAGGGCTATCCACATGAGCTTTTCCACCTCGTCCTCTACAACCACGACATCCGGGACAACTACCGCCGATTCCAGCGGAAAAAGGTAAAGTTCTTTCAGTTCCCCCTGTTCAAGCACGGTCATTTCCTCGAACATGGTTTTTCCGGTATTCTCACCTTTGGTAATACCGAACCCTGTAAGTCCCTTTCCTGATTGTAACCCCGGAGGAAGCGGTTTGAAACCGAACGCGGCCGCGGCAGCCGGACAAGAGATGCCCTCTTTATCGAGAATGACGTGGTTTCCCCGGCGCGCTTCCATAAGGGCCTGACAGTACCTATAACCGTTCAATTGGCGGCCGCTCGAAGGTGTAGGGTAATCTTTTGAAAAAATAAAAGAGACCCCTACCGGAGAGCTCGTGAGTCCTAGATATTTTTTCATCGATTCGGCTTTTTCTTTTATTTCCGGCAGTTTCATGCTTCTATCCTATTATTATATTGGCTATTTGGCAATATAAGCAATATTAGGTAAATTGTCAAACCCATTACCGTAAGACTGATCGGTAAAATCGAATCTGCTCTGATATGGAAACCCTTTCCCGCCGCCCTCGAATGCGGTTACACCCACGGCAGCCTCTAAAGCGACAAATTTTTTTGATTGAAAATATAAACTCATCCGATTTCTCCTTCGACGGCGGCTGTTCTTTTTGAATTTCCAACGGCGCAAGGAAACCACTGTGTCGTCCTGTTTGCTATCTTTACCAGAGCAAGCATTAACGGCACTTCGACAAGCACCCCTACGGTTGTCGCTAAGACGACGGGCGAGGACACGCCGAACAAGGATATGGCCACAGCAACAGCCAGCTCGAAGAAATTGGACGCTCCTATCATGCCCGCGGGTGCCGCAATGTCGTGGGGCAGCTTCAATTTCTTAGCGG
>CAZXMO010000092.1:0-9659 GCA_964641125.1 uncultured Spirochaetales bacterium
TCAGCCGGTCTAAGCTGCGCGGGAACACTATTCTGTGACGCATCTCGTGCTCGATCCCGTTCAGGAAACCGACAAGCCATGAAAAGATGAAAAACGGAACAACCGCGAGCAAGACGTGCTGCCGGGCCGCAAACACGGTCAACCAGCCTGCCGCGACGATACAGCCGATGTGCACGATAACGCGTATGCCGCCCTCGAGGGTACTACGCTTATTCAGCCCTTTAAGCGTTTCGCGGTCGATATTCGGCCGGTCCCAATTTTCGCTCTGATTATCCCACTGTCGATTACCGAGCTCATCCCGCGAATCAAATCGCAGGTCAGTTTTATCCTTCACTCAGCCCCTCCAATAAACTTTGCCGCGCATGATAAATGATAGTAAAATGATAATAAAAATACTCCGGCCGATCAACTCCCCCTATTCCGCAACCTGCCCTCCCCGGGCAGTGTACTCCCGGATTAGTGCTAAAAATCGGGGACCGTACGCCTCAAGTTTCTTTTCCCCCACGCCTGAAACGGCAAGAAACTCTTCGCTGGTTTCCGGTTTGACCGCCGCCATTTCACAGAGGGTTTTGTCCGAAAAGACGATGTACGGCGGAACGTTGTTTTCCCGTGCTATTTCGGTCCGCAAATTTTTAAGCCTTTTTACGAGGGCCTTATCGATGGGGCCGGTTCTGCCGAAGAGGGCGGGAGACGTTTTCTTTTCCAGCTTTTCCACTGCGCTGGTCTCGCTTATAAAAAACAGGTCCTCCCCGAGGAGTATACGCCGTCCCGACTCGGTCATGCAGAGCACATTGTAGTGTTCGGTGTTCCGGTAAATCATCTGCTGTCCGATCAGTTCATTTACGATGCCCCGCCACCAGGTTGTGCTTTTCTCTTTTCCGGCGCCGTAGGTCTTCAGGTTCTGATGGTTCCGGCTTCGTATCTTCTCGGTGTCCGCCCCCCGTACGATGTCGATAATATAGTTGATCCCGAACCCTTCCTTCGTCCTGGCCATGGCGGAGAGGACTTTTTGGGCATCCACGGTGGCGTCAATTTTTCCGGCCGCGTCGTTGCAGACGTCGCAGTTCCCGCATTTACCGTTATGCTCTTCGTTAAAGTATTCCAGGATCTGTTTCCTCCGGCATAGGTTGACGGTGGCAAAACGGACGATCCGGTTCAAGTTTTCGCTGCTCTTTTCCCGTTCTTTCGGGTCCGTGATCTGGTCGATGAAATACCGCTGTCGTACGATATCCCCGGGACCGAAAAAGAGGACACAGGTCGAATCGAGTCCGTCCCGGCCGGCGCGGCCCGTTTCCTGATAATAGCCCTCCATGCTTTTCGGCAGATCGCCGTGAATGATGTAACGGATATTGTTTTTGTTGATTCCCATCCCGAAGGCAATAGTGGCGACGATCACGTCGATTTCGTCGTTATTAAAGAGCTCCTGCGTTCTCCCCCGTTTATCTTTGGAAATCCCCGCATGGTAATGGAGTGCTTTTATTCCCCGGGCTTTCAGGTAGGCCGCCGTCTTCTCGGTGTCCTTTCTGCTTAACCTGTATACGATACCCGGCTCGTCGGGATGGTCCTTTATAAAGGAAGATATCTGGGACAGTACCTCCGTCTTCGGCCGGACCCGGTAATAGAGTTCTTTACGGTCGAAAGAGGCCCGGACGACGAAAGGGGTTTTTAATTTAAGAATACGGATAATGTCGTCCTGCACCTTCTCGGTTGCCGTAGCGGTGAACGCCGCGATCGGAACTCCCGGAAAGCTGTCCCTGATCCGGGAGAGAATTAGGTAATCCGGTCTGAAGTCGTGCCCCCATTCAGAGAGGCAGTGGGCTTCGTCAACCGCAAAGAAACTGACGTCGAAGTCACGGAGCTTGTCCAGATATCCCTCCACCGCCAAACGTTCCGGCGATACGTAGAGGATCTTGATCTCCTTCCGGTACAGGCCCGAGTAGATCCGGGATATCTCTTCACTTTCCAAACTGCTGTTCAGGAATGCCGCCGGTATTCCCTTGGCGGCGGCATCGTCCACCTGGTCCTTCATCAGGGCGATCAGCGGACTGATCACTACGGTCAAACCTTCTAACATCAATCCCGGTATCTGATAGCAGAGGCTTTTCCCGCCCCCTGTGGGTATGGCCGTGAATACGTCCCGGCCTGAAAGAACGGACTGTATTACCTCTTTTTGATTGTCTCTGAAAGAGCTGTATCCGAAAACAGATTTGAGGATTTCCTCTGCGTGACGCCCGGTCCCGTTATTGTCCGTTTTCTGTTTTTTCATTTTTCCTTATCCGCCGTCATTCTACTTCAAGCAGGCGTGTCTACGGAAGCCAGTATAGTCCACTTTGCGTCGAAGCGTGCCCGACGAATAATCTTCGATACAGCACAAGTTTTCTTAGGCATAGGCGTACTCGGAGGCAGTAACCGGAGATCCGGCTCTGTGCAGTAGCTACACCCGGTTATTGAGGAAGGTCGTATTTGAGCTTGATGAATCGATACCCTTCGGGACTCATCACTCGCTGAAGGTTGTGGGTGATGCCGGAAAGCTTGTCCGTGATCCTCCGCTCCCTCCCGAGGGGCGCTGTGATCGAGTTGTTCAGGAAGTAAATGCTGGATAGATATGAAACGCCGCAGATGAGGGCCAGTGCTTCTGTTATACTCCGTCCGTCGAGGATTCCGCCGCTTTTAAGAATACCGGACTCATAGGGCAGGTAAAACGGCTTGCCCTGGAAAACTACCGATTCGAGGGGCTTGAATCCACCCTCCGGTTGAAGCCTCCCCCTCCTGCTTCGGAGAAGGACTGCAATCTTATTGCCGAGGTTGTAAATCGAATTGGAGGCGTTGTCAATGATCTGCAAGGCTTCCGCTTCACTCTCGTTAGCACCTTTTCGGTTGTTCTTGAGTATCAAAAATCTTTTTCGGGGGAACGAAGGCATTATTTCCCGTACCTTTTCCAGCCTCTCATAGCATGTCTGGATTTTACTTATTTCATCAGAGGAACAATCTAACTTTCGCAATTCCTGACGAAGTCTTTAATCTCCAAAATCATCTCAGGGGGCAGTCAAACTCCGTGCTATCCACCACAGGCCCCGCATCTTCGCGGATAAGATCATTCATGGTGAGATACCGCCGATACTTGAGCATGTTGAGGCCTAAAAAATAATTGTAGAGCGAAGGCATGGTCCCGTCTTTGGTGAGGACCATTTTTACCAGATTGGACATCCCCTTTTCGAAGGTTTCCGGTTCTTATAATTCAGCCTTGTAAAATCGACTTTCGCTGAAGCGGACCTTGACCGTTCTTTCTGCAGGAGTCTACCTATCTGGGTTTGAAGATCCTGGGGGTCTCTCATGTTGTAATAACTACTATTGTAGAGATTTTGGAAGCTGTCAAGTGAATAAGATGTATCGATTTTTGCACTTGGCTCAGCGGAGAAAAGCATGAGGGGTACACCCGGCTTATTCAAGATATCGGTGCGCGGCATCCCGCGGCAGCCGTACTGTGAAGCGGTGGATGAGTTTATGAACGAGGAGTATCCCAAGATTCGTGATCGAGTAAAACGTCCTGGGTGGTGCGATTAAAACATTAGAGATGGCACGGGAAACGAGGCCATTTTTGTGGAGAAATTGGATTTTTTTCCACCCCTGTGTTATCTTGAACTGGGTAGCCGAAAATCCACGGCACCCGTCGGCCGCTTATAAGGCCGAAAAACATCGGACGGCAGGAGCTCGAGGGTGGGTAAGAGAAAAAGTGACACATCTGATCGCCCGTACCAGCGTTACGTCTCGGGGAGCTGGACCGGCGGTTTTTTGTGCAGGAGCGGGGCGATCCTCTTCGTCCTTCTGCACGCCTCGAGCCTTGCTTTTTTCTTCTTCCCTCCTCTCCGCCATGCCATTGTGGAATTCCCCGAGTTTATTAGCGGCGAACTCATGCTGCTTCTGTCGGCAACTGCCCCCTTGAGTCCACTCCTCCTCCTCCCTCCGGTTGCGGGAGGAATCGCTTCGTTTTTCCTGCTCGGCGGCTTCGGTTTTCTCAGTTACGGGGTTCTCACGGGACATTTCGTTTTTCCCCATGGGGATCAACAGCTCCTCGTTCTCACCGTATTTTCCATTTTCGCAACGCTCCTCCTTTTTTTTAGTCTCTATCGATTTCGGAGGATAACGGATCGCCTCCTCTCCCGCAGCTATCGGGATCCGGTTAGCGGGCTGCCGAACCGCTACAAGCTCCTCGAAGACATTAGGAACTCCGGCGTACCCGCCCTCGCCCTCCTGAAGGCCGAGCGATACAACGAGATCAACTCCTGTTTCGGTTACAGATTCGGGGAAGAGTACATCATCAACATCCAGGACATCATAGAATCTACGATCAATTGTACCCTTTCAACGGTGAGTCTCTACCATGTGGATCGTGATACCTTTGCCATCCTCGAAGAGTACGCCTCCTTCGACAGGGACGATGCTACCTTCCAGAACCGCTTTTCCGAGATCATCCATATTCTGCGGGAGCAGACCTTCTCCATCGGCGGCCTGAGGTTTCCAGTACCGGTGAGCGCCGGCATATCCGTCGGCAGCAGCAAGGATCCGATCCTACTCTATAACCAGGCCGAGCAGGCCCTTACGGCGGCCCTCTACACGGCAAAGTCGGAGATGATGTACGCAGAAAGCCAATACGTGAAGGACGACATCGTTTCCCACACCAATACCCTCGCAATGGTCAGCCACGCGATACAAAGCGACATGGTGGAAGTGGAATTCCAGCCCATCGTGAAGACCCGCGGCTCCGTCGTGGCGATGTACGAGGCCCTGGTAAGGATACGAAACGAGGAGGGAAAGCTCATCCCGCCGGGGAGCTTTCTCTATACCGCCAAGCTCAGCTCTTATCACAAGGAACTGACCCGGATCGTTTTTCTCAAAACCTTCAAGCGCCTGCGGAGCATCAAGGCGCAGTTCACCGTCAACATCTCGATGGAGAACATCACCGACGAGGACTTCCTCCCCTTTCTCGAGGAGCTGATGGAGGAGTACCCCCGATGCAGGAACCGGTGCGTCCTGGAGATCACCGAGAGCGAGGGCGTGGAGAATTATGACAAGGTCTGCGAGTTCATCAGCTCGGTGCGGAGCCTCGGCTACAAGATCGCCATCGACGACTTCGGCTCGGGCTACTCCAACTTCTCCAATATCATTCGTCTCTCGGTGGACTACATCAAGTTCGACGGAGCCCTCGTCCAGAGGACGAAGGAAGATAAACGGGCGGTAGCGGTCTTGAACAAGATGAACGAAATTGCCCACGAGCTCGACGTTGCCACCATCGCCGAGTTTATCGATTCGCAGGAACTCCTCGCCCTCGCCCGCAGAATCAAGATCGACTACTGCCAGGGCTTTCTTTTGGGCCGGCCGAGCGGCCGTCTGAAGAGGAAGGTGAAGGGATAAGTTGACTTCCGGACGCTCATTCCTTAATCTCTGTGCCCAACAATGCTCTCAGCTCGAGTGAACCGCCCCGGCTTTACCGGAGGCATGAACACGTAAGAGATACCCGCGGGAACACACACATCGTCCGGATGCGTTTATTTGTGTTTCGCGATCGCGTAGATCTCCCGCCGAATGAACTTTATATCCTTGCCGCTGCAGTGAGCCTGAATCATCGGATCCAGACGTCCGGCGCTGCGCTTTATCAGCTCCTACATGGCTTTGAAAAAATCCGGGATCCCAAGCGTCAGAATGGTGACCAGCATACCGGCCAGCTCCCTTCCAGAGAACATGGATCAGGAAGTAGATTGCGTCGCTCAGCCGGTCTAAGCTGCGCGGGAACACTATTCTGTGACGCATCTCGTGCTCGATTCCATTCAGGAAACCGACAAGCCATGAAAAGATGAAAAATGGAACAACCGATGTGCAAGATAACGCGTATGCCGCCCTCGAGGGTACTACGCTTGTTCAGCCCTTTAAGCGTTTGTGAGTGCCCCCGATCGTGGGGATAATATATGAGATACGGGTTGTAGTAAAACAAATTAGACCCTTCCATCGAGATGGGAAGGACAAGGCACTCTCTAAATCTATGTAAACCAAGACTTAGGACGAATTTCGTCCCCACGATCGGGGGCACTCTCTAAGCGTTTCGCGGTCGATATTCGGCCGGTCCCAATTTTCGCTCTGATTATCCCACTGTCGATTACCGAGCTCATCCCGCGAATCAAATCGCAGGTCAGTTTTATCCTTCACTCAGCCCCTCCAATAAACTTTGCCGCGGATGATAAATGTTAGTAAAATTAATCCGGTCAATTTCAGTCCGCAAATTTCTAAGCTTTTTTACGAGGGTCTTATCGATGGTCAGGGTAGCGTGAGGAGCCGGAAGGGCGGCGGAGCCGGTCCGGCCGCAAGGCCGGACGGGACCCCTGGAGGGTCCGACCCTCGGCCGCCGTTAGGCGGAGGAGGGGCACGCCCGGGCTACTTCTTTTTCTCCTTTTTATCCTTTTTATCTCCCGGGGTCCCCGAATCGAAGACGATGGTAGTGCCCTCGATGTTTACCACATCCCCGTCGCTGAGCTTCCGGGTGCCCTGTAGTTTGCGGTTGTTCACGGTGATATTGCCCTCCCCGACAAGGGTATAGTCGCCGCCCTTTTCATCGTGCAGAACGGTGGCGTGCTCCGGTTTGAGGGAGGGGAGCCCGCTGATGGTCAGGTCGGCCCTCTCGCCGCCGCCTATAACGGTTTTCTCAGCGGTGAGGGGAATGGTGGAGGAGCTGACCTTGGTGCGGTACCCGGGCTGAAGGACCTCGAGGGCCGCGGTACGCTGAAGCCTGCGGTAGCGGAGCAGGAGCAGCAGGAGCCACAGGAGCAGGGCCGCCGCAATGGAAAGGAGGATCAGATAGGGATAGGGCTCGAAGGGAATCCCGAACAGGGTCCCGGCGTAGTAGTAGCGCTCCGCTTTACCCCGCTGCCGTCCCTTTTCAAACTCAACCCGCACGTACTTGCGGTCGACGGGGATCATGCTTGCCCGGTAGGTAAGGCGATACTCGTTTTCTATTTTCCGTTTGATGTCTCCATATACGTTCGCGAGTTCGTCTTCATTCCGTGCGTCGTAAACGTTCCCGCCGGTATTTAAAGCCATCTCTCCTACGTCGGGATCCCTCTCGATTCCGAAATGGATCGCATACAGGGTAACCCCTTCCCGCTGAAAGCTCTCCACCACCTCTCCCGGTTCCTTGAGCTCGGTCCCGTATTCAGGATGGGGAGTGCCGGAGTGCTCGTAGTAGGGATAATTCTCGCCGTCCGAAAGCACCACCACCACCTTACGCCCCCGGTATCCCGCCATCCGATAGACGGAGTCGTTTAGGGACCGGTACAGCTCGGTGTAGGCCTGTTCACTCTCGGGTCTCCGGATAGTCTCTAAGAGACCGTCCAAGACGCTAGGATCTTTGAGAGCTTCGGAGTGCACTGTCAGATCGGTATTGAATGAGCCTAGGGAAACCACGTCCCGGGGATTGAAAGAGCGGTCGATAAAACGGCGGATGGCCGCTTTGGCGTGGGAAATGCGCATAGTTTCCCGGTCGTCGGTGGGGTTTCCCTCGAGGGTATCGTACATACTGCCGGAGTTGTCGACAAGGAGCATGATATGGATGCCCTGCTCTTTATTCGGCTGCTCCGCGAGCTCTTCGATTACGGAAATTTCAGTGTACTCCTCTCCGTCCGCGGATTCATATAAGGTGAAGTTGTCTTTCCCTAGACCGGCGATGGAATTGCCCCGCCTGTCCACTACACTCAAGTACAGATCTACCTTTTGTGAAAGAAGCAGGGAGGAGCTGTCGATTTGCGATATTGTAAGCGACTGTGCTTCCAGCCGGCCGGCCCCCGGACCGAACCCGGCGGTCAGGACGATTACCATACCCAGTATAACCCAAAATGCTCGTATTCTTACTTTCATAGTTATCTTCATAGCCCCCCCTACTCGGTCCTAAAAAACAGCTTGGCCGAACCGATCTGGATCACATCTTCGTACTTCAAGAGCTGTTCCGTCTTTACCGGCTGCTCATTCACGGAGATTTTCGCCCCTTTCTCATCCCCCTCTTTTTCATCTAGGGTCTGTACATACACATCTTTCCCGCTGACTTTAAAGCGGGCATGCTTAGGGACCACCTGAGAATAGCCGTCTAAGACGATATCGTTTTTGTGCCCGCTGCCGGCGGTCAGGCGGTTTTGGGCGAAACTGTACTCTTTTCCCCGCCGCGGACCGTTCAAAATCCGGAGAATCCCTAAAGATACTCTCCTCTCGAGGAGGGAATAGCAGATACCGATCAACAGTCCGAATACCGCGAAACCGATCAGCCGGGTGTAGATGAGCTCCGGATAGAGGGTCCGCAGATACTCGATGCTTGCTCCGCCTAAGACTCCCCCCAAAAGACCGCCTCCCCCGCCGACTAAGGTTTTCTTGAGGGACCGGGCCCTAAGCCCTTCTGAGACACCTACCGCAATGCCTAAGATAGCCCAGCCGACTATCCTGGCCAGGGGGACGGCAATCAGCTGTTGGTTTCGGTACGAGGTAAAGGCCTGCCGGACAACCAGAAAGAGGAGTCCCTGACCGGCCAAGAATCCGACAATCCCGCCGACCGCTCCGGCGGCGGCTCCCATCAGAGTACCGCGGACGATTTTTCCCCGCTCCTTGGCGGTAAGCCCCTGACCGCTTCCGAAAAAGGCGCCCATTATCACGCCGAACAGTGCCCCCTGGGCTAAGCTGAACTGGAAATAGCTTGGGAATTGGCGCTGATAGCTGAGGATGAGTTCCATCAGGGGCCATGCGGCGACTCCCGCGAGTAATCCTAAAATTGAAATAATTATTCGTCTTAGTCCTGTGGACATGAGCTTCTCCTTTTACTCCTCGATTGGGGCGAGACGCGGGTTCAATTCCAGCCGGTACTGTTCGGGCCGGATCAGCAGACTGAAAGTCTTAGGAAGGTAACCCGGGGCGGTGAAGTGGAAACGGTATACCCGTCCGGTCTTAAGGCTCTGTGCCAATTCCGGGCCCCACTGCCGGCGGCGGCCGTTCATCTCGACCTCGATACGGGTCACCTCCGTTATGTTCTCCCAGCTCGAGCGGTCCTGGACGAAAAAGTCTACCATAAGCGGCAGCTCCCGCTGTTCGCTGAAATGAAACTCCAGGGTTCGTCCCTCCCGGGTATTGATGTTCATTCTCTGCCGAGTCCGCGGTTCAAGGTAAAAGCTCTTCCAGTAAAGAGTATTTTCGATTTGTACTTTTACCCGATACTCGTCCACGGGCAGATACAGCTTTCGGCTGCGAAACTCGAACCCCTCTCCTTCGGCAGTATGCACCCGGGTGAAACGTAAAGGCGCCGTATCCAAGGCTTCCGCGTTGTCGCCGGTATCGGTAAACAGCCATCCGCGAATATAGTAATCCCCCGGCGGCTTATAGCTCTCGTCCACCTTCACCTGAAAGCTCAAGGCCCCGTAGGTATCCGGCTGTATCCATTCGTGGTAGCAGCCGAGGCTGTAGAGGATCCCCCCCGCCATTCCCAGGAGCACCAGGAGTGCCGGAATGGTGAGAAGGGCCGTTTTGAACCGGGAGCGGCGCCGCGGGGTCAGGGGTTCCACACTCTTACCGGCAACCGCCCGCTGCAGCTGCAGCCGGTAGGGCTCGAGCAATCGGTGTTCGAAGAAACGCTTTAA
>CAZXMO010000093.1:0-9624 GCA_964641125.1 uncultured Spirochaetales bacterium
CCGGCTTGGCGTGCCGGTGTCAACTCGGCTCGGTGTCGGCGGTCTATCTATCGTCATCTGGTCCCGAGGTATCGACAAGGAACCACAAGGGTCTATGGTCGGATACGACTAAGGAGGCGAGCTTATCATTGTTGTCGAAGATCGCCTCGTCGAAGGGGTAGATGCCGAAATAGGCGGTGGCTTCGGACAGGTGCTGCTCCTGATACCAGATGGTGTCGTAGATGCTCCCATAAATGGTGGTGGGCATAGTCCGATTGACCGCCCGCATCCCCTCGATCTCCCACAGCTCGTCGAAGCCCCTGTCCTCCGGGGACAGATTGAAGTCGCCGAACAACAGAATGTCCTGCTCATCGTCCAAATCCTGGACCGCGCGAAAGACGTCGTCCAAGAGCAGGGCTTCGGCCCGCCGCTGGGATACCGAATCACCGTAGATCGAGTGCATGTTTATCGCGTAGAAGTCGAATTCCCCCGATCTGAAGCTTGCCGTAAAGGGTTCCCGGATAAACAGGTCGTCCGGATCTCTGATCTTGAACGACTTTCCGGTATATTCGACCCGTTCGATATCGAAGAGAAAGCCGTACCGTTCTTTGACTCCGCGCCCCACGTCCGGGCCCACGACGTATTCGTACGTCCTTCCGAAACTCTCTTCGAGATGAACGAGCGCCCGGTCCAGTACCGCTGTATCCCGGAGCTCCTGAAGGGCTATAAAGTCGAACCGGGAGAGGATCATGCATATCTGGAGGAGCTCGTCCTCGTCTCTCGAATTGTCCGAGAATATTCGGATATTCCAAGTTGCTAAGGCGGCTCTGTCCTCGGTTATGAGCTCTAACGGGGGAAGAGAAGTGAGGGCCGTGGAGAAGGATGCGGCCCTTTGCGGGGAGGACTGGGAGAATACCGGAGTCCCCGAGACGATTAATGCTATTAGGAGGACAAACTGGATAACGATGCGTGAGGTGTCTTTTCCGGTGTTTTTTTCTTGCAAGGCTAAGTGTCGGCTTCCAGTCTGCCGAGACCGGTTATGGATTCGGTGATAGCGGGTTTTCCCCTATAGATGACCCGGCCGACTCCGGTAATTCTCACATCGAGCTTCTTGGCAGCCGTTACCCGGCTCACCCCGGCGCCCCGGGACTCGACGGAGACCTCCTCGGACTCGAGATCGAATCCTCTAAAGCCCCCCGCGCCGTTGAGCCGGATATCCAGATACCGGGCCTCCCCGGAGGCGGTCATTCTCCCGGCCCCGCTTATGGTACCTGATAACCGTTTGGTCTCGACCTCGAGGTCCACCGGGGCGGTCCCGTGCATCACGCTGGTGAGCTCCCTGGTCTTTGCTTGAACGGAGACGCTCCCCGCGCCGCGAATGATCAGGTCGAGGGTGTCCGACTCGAGAACTCCCCGGGTACGCAGCGTCCCCGCTCCCTGTGAGACAATCTCGGTAAGGCCGGGGGTCTTTACGGTGATTTCGAGCTCATCTAAGTCGGGAAGAGATCTAAACCAGCTGAAAAAGGCGAGCTTGAAGCCGATAATCAAGGTATCGTTCTCGACTTTGCTTGTGACCTTGCGGAGCAGCGCCGGGGGGGCGGTAATCTCGACCCCCCGTTCATCTCCGGGGACTAGGGTAACCGTGCCGATACCGCTGAATTTGAGGCGGGAAAAGGTAGGGACTGCCCTCTTCTCGGTAATCGTGCTCATCTTCGCTCCTTTTCGCCGCTTTTAGGTGTTTTACGCGCTGATAAGCTCGCCGGCATCCGTTTCCACGGGGGTGAGATACCCGGTCCTTAGGCAGGACTGAAAGAGCTCTTTGGAGAGGTATTCCTCGATCTCCTTCTTGTAGTCTTCGTAGACGCAGGTTATCCGAATATCATATCCGTCTTTCCGCTGTTTTACAATCTCCATGAAGGTGGACATTCCCTTGCTGCTCTTTACCCGGTATTGGATCATTTTCTTCCTCCTCTTGGTTCTATTGACATCTTAAATTTCGGCATTCCGTGAGTATTTTTAAGCTCATTTTCAGGGTCCTCCGGAGACCCGTCGGTTCACCGGGCCGGCGGTAAATGCCGATACACTTGACTTAACCGGGGCCTCTCTTTAAGGTTGAGCCTTATGGATTTACGGAAGGTCTTGTCGGAAGACGTCATCCGCATGGATGTAGAAGGAACCACAAAGGACGAGATTATCGAATATCTCGTCGATATCCTCTGCGCTACCGGAAAGGTAATGGATAGGGACGCGGCTCTGCGGAGTGTCCGGGAGAGGGAAGAGAAGATGTCCACGGGTATACAAAAAGGCGTTGCGATCCCTCACGGGAAGACCGCGGCGGTAGACCGGCTCCTCGCGTGCATAGCCTTGAAAAAAGGGGGAGTAGACTTCGATTCCCTCGACGAAGAGCCGTCGAGGATCTTCATCATGACCCTTTCGCCGGTCGACCGCTCGGGGCCGCACATCCAGTTCTTGAGCGAGGTCAGTCAGCTCCTCCAGGACGAGGAGGACAAAAGCCGTATCCTCCGGGCGTCCACTCCGCGAGAGGTTCTCGAGATTATTACCGGCGGTGAGGCCGACGAGGACTAGGGCTCGTTCTTGCCCGCAAGCTCCCGCTTGAACCGCTTTCCGAACTGATTCCACACAACGATAAAAAGCGCCGCGATCAAGGGACCTAAGAGAAAGCCGATAATACCGAGCCAGGCGATTCCGCCCAGGGTGGAAAGCAGCACCAGCATGGGATGGAGTCCGCTCCTGCCTCCCAGTAGTTTCGGCTTGATGATGTTCTGGGTCACGGCTATCCCCGCGAGCCCTAAAAGGATGATAATAATCCCGGGGACGATTTCACCGGAGATGATCTTGATCAGCCCCGCGGGAACGATGACCACGTTGGCCCCGATGATAGGTATAATAGAGATAAAGAGGATCAGTATCCCCCACAGCACCGGAGTGGGGAGCCCGAAGATGGTAAAGATTATTCCTCCGTAGGTCCCTTCGATAAAGCCGATTATGATCGTACTGATGATCGTCGCCTTGGTCATGCTCGAGAACTCCCTCGTCAGCTGCTCGGTATCGTCGTCGCCTAGGGGGATGAGGCTCTTGACCTTGTACAGGAGCTTCCGTCCATCCACGAAGAGAAAAAAGAGGATAAACAGGGTAAATATAAGGTGAACCACGAATCCGGAGACACTTTCGAACGAGCGGCGGGCGAGATCGATTAGGAGTGAGGAACTTCGGCTCAAGAGCTCTTCCAGGGATTTACCGAGATCGAAGGACTCCCCTGCCGGGGTAAGCTCGCTTACGAAGGGGACCCTCCGGAGGAATTCGGTAATCCGGGACTCCACGATCCGTTCCTTGAGAGCCGGCCACTGTTCCCGGAGATTAGCTATTCCTCCCGAAACCTCGCCCGAGAAGACGATTATGACGAAGGTGAGGATAGCCCCGAAAAACAGCAGGACCAAGAGAACGGTTATTCCCGCGGCGAAATATTTACGGCCCCTGAACGATCGGAGGAAGAAATCAAAGAGCTTCCAGAAGAAATTCGCAAAGATGACCGCAAGGAATATGTCGATCACAAAAGGGGCTATGACCTTGTAGAAAGCGAGGGTGAGTCCCACCAGTATGAGGACGAAAAACCCGTCGATCAGGCTGAATTGGGAGACATTTTTCACGGGACAAATCTAACACGGAGTCGAGGCTAAGAAAAAGCCCCAAGGGGATAAAAAAAGCCCCGGTACACAGCCGTAAACCGGGGCAATTAGATATTCTCAGATATCGTAGTACAGGGCAAACTCCCAAGGATGGGGCCTGAGGTCCAATGCCTGCACTTCGTTCCGCATCTTGTAACCGATCCAGGTTTCGATGACGTCGGTGGTAAAGACATCCCCCTTGAGGAGAAACTCGTAATCGTTCTCGAGGGCTTCTAACGCCGTCCTGAGGCTTCCCGGGGTCTTGTCCACCTTGGCGAGCTCCTCGGGAGGCAGATCGTAGATGTCCTTGTCCAGGGGATCGCCCGGATCGATCTTGTTGAGTATTCCGTCGATACCGGCCATGGCCATCGCTGAAAAGGCGAGATAGGGATTACAGCTCGGATCGGGGCAGCGGAACTCGAACCTCTTCGATTTTTCGGAAGAGCTGTACATGGGTATCCGCACCGCGGCGCTCCGGTTCCGGCTCGAGTAGGCAAGGTTCACCGGAGCCTCGAATCCGGGGACCAGCCTCTTGTAGCTGTTAGTGGTCGGGTTTGTGAAGGCGAGGAGGGCCGGGGCGTGCTTGAGGATTCCTCCGATTGCATAGAGGGCGGTCTGAGAAAGTCCGGCATAGCCGTCGCCCGCGAAGAGATTCTTACCCTCCTTCCAGAACGACATGTGTATGTGCATACCGCTCCCGTTATCGTTGAACAGCGGTTTGGGCATGAAAGTGACCGTCTTGTTGTAGGACTTCGCCGTATTTTTGACTATGTACTTGTACTTGAGAATGTTGTCGGCCATCTCCACTAAGTGTCCGAACCGCATGTCGATCTCCGCCTGTCCCCCGGTGGCCACCTCGTGGTGCTGGCACTCGATGGGGATACCGATCCGCTCCATAATGAGCATCATCTCGCTGCGCAGGTCCTGCATGCTGTCGGTGGGGGGGACGGGAAAGTAACCCTCCTTGTACCGGGGTTTGTAGGCGAGGTTCGGGTTCTCTTCCCGGCCGGTGTTCCATCGCCCCTCAACGCTGTCTAAGAAGTAGTAGCCCGAGTGTTCGTTTTGATCGAACCTGACGTCGTCGAAGACGAAGAACTCCGCTTCCGGACCGAAAAAGGCGAAATCGGCGACGCCGCTGTTCTTGAGGTAGCTGGTAGTCTTTCGGGCGATATTTCGCGGGTCCTTTGTATAATCCTCTCCGGTGATGGGATCGCAAATATTGCAGATCATGACGAGGGTCTTGTGCTTCAGGAAGGGATCGATAAAAGCGGTCTCGGGAACCGGCTTGACGATCATGTCGGATTCGTTGATTGCCTGCCAACCACGGATACTCGATCCGTCGAAGCCTAAGCCCTCGGTAAACGAATCCTCTTTGATCTCACTGATGGGCACGGAAAAATGCTGCCAGAGCCCGGGAAAATCCATAAAACGGAGATCGATGACCTCGATATTCTCCCTTTCGATAAGCGAAAGCACCTCTTTCGGTGATGTCGGTGTGTTCATGTACTGGTACTCCTTAACCAATGTATTTGAGTATTCTACGATCACATTCTATGCATTATGCGTGCCAAATACAAGGTTTCGTAGATAAGTGTCGGTATTATAAAGAATAAATAACCTTCCTGCCCTTCAGGACCTCAAGTCTGATGCCGACAAACTTACATAATTGTAGCCCCGAGGTGGCGTTTGCACAAAAATGTAGGCCCCTTAGGGTGCGATTGGAAAAAAAACCACAAGCTTCGTGTCGCGGCCTAGGGCTTACAAAATGTTTTTCCCCGGGTATAATACCGCATGATTCTCAAAGAATTCGATACCTACATCCGCTCCATCCTTCCCTTAGACGATTTCGCGCGAATCGACGCCTCGTTGAACGGAGTTCAAGTCGGAGATCTCGAGCGGGACATCACCACCGCGGCTTTTGCCGTGGACGCCTGTCTGCAGACCTTCGAACAGGCCGCCGAACGCGGGGCCGATCTGTTGTTCGTCCACCACGGAATCTTTTGGGGAAAGCTCTATCCGATTACCGGCTACCACTACCGGCGTTTCGAGTATCTGTGCGGACAAAGTTTAAGTCTCTACGCCGCGCACCTCCCCTTGGACGCCCATCCCGAGTTCGGCAACAACATCATTCTCGCCCGGAAGCTCGGGCTCGAAGATATCGAGAAGTTCGGGGAGTACAAAGGCGCTTATATCGGATGGAAGGGCAGGTTCTCAGAGGCTCAATCCATCGATACCATTCTCGGAAAGCTGGGCTTAGGCCGGTCGGACTGCCTGGGACTTCATCAATTCGGTCCCGTTCCTGTAGAAACGGCCGCGATTATCTCCGGTTCAGCGGCGGGCAGCATCGACGAAGCTATCGCCGAGGATGTGGATATCTTCATTACCGGATCCGCCTCTCATGCGGCCTACCATCCGGCCCTGGAAGGTGGAATTCATATGATTGCCGGCGGCCACTACGCCACCGAAACGGTGGGTGTCCGGAGGCTTGCCGAAAAGGTGAGCGCCGATACGGGAATATCCACCTTTTTCGTGGATATTCCTACAGGATTGTAGGGGGAATACGTGGAAGAGAAAACGAAACTGTTGTTAAAACCCTTTCTCCTGACCGCGGCGATCATCCTCCTCGATCAGGTTACAAAGCTTATCATCGTTCGTACCGTTCCCCTTCACACAGTGGGAGCGAATGTGATCGGTGATTTTTTTCGGATAGTCCACGTCAGGAACTTAGGTATTGCCTTTAGTATCGGCCGGTCCGCGGCCTCTGAGGCCAGAAGCATCCTCTTTACTCTCCTGCCGATCGTCTTGATGGCGGTTCTCATCATCTACTATTTTCGGACCCGCGAGTTTACCCGGGCCCAGAGGTGGGCGATTGCGGGGATCGTGGGCGGAGGTTTCGGGAACATCATCGACCGGATCTTTCGGCCTTTAGGTGTCGTCGATTTTCTGGACTTCAAGTTCTACGGTTTGTTCGGCCTCGAAAGGTGGCCGACTTTCAACGTCGCCGATATGAGCGTTGTTATTTGCGGGATTCTGCTGTTTTTTCTATTCTTATTTCAAAAGAAGGAGAGTGTATCGGATGAACAAGAAGATTAATACCGTGCTGTTCGTCCTCGGGGCGACGGTAGTCAATATCATCCTCATGATCTGCCTGGCTCTTTTAGGATTGTACATCCTGTCCCGGCTGCCCCTGCAGCAGATGGGGGGCGGGATTAGGAGCATCCTGATGATCATCGTATTCATCGGATCGGTCGTGGGGACCTTTTTTCTCTATCACGCCTTGATCAAGGTGATTTCCAAGCGGATCGATATGGACAAATACTTTCATCCGATCTTCAAGAAAGAAGCGAAAGCAGAGGGAGAATCGGAAGATAAAAACTAATGAGGGTCCGGGGCCGCGGTGATTCGGGGAATCCCGCTGATCAATAGCCGTCGGACATAGATATGTTGACGTCTTTTTTGTACAGGTCGTTGTAAACGAAACCGCGATTCTTGAGCTTGTCCTTGATCTCCTGGGGAAAGGGAACGTTCCGCCAGAACACCCCTCGGGCCTCCCGGTCCAGCTTCTGGGTACCCTCGCTCTCCTTGGTGATCCACAGGACATAGTCACTGATGAACGATTCCCGCACATCCCCCCTGAGCTTCTTATCGGTGAAGTATTGATAGTACTTTCCCGTGAGGCCCTCTTCCATCCAGTAGTGCTGTGCCCATTCCTTGGCGACCTGCCATCGCAGGTCTCCTAAGGCGTAGAGAATGGCGGACCTCAAGTCCTTGGGATACAGGGGGACGGCGACTCTTCCCCTGCTGGTGGCCTTGTTGAATCGCTCGAAGGGCTCCCAGCAGATACCCCGTTCGCCGTAGCAGGGAACGAGTATTATGTGGGGAATGATCCGGTTCGTCTGCCGCTTGAAGGTCCGCATAAAGATTCCCGGATCCATCTCCTCGATTGCCGCCATTTCGCGAATGATGTTTTCTCTTGTCCCGACGTTTCGCATATTTGCCCGAAGATACTGCTTCATGAGAAAGGGAATATGATTGCCCTGCCGGCCGACGCAAAGCTTCGCCATCTGCCGTACTGTGTTGAACTCCCTGACCAGTCCCTCGGAATCGACGCCCAGCTCGGCTCCGAGCTCCTCCGCCTTGGTCTTCATGTCTTCGAGGCGTTCGTGAGCATCGTGGAGTTCGCCGTAGAGTCTATCCAGCTCCTTGTCGATGGTGCTCATCTTCCTCAGGAGCTCAGTGGCCTCGCCGATGGCGGATCGCTGAAGGGGATTGTATCCGTCCTTCATGCCGGGGAATCCGGCCTTGTCCTCCCGCTGATTCAAAAACTTGGCTTTTTCGATGAGCTGTTCTTCCATGGCATCCAGCTCGACCAGCTTTCCCTTTACCAGACCGAGCTGCACTTCGTACTGCCCCTGGCTCTTCTCCAGCATGACTTGGGCCCGCTGTCCCTCGTCTTTTTTGGCGACCTTGGTTTCATCGGTGGCGGAGGCGGTAATCTGGCCGAGCCCGACCTTTTCCAGCCATTCATCGACGTAATAGATCGGCTCACCGGTATCGTTTTCCATGATGATCTTGGAAATGAGGTCCCTCTGCTCCGCCGAGATCAGGGTAGGCAGAAGGACTCCGAACCGGAGAAGGAGCTGTTTAGGGACCGGCAATCCCCTGCGGACCTTCCGAGCGATTCGCGAGGCAAGATCCCAATACGCCGGGATAAGGCGGTTCCTAAACATCGATTTGTCCTGAGGATCTTCGGCTTTGAGAAATTTAGTAAGAAGATCGTGGACCTTCTTGGAGGCGTCACCCTCACCCCCGAGGACCTTCTTGTAGAAGTTCTTGTCCCTGAAAAAGGGCTTCGGGGCTTCTTCGAAACGGGTTATTTCGGGGAATCTTTCACGGGAGAGGTCGACCTCCTCGGGCTGGACCTCTGCCGCTTCTCCCTCGTCGAAGAGATCGTTGAACTCCGGAGCGTTTTCATCTTCGGATTCAATGCCCATGAGATCGGCGATCTCAGGATCGATGTCGCCGGAGAATACGCCGTCTGCGGATCGTTTATCACTCATTATAGATTGGAGGTGACGGGAGTCGAACCCGTGACCTCGTGAATGCCATTCACGCACTCTAGCCAGCTGAGCTACACCCCCAAGGTCATTCCAATATTAGTTCGTTTAAAAGCCGTGTGTCAAGCTTCTCGGACTATTTCTTTGTCGGTACACGGAATAAGTATTACTTTATTCATATGATCCAAGTTTTTTTAGCCGACGACCACGATATTGTCCTGCACGGTATACGGGGAATCGTCGAAAAATCGGGGAAGGATATCGTAGTTTCGGGAACCGCCTCCGACGGAATGGAGGTCCTCGAGAAGGGACGCCGGAAGAATATCGATGTATACCTTCTCGACGTCTCAATGCCGAAACTCTCGGGGTTACAGGCCGCATCTGAGCTCCTCAAATGGAAACCGACCAGCTCTATAATCCTTTTGAGCATGTACCAAGAAACCCCTTTAATCGAGCAGGCCTTCGAAATGGGCATAAAGGGGTACATCCTCAAAAACGAATGTTCTTCCGAGGTGGTCAATGCCATTCTCGCAGTCTACAAGGGGGGGTACTGGATTAGCCCCTGTTTAGACGACGATGTTCTGTTGAAAAGGCGTAATGGTAATGATAACCCGCGCGAGGATGGAAGCTTGAAAACAACCTTGACCATCCGTCAGATCGAGGTGCTCAATCTGGTGTGTGAAGGATACACCGAGCGCGGTATCGCCGAAAGGCTGGATATCTCACCCCATACGGTACACGTTCACAAGAACACCATTATGAAGAAGCTGGACATTCACTCGAAGGCCGAGCTCGTCAAGTATGCCCTGAGACACAACCTGATTCAGGTCAGGGAAATTCAGCAAAATTAAATTTATAAAAGGCCGGCCCCCGGAAAAGGCATAACCGGAGGTACGGCCTTC
>CAZXMO010000094.1:0-9500 GCA_964641125.1 uncultured Spirochaetales bacterium
CGTAAGAATATTTTTCCCGAATCTATAGGATCTACACCGTAGATCGCCCGGGCGAGCTCGCTCCTCCCCGCCCCCATTAGGCCGAACATCCCCACGATCTCCCCGGATCGTACCGAAAAACTGATATTCTCCAAGGTCTTCTCTTGGCAGATGTTCTCCACCCGGAGCATGGTTTCACCGGGAGTCTTCTCGATATAGGGAAAGAGCTGGTCGAGTTTCCGGCCCACCATGAGGGATATCATCTTCTCCTTGGGCATCTCCTCGATAGGGGCCTGCCCCATCACCTCGCCGTCCCTTAAGACCGCGACCTCGTCGCAGAGCTCGATGACGTCGTCTAAGGTGTGGGATATGTAGATCATCGAGATCCCCTTCTTGGACAGCTCCCGGATTATTCTAAAGAGATGTTCCTTCTCCTTGTTGGAAAGCGAGGTTGTCGGTTCGTCGAAGACGACTATCTTGACCTCCCTGGCCAAAGCCTTGGAGATCTCCACCATCTGACGCATCCCCATGGAGAGATCTTCGGCAACAGTCATGGGATTTAATTTAAGGCCGAGGTGATCGAGGACTTGCTTCGCCTCCCGGTTCATGGTGCGGTAGCTCAAGATTCCCGCGGTGGATCCGGGGGCATCCGTCATGTAGATGTTCTCGGCTATGGTCATATTGAGAAAGAGGTTCAGCTCCTGATGGATAAGAGCGATTCCCGCCTCATCGGCGTCTTTCGCGTGCTTCGGATTATATTCCCCGCCGTTTAAGACGATCTCACCGGAATCCCTGGGGAGGACCCCCGCTAGGATATTCATGAGGGTGGATTTGCCCGCGCCGTTTTCACCGACTAAGCCTAAAATCTGCCCCTGTTTCCGCAAGGTAATATCTACATTTTTCAAGACTCGTACGCCGGAGAAACTCTTGTTTATTTCCTTTAGTTCTAGAATCGGTTCATTCACAATTCGTACCCGCCTTTCGTATCCGCTATTTTAGGTATTCCGTGCCGTCCGGACGATCCCGAGAAGCGCTACCAAAATAATCATGGCCCCTTTCAGGGAATTGATGACGTACCACTCCACTCCCAAGAGGTTGAGACTGTTGTTGAGCACGATAATAAGAACCGCTCCGACAACGGTCCCGAGCATGTTGCCCTTCCCGCCGGTGACCGCGGTCCCGCCGATGACCACCGCTCCGACTATATCCATGAGCATGTTCTTCCCCATAGCGGGCATTCCGGTCCCGCTGCGGGAGGTCATAACGATGCTGCTCGTCGCCGCGAGAAGCCCCGCGAAGACGAAGAGTTTAAAGATGGTCTTCTTGACCGGGATTCCCGAAATGCGGGAGGTCCTGTGGTTGGTCCCCACAGCGAAGATGTATCTCCCGAGGACCGTCCGATGAAGAATGTAATAGGAAACGCCGACGACAATCACCATTATAATAATGGGCATCGGAATTCCGGCCAGCCGCTCCTGCCCGAGAAAGAGGAACGGCTTAGGCAATCCCCCGATGGTTGCGCTCTGGGTATACCACAGAGCCAGGCCTGAAAAGATGAGCTGAGTTGACATGGTAGCGATAAACGAGGGCATCTTGAGACGGGTCACCGTCAGGCCGTTAATCGCGCCGATTGCCGCGCCGATTCCCAGCATTACGATAACCCCTAAGAAAGAAAGGAGCATCGGGTTTCCGTTCAAGGTCAGGACCCGGGCTCCTAGAATACTTCCGAGTCCCACCGTCGCGGTCAGGGAAAAGTCGATACCGCCGTTCATGAATACGAAGGTCATTCCGCAGGCGAGAATTATCAAGTCGCTGCTCTGGACGAGAATGTTCCTAAGATTTGTCGGATTAGAAAACTTGTCGACAAAGAAAAAACAGACAAAGAAGTAGACAATAAAGAAGACAAACGACATTCTCTCGACGGTAAAGATGTCGGGTCTTTTTGATTTTGCTTTGACAGTGCCCATTGATACCAACCTTAAGAGAGTTCTTGTTCGTTATAAGTATGGATAACAAGGAGGAAACCGGCGCGATGTGAACCGCACCGGCTTCCTTACCACAAATACAAGTGTAGTTTCTTTACTTAGAAGCTTCCATATGCCCGCTTAGACATTTCGTCGAAGTTCTCCTGAGTGATGATGAATCCGGGGTCGGCAACGGGTGCTCCACGGCTCTTGCCGTTGGCAATTTCTACAGCCGCTTTTACGGCTTCGTAGCCGGTCTTATACACATCCATGCCGAAGCACATTTCCACATACCCTTCCCGCATTGCGTTCAGCGATCCTTCGTTTCCGGAGTAGGGCATAACGGCCACATGACCCGGTTCGCCGATCTTTTTATACCGTCCGGCCTGTCTCAGTGCGGAGATAGTCGCGCCCAAGAGGTAATCGGAGTGCATGAAGATACAGTTGATTTCCGGATTCGCCTGAAGAGCGTTCGTCGCACCCGCTAAGGCCTTTTCCAGGTTCCATTCAGTCGGGACCTGCTGGACCCGGGTGATAATGTCGGTATTCGCCGCCATCACTTCCTCGAAACCGTCGGTCCTGTTCAGTACGTTTTCGTCGGAGAGGCTTCCCACGAGCTCTAAAACGTTGAGCTTCATGTCGTTCTCCCGGGCGTAATCGGCCATCCATTTCCAGCCGTTTATGGTCAGGGCCTTGTTGTCGGTGGCGATACCCCAGGCCACTTTCGCGTCAGCGGTGCTTTCCACCGTGCGGTCGCAGTAGACGAAGGGAATGTCCGCTTCGTTGCACGCCTTGATCGCCTGGAGAATAGACTTGGAGTCGATGTAGACACATACGATACCGTCTACGCCTTGAGCGATCATGTCGTCGATCTGGCTGTTTTGCTTGACGGCGTCGCCTTCGGCGGTCCGTATTACCAGCTCGACTCCCAGCTCAGCGCCCGCGTCATCGATACCTTTTTTAATTCCCAGCCAGAACGGATCGTTCAGGTTGTCTAATGCTACACCGATCTGCATTTTCTCTGTTCCGCCTGCGGCTTCTTTTTCTCCGCCGGCCATCAGGGTCATCGGCAGCAGCATCATAAGACACAGTAAAACTACCATCCATTTTTTTCCCATACAATTCCTCCTAGAAAATATTTCAACTCCAAAAATGAAGTCGTTTACTATTTAATCGTTTAACCTAAATTAGTGATAACACTCGAATTTACATCGCTTTTTGGCCCATAACAGGAATATTGTCTAGTATTTCTCGAAAGTTGTTGAATCGTTTAACCATAATTATCCTAACCCGATTTTCACCAGCTGTCAACGGAAATCTCCTCCTTTTCCGTTGAAATCCCGCACCGCCCGGGCAATGATCGGGAATATGCGCCTCCATTCCTTTGCCGGAACGTCTTCACTTATCTGGAGCATGACTGCCCTTTCCGGTTCAAAGGACTCGAGCATCTCCCGCACCTTCCGGGCAAGCCGGTCGTCCTCGAGGGTCGACCAGTTCGAGGGAAAGTTGGGAAGCACTACCGTATCGGGAAAGAGCTCCTGCGCCTCCCGAATCTCCACGTCTCCCCCCATGTCGGGAATGGAAACCGATTCGAGGACATCGAAACCGGCCTTCCGGATTCCGTCCCGCAACACCTTGACCTTGCCGTCGATGTGAACCACATAGGGCTTTCCCGCTTTCGTCGCCTCCGCCTGGTGATTCTTGTAGAAGGGTACGCAGTGCTCGGAAAAGGCGTTCGGCGGGGTCATATCGGAGGTCACGTTGTCAGGCTGCCACAGGACGGGGACCTCCGATTCGACGGCAATACGAAACTGCTCGTCGATTTTCCGCTCGAGGGCCTCCAAGAGGGGCTGAACCAGCTCCGGCTCGGAGAAGAGATCGACTAAAAACCGCTCGGGACCGGCGAACTCGATAAGGCACTTCTGATAGGGGCTCCGGTCCATTCGCCCCAAGAGGAGTCCGTCTCCGCCGAGCTCCTCCATGCGCCTGAGAAGCGGCTGCTCGTTAGACCGGACCACCGTGTTCTCCACGATGTACTCCATGATCTTGTAGTCCTCCGGCTCCGCAATATAACGCTTGATGATGTGCTCACTCCCGGCTCCGGCGGGATCGAACTCGATCTCTCCGCTTATGGTGCCCACCGGGGTCTCCCACTCCCGCCGCTCTGTCCGCTTACCGTCCCGCCAGAGGTGCCGAATCTTGAGCTCGGTGTTCTTCACCTCCGAAAGATACCCCTCGTAAAAATGCCACGGCGGACCGATCATGGTGGCCGCGGGATAGTAGTCGATGATTCCCATCCCCAGATTGCGGACCTCCCGTTCCACCGCCGAGCGGGGAAGGTAGCGGGTGTATATCCCTAAAGGGACCGAACCGGGACAGCGGTTATTGTAGACCTCGAGCATCGCCTCGGCGACGGTCACACGGGTGCTCATATGCAGTAATTCCTCAAGTTCATGTTTATCAGCATCTCGTTCAGCTCGTCGGGGGTGGGTATCGACTCGATGACCCCGATCTTGGTCACCGACACCCCGGCCGCGCAGTTGGCGAAACGGATGGCCTCGTCGAGTTTTCTTCCCTGAGTAAGCGCCGCCATGAGCCCGCCTGAGAAGATGTCCCCGGCTCCGGTTGTATCCGCGGCATGGACCACGCAGGAGGCGCAGTAATCGTCCCCTTCCGCCCCCATCATGACCGATCCCTTCTCGCCGAGGGTTATGACGACGTTCGACACGCCCCGATCGAGAAGCCACTGCCCGGCATCTATAGCGCTCTTCCGATCGGTCACCTCGATCCCGGTAATAACCGTCGCCTCGTGCTCGTTCGGCTTTATATAGGTAATGTGGGGAAAGAGACTCTCCGGCAGTTCCCGCGCGGGGGCGGGATCGAGAAGCACCGGGATACCTAGGTTCCCGCATTTTTCGATACCGTATTCGACTATCTCGAAGTTGCTCTCGAGCTGAAACCCCACGATTCCGGAACCCTTCAAGACCTCCTCGGCCCCGTCTATGTCCTCTTTGGAGAGATTGAAGTTGGCCCCGGGGACCACCGAGATCAGGTTGTCCCCGTTATCGTCGATCAGAATCACGCTGATCCCCGTATGGATGGTCTCATCGACGGTGATCCGCTCCTTACCGACCCCGTAGGTATCGTACATCGCCAGTGCCGCCTCGCCGTATTTGTCGTTCCCGATCCGTCCGACGAAAGTCACGTCGGCGCCGAGGCAGGAGGCGGCAATCGCCTGGTTCGACCCCTTGCCGCCGCCCCCCTCGTGAAAGGTGTGGCCGATAACTGTTTCCCCCCTCTTCGGGAGCCTGACCCCTTTCAGGAAGAGCCCAACGTTATAGCTGCCGATAACGGTAACGTTCTTTCCGTGCATCCTACTGCTCCAGCCGGCCGTCAAGCTGTTCGTTCAGATCGAAAATCTTCTCGAGCCCCTTCACCGGCTCGGTACCGTCGAACTTAGGTTTCCCGGCGAACCACGACGCTATGTGCTCCTGCCAGCGGTTGTTGGCCTCGATAGCCCCGAGCTTTTCGAAACTCTCGTTTATCTCCTCGCACTGATAGAAGAGGATTGCGTAATTCCCGAACATAAAGACCAGACAGTTCTCGGCCCCCGCCTCCTTCAAGGCGTCGAGCTGGGTCCTCCAGTGGGTCTTGTGGGCGTTCTTGTGAATATCGATATAATCCTGTCGATGCTCAGGTTTGATCTCGTTGACCAGGCAGTACCACTTCATCGTGCGACCTCCGCTTGTGTAAGCATGATTGCAATTCTACAATCGTTACATTGACTTGTCAACATTTATTTTCACTATTGGTTTCATAATGTTTCATTACATTTCACATATTGAATTGACACCAGCCTGCTTTTCGAGTTACTATGGAATGATCGAAAAGTCGGAATGAAAAAGAGAACGAGTCCCAACATCATCGATGTAGCACGGCACGCGGGAGTATCCCCAGCGACGGTTTCCCGGGTCTTGAGTAAGAAGGATTTGGTCAGAACCGAGACCAAGACCCGCGTGCTTGCCGCTATGGACGAACTCAATTACGAGCCGGACAGCTACGGAAGCAGGAGGGCCAGAAAAACCGGAACCATCGCCGTGGTCATTCCCGAGCTCACCGACCAGTTCTTCGCCATCCTGATCAAAGGAATCAGCGACGAAGGAAGACTCCACGGCTACAGCCTGCTTCTTTACAATACCGACAACTCTCCCGACCTCGAGAGGGAGGTCCTCGCAACAGCTCTCGATAAAGAGATCGACGGGATAATCATAGTCCCCTCCGACGACGACCCGGAACTAGTCGAGCTCTTCGAAGAGAGAAATGTTCATTATGTCTTCCTCGATCGGGTCGTATCCAAGGAGGATATCCCTTCTGTGGTAAGCGACGACGAGGAAGGAGCCTATCAAGCCACTAAGTATCTCCTCGACCTCGGCCACCGGAAAATCCTCTACATCGGGGGCGAAACCCGCTTGAGTACCGAGCGAAACCGGCTCAAGGGGTTCAAGCGGGCCCTTGCCGATCAAGAGCTTTCCCTCAACACCCGGCTCATCAGGGAATGCTCTTTCCACTACGAGGAGGGATACGTAGAGACCCTCGCCATACTCGAAGATGGATATCCTTTTACGGCCATCTTCGCGGCGAGCGACCTGATCGCCTTCGGGGCGAAGGCGGCCGTGGAGAAACACGGGCTGTCTATACCAAAGGATATAAGTCTCGTCGGCTATGGTGACATCCCCTCCACTAAGTTCGTATCCCTCACCACCGTATCCAATCCATCCTACGAAATGGGAAAGAGCGCCTTCCGCCTCCTCCTCGACTACATCGAAAACCGCCTCGAGGCCCCGAAACAGATAGTCCTGCGCCCGAGCGTGGTATTCCGCTCCACCTGTAATAGGAAGCGCTCGTCAAAGTAGCTGATTTCAGTTGCTCAATCGTAGTTTTCGCTATAATATAAAATCGATTCACCAACGGTCTGCAAGGGGAAACGGAGATGCCGACGATCAAAGACGTCGCGAAACGCGCCGGAGTAGCGACAAGCACCGTCTCGTACGTTCTCAATAACAACAAAAAGCTCAAACCCGAAACGGTAGAGCGGGTCTTAGCCGCCGTTGAGGAGCTCGGCTATCGGCCCAATCTGATCGCCAGAAGCTTAAAGACCCGGAAGACCGCCACCATCGGGATCATCGTCCCGGACATCGCCAATGCATTCTTTACCGAAATAATCCGGGGCATCGAGGACATCTCCGAGAAGAACGACCACAGCGTCATCCTCTGTAATACCTACGAGGACATGGACAAGGAGGAGAAGTATCTGAATATTCTCCTCAATCGGGACATCGACGGGCTCATCTTCGTAGGGACCGGAAAGAACCCGCGGATCCTCTCCAACATCCAAAACGTTCCCATCGTGGTCGTGGACCGGCGGATCGGCGACTCCTTCCCCTCGGTGATGGTGAACAACGAGAAGGGAGGATACCTCGCCGCGTCCCATCTCTTGAAGCGGAAAAAAGAAGAGATCCTCCTCCTATCCGGCCCCCTGGCGATCAACACCTATTTCGAACGCCTCAACGGGTATCTTAAGGCCGTCAAAGAGGCTGGGATGCACCGGAACGAGCTCCTCATCTACGAGTGCGAGGTGAGCTATGACGGCGGACAGAAGACTATGGAGGATATCCTGAATCATTCGATCCACTTCGGATCGATCTTCGCCGCCAATGACCTGATCGCCCTCGGCGCCTACAACACCCTGATGAATAACGGCATCCGGATCCCCGCCGATCTTCCGTTAGTCGGATTCGACGATATCCCGACGGCCCACATCATAACCCCGGGGCTTACCACCGTCCGGCAGCCCACCTACCGGATAGGCTCGAAGGCCGCGGAGATCCTCTTTCGCCATGTGAACGGAGAATCGAAAGAGATCGAGCACTTAGTCCTCGAGCCCGAGCTCGTGGTAAGGGAAACGGCCTGACCCGGAGTCCGCCGCCCGGCCCTCCCCCGCGGCGGAAGCGGTCGAAGAGCTGTAACTAAGCGTATCCGGCTGCATTGAATATTACGGTGAAATTTTCTATTTTTGAGACATGAAAACCGGAAGAAACGATCCCTGTCCCTGCGGGAGCGGAAAGAAATATAAATACTGTTGTCTCGGCGCCGAGAACGGGGCCAATAGTACCGATGACGGCCTGCCGCCGATACATCAGCTCATGGGGTTCTCATCGGCCGTCGAGTATACCGACGCGATGCAGCGTTATACCGACTATTGTGAAAACCGGCTGCCCCCGGGTGCACCGGCGCCGACCTTTCGGGAATACACTTTCGGAACATCCGAAGCCGGAGGGGTATTCGAGGAGATGGACCTGGGACGAGTCCTGGACGGTGTTTCAAATCTCGACGAAGCGAGGGACCGTATGGACGAGGCCGTAAAAAGATACAACGCCGAAGTCGATCGGGAGGAAACACTTTCGCTCGAAGACAAGCTCACCGAGCTGCTCGATAAGGGCCCTATGCGCGCGAAGAACGTCGTCACTCTCAACAAAAAAATCTCAGCGGAGGCTGTAAAAGAAGTTCCGGTCATTCGATACATGGAGGCATTCCTCGAATTTATGGTCAGGAACAACGGAACTCTTTCCCTCGATGAAAACCGGGAGCTGACGGCCGATTTAGATGAGCTGTTTACAATTATCCGCGAGGAGACTGAGTACGACTGTCTCACCATCGACAGCTCGGGGGGGCCTTTCTTCCCCGTGCAGATGATTTTTATCAAGGTGTGCTTGATCGAACTGGGATTTATCGAACCGAACGAGAGAGGATTAACAATAAATGATAAGGGATTAAACTTTCTGGCGGGAAAGGGAAGAAAACAAGTTTTTTTCCGGGTCCTAAAAATCATGACCGATAGGGTCAATTGGTTTTATCTGTCCGGACTTCCCGAAGAAGTTGAGATTTTTCATGAAACCCGAGGTCTCCTCCTGTATGCCGCCGCCCGCATGCCGGAAGAATATTCCTCTCGGATACGACCGAAAGATCTCCTCGATTCCGTCGAATCTCTCGTTCCTATCTATGAAGAATTAAAAGAGGCGGGAATAGGACGCAAGCAAGCCGTCGACATCTTTACCGATCATTTTTTTCAATTGTACTGCCATTTCTTCAATTTTATGAATATCGAAGAAACAGATAAAAAAGGTCGTCCCCTCTCATTTTCCCGAACGAAACTGCTCGAGGACCTTTTCCACTGGGAAATTTAGACGAAGCATTTCCGAAGGGGGCCTATCCGGCCTCCCCTTCAGCACCTGTCCTCCGATTTCAATCCGCCGATCTTACGGCTATTACGTACTGGTCCAGACTTCCCGAATCGATTTCACCTGTATCTGTATAAACGACCCAACGATAGTGGATGGGGCTATAAGCCGCCGTCGTGGACGTCCAGAATTGATCCACCGGGTTGGCGAAGCCGGTAAACCCGTTACCCACGAGCCATGCTTCCTGGTTTCCCTCCTCATAGTTTATGAGGGATTCCCATTCAAGGACATTCGGCAACCGCCAGTCGGAATACCCCGG
>CAZXMO010000095.1:0-9331 GCA_964641125.1 uncultured Spirochaetales bacterium
CAAGGAGGTATCAACCGATTTGCCGCCCTTGACCGCCGTAATCGAAGAGCCGTTCCCCAAGTGACAGGTGACGCAGTTGAACTCCTCCGCCGGTCTGCCCAAGAGCTCCGCCGCGCGAAGGGCCACGTACTTATGGGAGGTCCCATGATATCCGAAACGCCTGATACCGTGTTTCTCATAACATTCGTAGGCAAGGGGATACACGTAGGCCTTGGGCTCGAGGGTGGAATGAAATGCGGTGTCGAAGACTCCCACGTGGGGAATCGACGAGAAACTCTCCCGGGCCGCCCGAAAACCCGCGAGGGCGGGGGGATTGTGGAGCGGGGCGAGGGGGGTGTATTTCTCGATTATCGCTACGGTCGAATCGTCTAAAACGGCGGCATCCCGCATTTCTTCACCCCCGATAACCATGCGGTGACCGGCCGCTTCGATCCTGCCGATATCGGAAAGCGCCTCCTCGATCAAGGCGATCCCCGCCTTGTGATCGGGAATTTCAACTTCCCGGGAAACCTTCTCTTTCCCTTCCCGGGCGAAGTGAAAAATCCCGTCTTCGAGGCCGATCCGTTCCGCCATTCCCTTGCACAGAAATTTCCGTTCGGCGGTATCGATAAGCTGAAATTTGATGGATGAGCTTCCGCTGTTGATAACCATTACTCTCATTGTCTACCTCACATTTTTTACCTTGGGAGTCAGGATAAGCCGTGACATGACGGTTGTCAACCGAGGATAAATCGATTAGTCTGGGACCACAGGTAAAAAATCACGGATAAGGAGACTAAAGAATGAGCACACATCCTGAAGAAACCAAAAAGCTTCTCGTAGCCGACCTCTGGAAGATGAAGGAAGAGGGAAAGAAGATAACGATGATAACGGCCTATACCTATCCCGAGGGCCTTATCGTCGACGAAGCCGGAATCGACATCATCCTAGTCGGAGACAGTCTCGGAATGGTCGAGCTCGGATACAAGGACACCGTTCCCGTTACCATGGAAGAGATGCTCCATCACACCAAGGCGGTCACCCGGGCGGTCAAACGGGCCCATGTCGTAGGCGACCTTCCCTTTATGTCCTATAATATTTCCATCGAACAGGCGGTCACCAACGCGGGTATCCTCTACAAGGAGGGCGGGTCCGATTCGGTCAAGTTCGAGGGAGGGCAGGAGTACGCCCCGGTTGCCGAGGCGATCCACCGCGCGGGAATTCCCGTGTTCGGGCACATCGGGCTCACTCCCCAAACCGCGGCCATGCTCGGCGGCTTCAAGGTCCAGGGGAAATCCATCGACGCAGCTAAGAGCGTTATCGACGACGCCTTGGCCTTAGAGGACGCGGGGGCCTTCGCCGTCATCCTCGAGGCAATACCTAAGCAGCTCGCCCAGATCATCACCGAAAAGGTAAAAATACCGACCATCGGAATCGGCGGGGGAATGTACTGTGACGGACAGGTCTTAGTCTTCCACGACATGCTCGGACTTTTCAAGCGTTTTACCCCGAAGTTCGTCAAGGTATACGCCAATATGTACGACGAACAGGTGAAGTCGGTCAAAGAGTTCATCGACGATGTTCACGAAGAAAGTTTTCCCACCGATGATCACAGCTTTTCCATGAAAGCGGACGCGGTGGAGGAGCTCAGGAAGCTCGTGGAGTAAGTACTCCGGCGACACCGGTACAATCCGATCAAAGACGAGGGGCTGTCTGAGTAGTTATCTTAGGCAGCCCTTTTTTTTACCCGTATCACTCCTTGAGGAGTCCGCCGTTCGGAACACCCGGGTTTACACTTACCCTAAGCTATTGTGTACCGTGTACAATCCTCAATGTCAGAGGTTTGACAGACCTATGTGGTCGGAATAGTTTGACCGTGAATAATACATGGGGGATAATTCCCTAGGGAGGACACAGTATGATGACCGGAAAGGAATACAGGGAGAGTCTCAAACAGAGGAAGCCCCTTAAGGTTTTTATGAACGGGGAACGTATAAAAGACCCCGTGGAGCATCCGATTATCAAGGCGTCGATCAACTCGATAGCCCTGACCTACGAGCTCGCGGAGGACCCGAAGTACCGGGACACTATGACCGCGAAGAGCGCCCTCACCGGGAAGACCATCAACCGTTTCTGCCACCTTCACCAGAGCACCGATGAGCTCTACACCAAGGTGGGAATGCAGCGGCTTCTCGGGCAGAAATGCGGGACCTGTTTCCAGCGGTGCGTGGGGATGGACGGCTTCAATGCGACCTATCTGACCACCTACGAGATCGACCGGAAGTACGGGACCGATTACCACAAGCGGTTCATCGAATATCTAAAGATAGCCGAGGAGAAGGACTGGGTTGTCGACGGCGCCATGACCGACGCCAAGATGGACCGGGGCTTAAGGCCTTCCCAGCAGTCCGATCCCGACGCCTATGTGCGGGTGGTCAAACGGAGTTCCGACGGCGTGGTGATCCGGGGGGCCAAGTTCCATCAGACCGGGGCTATCAACTCCCACGAAATCCTCGTGATGCCCACCGTGGCTATGAAGGAGGATGACGGGGACTACGCCGTCACCTGCGCTGTCCCCGCCGATGACGAGGGGATAACCTACATCTACGGGAGGCAGTCCTGTGATACCCGGCTGACCGAGGCACCCGGAGGGGACAGCCTCGATGTGGGAAGCCTCTACGGGGGACAGGAGTGCATCATGATCTTCGACGATGTCTTCGTTCCCGCCGAACGGATCTTCATGGACGGGGAGTACGATTTCTCCGGACGCCTTGTGGAGACCTTCGCCGGGTACCACCGCTCGAGCTACGCCTGCAAGACCGGGGTGGGTGACGTCGCCGTCGGCGCCGCCCAGCTCATAGCCGAGTACAACGGAGTGGCCAAGGCGAGTCACGTCAGGGACAAGATCGTCGAGATGATCCACCTGAACGAAACCATCTGGAGCAGCTGCGTCGCCTGCTGCTACAAAGGGGAACAGACTCCGGCGGGCAACTATCTGATAGACCTCCTCCTCGCCAATGTGGCAAAGCAGAACGTGACCCGGTTCCCCTACGAAATCGCCCGTCTTCTCCAGGACATCGCCGGGGGACTCATGGTGACTATGCCGGGGGCGAGGGAGTTCGAGAATCCGGAGACCAAGGATATGATGGAAAAGTACCTCAAAGGATCAGGAGACGGAACGGCGGAGAACCGGTTCAAGATTTTAAGGCTCGTCGAAAATCTGACTCTAGGCCGCGCCGCGGTGGGGTACCTGACCGAATCGATGCACGGCGCGGGATCGCCCCAGGCCCAGCGGATCATGATTACCCGCTTGAGCAATATGGAGGGGAAGAAGGATATGGCCAAGCGGATCGCCCGGATCGATTCATGAAAAGTTGGGAAGACCGGTACAAAGAGAAGCTCGTACCCCCGGAGAAGGCGGTCCGGCGAATCGAGAGCGGAAACCGGGTGGTCTTAGGCCACGCGGCGGGAGAGCCGAAGAGTTTAGTCGATGCCCTGATAAAGGACGCCGGCCGCCTCGAGGATGTGGAGATCGTCCACATGGTCCCCCTCTACGGCTGCGAGTACACCAAGCCGGAATACGCGAAGCACTTCAGGCACAACGCCCTCTTCGTCGGCGCCGGAACCCGGGAACCGGTTAACAGCGGCAGGGCCGAATTTACACCCTGTTTCTTCTCCGAGATACCGAGACTCTTTCGGGACGAGATCCTTCCCGTGGACGCCGCCCTCATCCAGGTGAGCCCTCCGGACGCGCACGGCTATATGAGCTTCGGTGTTTCGGTGGATTACACCATGCAAGCCGCCCTCAGTGCCCGGTACACCGTCGCCGAGGTCAATGCGAAGACCCCCCGGACCCACGGGGCCTTCATCCATGTAACCGACGTGGACGCGGTCGTGGAGGCGGATTACGATCTCCCCGAAATTCCCCTACCCAAAATCTCCGAGGTGGAAGAACGGATCGGAGAAAATGTGGCGTCCCTCGTTCCCGACCGGGCGAACCTCCAGCTCGGTATCGGGGCCATCCCCGACGCGGTCCTCAAATTTCTGAACGACAAGAAGGATTTGGGCATTCACACCGAGATGTTCTCCGACGGGGTCCTCGACCTTTACGATGACGGAGTAATAACAAACAGGTATAACACGGTAAACCCGGGGAAGTTCGTGGCTACCTTCCTGATGGGGACGGGGCGTCTCTACGACTTTGTCGATGACAATCCGACGGTTCTTATGCGTCCGGTGGACTACACCAATAACGCTATGGTCGCGGGGCGTGTGGACAACCTCATCTCCATAAACTCGGCCCTGCAGGCGGACCTCTACGGACAGGTATGCGCCGATATGCTCGGCAGGACCCAGTTTTCCGCGGTGGGGGGTCAGGTTGACTTCGTTCGTGCCGCGAGTCTTTCGAAGGGGGGCAAGTCGATCATCGCCTTTCCCTCCACCGGAAAGGGTGGTACCCTATCGAGGATCACCCCTCTGTTGACTGAAGGGGCATCGGTCACCACTTCCCGAAATGACGTCCACTACGTGGTTACCGAGTTCGGAATAGCGGACCTCCGGGGTAAAACGGCCCGGCAGCGCCGGGAAGCTTTAATCGCGATCGCCCATCCCGACTTCCGGGACGGGCTCGAGCGGTCGGAATGAGCGCAGCGACCGGGTTCGGAACCGTGCCGCCGACAACCGCCGTAATGAAAAGGAGGAGAATCATGAGTTATATTCAGTTTTCGAGGGAAGGAAAGATCGGAATTGTCACCTTCAGTAAGCCGGCGGGGATGAACACCCTCTCGTCGGCGGATATCGACGAGGGCCTCGAGTTCTTCGGCGATCTCGCGGACGCGGTCGAGCTCGGCAAAGAGGATATTCGGTCCCTTATTCTTACCGGCGAAGGGAAGGGGTTCATAGCCGGAGCGGATATCCACGAAATGCGGGAGATGTCCGCCGCCGATGCGGAGGATTTTTCCCGCCGGGGAAACGCCCTGATGCGGAGAATAGAGACCTTTCCCGTTCCGGTGATCGCCGCGGTCAACGGCTACGCCTTGGGCGGCGGCCTCGAAACCGCCCTGAGCGCCGATTTCATATACGTCTCGAAGAAGGCGAAAGTAGGCCTGCCGGAGGTCACCTTAGGCATCTTCCCCGGCTTCGGCGGCGGCAGGCGGTTGGCTATGCGGATAGGCGAGGCGAAGGCGAAAGAGCTCGTCTACACAGGACGAATGATTACGGCCGACGAGGCCTACGCTTTAGGTCTTGCCAATAGGGTAGCCGAACCGGACGAGCTTATGACAGCCGCCCGGGAGACCGCCTCGGCTATTGCCGCAGCCGCTCCCGGAGCGGTCCGGGCAATCAAGACCCACATCAACGCCGGGCGGGAGCTGACCACCGAGGGGTGGATGACCGCCGAGCCGGGGCTCTTCGGAGGGCTCTTCGGCCTCGCCGAGTCGACCGAGGGGCTTTCGGCTTTTCTCGAAAAGCGGGACCCCTCCTGGCTGGAGAACTCCCTATGAAAGAACCATGCTACATCGTGGACGCCGGCCGTACGGCGATAGGAAACTTCGGAGGGGGGCTCTCGGCGGTGCACCCCGCGGATACCGCGTCGCACCTTATCCAAAAAATCTTAGAGCGTACCGGCCTCGATCCGGCGCTTGTCGGCGAAACCCTCCTCGGGTGCGTGCTTCAGGCGGGCCACGGACAGAACGTGGCCCGGCAGAGCGCCCGGAAGGCGGGTATTCCCGATGAGCGGACCGCTATGACGGTGAACATGGTCTGCGGATCGGGCCTTCGCTCGGTGGCCCTATCGGCGGGAGCAGTTGTCTTGGGCGACTCGGATCTGGTTGTAGCGGGGGGGACCGAGACCATGTCCTTAGCACCGTATCTCCTGAAAAAAGGCCGCTACGGGTACAGGATGGGCAACGGAGAACTCATCGACTCGATGGTCTACGACGGGTTGTGGGACATCTTCAACGACTATCACATGGGGCTGACCGCGGAAAACCTCGCCGAACGGTACGGCATAACCCGGGAGGAGCAGGACCGTTTCGCGGCGGCCTCCCAGAACAAGGCGGAAGCCGCCATGAAGGCGGGCCGTTTTTCGGAAGAGATCATCCCCTTTCCCGTGCCTCAGAGGAAGGGGGACCCGGAAATTTTCGACACCGACGAGTACCCCCGGGCGGGGGTCACCGCCGAGGGCTTATCCAAGCTCAAGCCCGCCTTTAAAAAGGACGGGACGGTGACCGCCGGAAACAGTTCGGGGATCAACGACGGCGCCGCGATTGTCCTCGTCGCCGGCCGAAAGACGGTCGAAGAAAATAAGCTCGAGCCGTTAGCCCGGATCGTGAGCTACGGATATGCGGGTACCGATCCCGCGGTTATGGGAATAGCCCCCGTCGAGGCGGTCCGGAAGGCCCTGGACCGGGCGGGATGGAGTATGGACGACCTCGATCTGATCGAGGCCAACGAGGCCTTCGCCGCCCAGGCGATCGCCGTCAACCGGGAGCTCGGCTGGGACCCGAATAAAATAAACGTCAACGGCGGGGCCGTCGCCCTGGGGCATCCTATCGGGGCGAGCGGGGCACGGATCTTGGTCACCCTCCTCTACGAGATGAAGCGGCGCAAGCTCAAGCGGGGAATCGCCGCGTTGTGCATCGGCGGGGGGATGGGAATCGCCCTCACCGTGGAGCGGGACTGATGAAGGAGATGATCATGAAGGATATAGAAAAAATCGGTGTCATCGGTAGCGGGACCATGGGGAGCGGAATAGCACAGGTCTTCGCAGTCGCCGGGCTCGAGGTAGCCCTCGTCGATGTCGATGAGAAGCAGCTCGAACGGGCGAAGAAGGGAATCGAGAAGAACCTTTCTAAGCAGGTAGAGAAGGGGAAGCTCGAGGCCGACGTCAAGGACGCGGCCCTCTCCCGCATCGAAACCACCACCGACTACGCCGCGATTAAAGGGGCGGACCTCGTCGTCGAGGCGGTTTCCGAGAACAAGGAGGTCAAGCGGAAAGTGATAGGCCTTATCGAAGAGCAGGTCGGAGATGAGTGCATCATCGCGAGCAACACCTCCACCATCTCGCTGTCGGAAATCGCGGGCTTCGCCGAAAAGTCCGGGCGGGTCATCGGGATGCACTTCATGAACCCGGTCCCGGTAATGAAATTAGTCGAGGTGATTACCGCCCTGCAGACCGATGAGGCGGTGAAAGACGCCATAGTAGCTGTGACCGAGCGGATCGGAAAGAGACCGGTGGTGGTCGCCGACTCTCCGGGGTTCGTCCTTAACCGGGTCCTCATCCCCATGATCAACGAGGCGGTGTATATCTACGAGAGCGGCGTCGCCGGGCGGGACGAGATCGACGCCTGCATGAAGCTCGGCGCGGGACAGCCCATGGGCCCCTTAGAGCTCGCCGACCTGATCGGAATAGACATCTGCCTCCACATCATGGAGGTCCTGTACAGTGACTTCGCCGATTCCAAATACCGCCCCTGCCCGTTGCTCAGGCGGATGGCCGCCGCGGGCAGGCTCGGCAGGAAGAGCGGGGCCGGTTTCTACGATTACAGCTCCAAATAAAGGAAATAAACGGAAATACTAACAGGAGGACAGAGATGAGGATTCTTCCCACCCCCCATATCAAGCTCGGAGCGGGTATCATTGATCAGATACCCGATGCACTGAACGACATCGGAGCTAAGAAGGTCTTAGTAGTTACCGATCAGGGTATCATCAAGGCGGGGCTCTACGCCAAGATCGAGAAGATCCTGAGAGACGGCGGTTTTCAGGTGAGCCTGTGCGGCCGGGTCGCCCCGGACCCGGCGATATCATTAGTCAAATCGATAGCCGAGGACGCGAAGAAGGACCGGCCCGATGCCGTTATCGGCTTAGGTGGCGGAAGCTCTATCGACACCGCCAAGACCGCGGCGGCGCTCCTGAATAATCCGGGGGAGCTCGAAGAATACATCGGAATCGAGCTGTTGGAAGCCGACTGCGTGCCCATGATCGCCGTTCCCACCACCGCGGGTACCGGGAGCGAGGCGACCCACATCACCATTCTCTCCGACGAGGCGGCCCAACTTAAAAAAGGACTCGTCTCTGTACGGATGATGCCCCGGTACGCCTTTCTCGATCCCTCTTTGACCCTAGGCCTCCCCGGGAAGGTGACCGCCTCCACCGGGATGGACGCGATCTGTCATGCCCTCGAGAGCTTTACATCGATTAATGCAAACGACTACACCGAGAGTCTGTCGCTTCGGGCCCTGAAGCTCCTGACCGAGAACATCGAGACGGTCTACACCCGCGGGACCGACGCCGACGCCCGGGAGAAGATGCTCCTCGGAAGCCTCTTAGCGGGTATCGCCTTCGCCAATGCCGGGGTAACCGCGGTCCACGCCTTCGCCTATCCCTTAGGAGGGATGTTCCACGTCCCCCACGGCCTCGCCAACAGCGTAATGCTTCCCACCATTGTCAAATATAACGCCGTGGGCAACGAGGAGCGGTTCGCTGCGGTCGGCCGGGCGGTTACCGGAAATCCCGACGCCGATGCCGGCGACGCGGTCAGGAAAATCGAAGACCTCTTCGACAAGCTCGAGCTCCCCCGGAACCTCGCGGCCATGGACATCCCCGAATCGGCCATCGATAAGATGGCGGAGGGGGCAATCCAGATTACCCGGCTTTTGAACAACAACCCGCGGAAAATCACCTTAGCCGACGCCAAGGCGATCTACCGGGAGGCGTACAACAGATAAAAACCGGGGAGTTCACATGGCTGACTCTCTTCTCTGTGCAGAGGCTTGAAGAATCATCCTTATCGGTAAGGGTGACTAGTGACACCAACATTTTCTGCCGTGCAAATACGTAATTACCCGTAATGTCCTGCATGGCCATTTTGTGCTTGCGCTCGAAGATAAGTTTTCCTGCTATTTACTCTTTATTTTTATGGTGATTTGTCTGATCCCCCATGCCCAGAATAAGCCCTTCAACACTGATATCTTCATCGAGTTCGTCCCAATGGATACCTCTACCCCCGCCGCTAACTTCAAAACGATCTCTTTGCTCTTTGCTTGCATGAAGGAGTCGAGGAAAATACGATAGAGGTGTTGCAAGCTGACGTCCATCTGAAAGAACGATCCAAAGATAATCTTCGTCAAACCAGATTTTTTGGGCTGATACTGGCTTAGTTAAAGTACTCATTCCATTTCTCCTCGATAAGTTCTTTCTTCTCTAATACGATTTTTTCTATTTCATTTAATTCTTTCCCGAAGAATCCCCAGGAATCGGCAATAGAAACATACGGCGAAAGCCGGAACTTTGCTTCATTTCCAGCCTTCCGTACATGAACATGACAGCGCTCTCTTGGATTCCCCTCATT
>CAZXMO010000096.1:0-9105 GCA_964641125.1 uncultured Spirochaetales bacterium
CCCGTTTCAGCCGTTTGTTATAGAGTGCCTTCGGATCACTCATGTCGTACTCCTTTTATCTCGTTTGTCTTCGTGTATATGCCAAGAGAAGGGCTATCAAAACCGCACCCGTTATGAGCTGTCTCCCCCCCTGGGAAAGCTCTAAGGTAACGAGGATGCTCTGGAGGCTTGTCAAAAATATGGCCCCCGCTACGGTACCTAAATAATTGCCGGCTCCGCCGCCGAACCGGATTCCTCCGATAATGACGGCAACAGCCGAAGGCAGGACATACCTCGCGCCTAAGTTCAGGTGGGCGCTTCCCACAAAACCTAAAAGCAGGACCCCGGTTACCGCGGACAAGGCCCCGGAGATACCGTAGACGACCGCCCTGAACCGCTTGACTTTGAGTCCCATCAGCTCGGCGGCCCGGTCGTTCTCACCCATGGCGTAGAGTGAGCGCCCTCCCCGGGTGCGGGTCATCACAAAGTGTATAACTATAGTAATCACTATCCAGATAAGGACCACCGAAGGGATCTTGAATCGTCCGATGTTGAGCGCCCCGTGGCCCAAGGCCTCCAAGGCGGGGCTCCCGGTTCCGAACATGTGCCCCTTTATCACGAATAACAAGAGTCCCTCGATGACGATCCCCCAGGCCATGGTCATGATAAGCGGCGCAATGCGCAGATAGCTTACCCCTATGCCGTTGACCAGCCCCATTATGAATCCCGCGATTAGGATCAGCGCGATTGCGTGGGGAAGATTGGCGTCTACTCCGTTGATAAGGGCCGCCCCCATAACCACTCCCATGGTCACATTGGCCCCTACCGAGAGATCGATCCCCTCCCGGCCTGAGATGACCACCAGGGTCTGTCCTAAACCCACAAGGCCTAAGAAGAACGACGCCTGCAGAACCGACATGATATGGTTGAACGTAGAAAATCCGGGAACGATGATCTGACCCACTATAAAAAGGAGAATTATTAGGATAAAGGCGAAAGCAATCTTATTGTTGAGGATTATATTAGATATCTTTCGGCCTAATCCCGCCTCCTCAGGCGGACAGGCGAGTCCCTTCGCGTCGTACCGTTGTATCGGTTGTTTCTTTTTCATACCGATGCCCTCTTTTCCCGAAGCAAGGTGGGTACCGCGCTCAAGACTAAGGCAAGGACGATTATAGCCCCCTTGGCCAGGATCTGCAGATACGATGACGCTCCGGAGTAGAAGATTATATTGTTGAGAATTCCTAAGGCCAACGCACCGAATATCGCTCCGACTATACTTCCCCGACCGCCGGTAAGCGCTATGCCTCCTATGACGACGGCGGCCACCGAATTGAGGGTGTAGCTCTGACCGGTTCGGTACTCCCCGGTGGAGGTCACCATGAGCACGCACACCCCGGCGATAAAGATGAACAGGCTCGCAAAAATGTGAGCGGTCAAGCGGGTCTTCCAAACATTGATCCCCGAGGCGTAGGCCCCCTCCTCGCTGCTCCCGGCGGCGTAGATGTACCGGTACGCCCGCGTCTTACTGAACACGTACCAGATAAGGATTCCCGTTATCATGATAACCGCCGCCCAGGGAACGGCTCGAAGCAGGCTTCCCTTGTAGAACTGGTAGAAGAACTTGGGAACGTATCCGCCGGCCACCGGCAGGATGATCATGGCGAGCCCTAAGTAGATCGCCGAGGTGGCGAAGGTAGTAATCAAGGCGGGAAGCTTGAGCCGCCCGATAAAAATTCCGTTGATGACCCCGCTTATGATTACCGTCAGGAAGAAACCCAACACCAGCATAAGGACCACGTTGTTGTCGGTCATATAGTAGGCGACGAAGACGTTGAACAGGGATATGGCGCTTCCTAAGGACAAATCGAGGCTGCCTGAAAGAATGATGATCCCCTGGGCGATGGCCGCTAAGACCAGCGGGGTAAAAGACATGAAGTTCGACCGGAACGCCCGGTAGGAAAAGAAGTTGGGCTGCAATACCGCGTTTACGATCAACAGGGTTAACAGAATTAGAAACGCCGGAAAGGAGGGCCTTTTCGTCAAGTTCCTGACCCCCCCAATAAAAGTCGGTTTATTGTTCACTGTCGGCCTCCACGCGTAATGAAGATTTAACCAGATTGTCGTCGGTAATGTCGTCGTAATCCAACTCATCGACTATCCGTCCCTCGAACATCACCAAGACCCGGTCGCAGTTGGATATGAGCTCCTCGTTTCCGCTCGAGTACAGGATAATCGTGGTTCCCTTGGCGGCGAGCTCATGGGTCAGGGTGTACAACGAGTCCTTCGCTTGAATATCGATCCCCTTTGCGGGGTCGTTCAGCAAGAGCACCGCCGGATCGAACTGCAGCCACCGTCCGAAAACCACCTTCTGCTGGTTACCGCCGCTGAGTTTATCGATTGTCATGTTTCTATTCGGAGGATGAATCTCCATCCGCTCTATAATGTTGTCCGAGATGTCGGTCAATCGTTTGTAATCGAGGAAAGATTTCTCCCTCTTGAGGGGATACCTGGGAAAGGCGATGTTGTGCAGAATCGTATGAGTCCTGAAAAGGCCTTCAACATTCCTATCGCCGGGAACCAAGTATATTCCCCTCTTGACCGCATCCTTGGGGTGACGCAGGTTGATCTCTTTCCCTTCCAGAAGGATCCGACCGGAAGTTGCAGGCATCGCCCCGGCCATCAGGTTTATGAGCTCCTCCTGACCTTGGCCGTTTAGACCGCCTATCCCTAAAATCTCTCCCTTTTTTGCGGTAAAGCTGATATTGTGAAGTTTCTTTCCGTCGGAGACGTCATCGAGGCTGATCGAGATCTCCTCCCGCTCAAAGCTCTTCTGCTTTTTCCGATCGAAGCTTATAACCCGGTCGGTGTCCTCCCCGATGATAAGGGGGACGATCAGGTCGTTGTTACGCGGTTGTTTCGAAAAATCGACGGTATCGATATACTCGCCGTTTCGAAATGCAAACACCAGATCACAGATCCTGGTAATTTCCCACAACCGGTGTGAGATAAAAATGATCGATATTCCGTCCGCTTTGAGCTCTTCGATCTTCTTGAAGAGCTGCTCTACGTGGAAGTACTCCAACGCGGCGGTAGGTTCGTCTAAGATAAGGAGCTTCGGGTCCTGCGAGATGGCCTTGGCGATCTCTACCATCTGCTTGTGGGCGGGACTTAAACTCTCCACCTTTGTATCCAACAAGATTTCGCCGGGGATGAGATCATCCAAAATTGCCTGGGCATCGCTTCGAGCCTTGTCGTTGTCAAGGAAAAACATCCGCTTCCCCGTCTCGTGTCCGAGGGCTATGTTCTCCCAAACGGTAAGGTCCGGAGCCAAGCTCAGGTTCTGGTGGGCCAAGACGATCCCGCGCTTAGCCGCGTCGAAGGGGGAATCGATCTTTACCTGTTTCCCGTCTATCGCGATATCGCCGCAGTCCGGCTCGTATAAGCCGCAGCAGATCTTCGCGAAAGTGGTCTTTCCCGAGCCGTTAGCCCCCACCAGTCCGCAGACCTGTGGTCCCTCGAAACCTACGCTCGCGTCCCGTAAGGCTATAACCGCTCCAAAGGACTTTTGTATACCCTTTGCCTCAAACGACTTCATATCTTCGTCTCCATAATGACATTACGTATATCGAAAAAAGGGCGGCACGGAATCCATGCCGCCCTGAAAGTTCTTAGATTAAACTATTCTTTCGGCTGAAAGAACCTATCGAGGACCTGCTCGTAGGTCCAGACTTCATCGATGTAGTCGTCGACGCCCCGGGTCCTAATGTGTTCCTGGAGGGCTTCCACGACGTTGTCGTCGGTAATCTCGTACCGATGGTCGACGTAGACAACCTTTCCGGTGAGGACTTCCGGCTTGAGCTCGTATCCCTGGAGCATGGCGACTGCCATTCCAAGGGCTCCGGTCATGGAGAATCCGGGACCGTTCGCGATGGCGTAGCTGGTGAATCCCTCATCCAGGTTCTCGACCCAGTATTCGAAGAAGGGCCTGAAACCGGAACCGTTGACGACGGGGGCTTCCTTCCCGGCGGCCTCGAAGGCACGGATTACGGAGAGACACTGACCGTCATGCGCGACAACGCCGTCGATGTTGGGGTACGCCGCAATAACGTCGGACATAGCCTGCTGCGCAAGGGAGGGGTCCCATGATCCGTACGCCTTGGTGAGAAGGTTGATGTCGGGATAGTCGGCCAAAGCCCTTTGAAAACCCTTGTCCCGGTCGTCGCTCGCCGGAGCACCGTCGATACCGCTCAGGTACACGACGTTTCCTTCGCCGCCTATTCGATCGAATACGTATGTGGCGAGCTTTTCCATCCATACGTCGTGGGTGGGCATGAACTGATAGAGCTCTTTTGAGGTAGAGGGCTCATCGGAACAGATGACCAGGATTCCCTCGTCCTGCGCCTCTTCGAGGATCGGGTTCAGCGCGGTAGCGGAAAGGGGATCGATGATGAGTACATCCACCCCGATATTGATAAAGTTACGGACGTGCTCGATCTGCAGCGCGACATCGAAACCGGCATGCTGAAGATAGAAGTTATCTATATACCCCTTACCTTGATACCAAGCGACTGCGGTCTGCAGGTTCTTGACCATCTGGGTTCTCCAACTGTGGGTGATAAGCCCGTTGGAAACCGCGATGTCGAACCCGCCTTCCGGCGCTTCGGTTACCGTGCTCGGAAAGGATTCCTTCTGACCTTCGGCGAATACCGCCAGCGGAGCCAATAGTGCAACGACTATCAGCACAAGTACCAGTCTTTTCATTCTGATTCTCCTTTTATTGTTTTTTTATGGTTCTTTTAGAACCATTTATCACGATCTTAGAATACCACATGGTTATCGTTTGTCAAGTTGTTTTATCATTCAGTATCATTTCATTTCGTTTGATAGTATATAACCATCTTATTGTAGTATGCAACAGGTTAGGAGTCTTGTCGTCCACGTCCTTTCACTGTTAAATTTTAAACAATCGGGTGTGATTTATCAATGAAATGAGGAAAGAAACGATGAACAATGCTCCCGCCGTATTTTCCTGCACCGACGGGTTTTTTTGGGCGGACACATGTGACGGTTTGAAAATCGCCTCTTCTCGTAACGAGGTCGAGCTGGAGGCCCTCGCCCGGGGGGAATATCCGGGAAAACGGCTCGAAGAATCCGCCCTTCCCGGAGTGCGAACAGTAGGGTACTGGAACAGTCAGCAGGAACAATCCTGGGGACTACCGGTCCATCGGAACGAGGGAATCGAGCTGACATTTCTGGAAAACGGCTCTCTGGATTTTTCGGTTCAGGATTCCTACTACCTCCTCAAACCAAATACCCTGACCATCACACGGCCCTGGCAGCCTCATCAGGTGGGGAATCCGAACATCGGGCCCTGCAAGCTCCACTGGGTTATTCTCGACGTGGGGGTCCGCAGACCCCATCAGGAATGGGTGTGGCCGGATTGGCTCCTCCTCGATGAGGAGGAGCGGCGACGACTTACCATCCTCCTCAGTCACAACGAACAGCCCGTCCTTAAGGCCATGGATCCTTTGAAGAGCTGTTTTCAGGAGATCGGGGCCCTGGTTAAGGAAAACGAAAAGAAAAAGAATACGAGTTATCTTGCCATAAAAATCAACGAGCTCTTCTTTCTTTTATTAGAAACCCTCGAGGAAAGGGACCTTCCCTTGAAAGAGCAATTGACGAGCCATACCAGGAACGTCGAGATGTTTCTTCGGGAGCTCGAAAAGGATCCGGAGCATACGCGTACGATCGAAGAAATGGCCGGGGAATGCGGAATCGGCACGACCCAATTCATACAGTATGTTAAGCGGATAACCAACATGACCCCCTCCCACTACCTCAATTACCTTCGGGTCAGGAAAGCGGAGAAACTACTCAAGGAACGGTGTGACTGGAGTATATTAGACATCGCCCTAGAGTGCGGGTTTTCGAGCAGCCAATACTTCTCGTCGATATTCAAACGGTACACCGGAAAAACCCCGAGCAGTTGCAGGTAATTACGGTTTTTCCGCCCTAGATGGGTAGTACTCGTGCAACGGATAGCACCCCGATACGAGACCCGGAGCCTCCGAGCGGACCCCCTCGATTATCTCCTTCAAAAACCGGGTCCGGTTCTCGGAGCTTCCCCCGTACCTTCCCTCCCGCGCCGTTGGCATGCAGAGTGACGACTCCGAATCGGTAAAGCGCCGCTGCATGTCGATGACCAGCAGGGCCGTCCGCGCGGGATCCATCCGATGGATCTCCTGAATGCGAAGCATCTTTCGCGCTATCAATTCTTCGTGGGAAGACATGGATTACTCCTCGATTTTTTATTGCATTAATACTACACTATAAGACGGATAAAAAACAAGAAATCCGATAATGTATAGTTCGACGACCGAGTAAAGATCGTGTACTGTATACAAATATCTGCCGAAGAACGGCGGCGTGACCGGCAATCCGCTAACAAAAAACTTGACAGAAAACATAATGCCGTTTTAATGTCTGATAGCAATCGCAGAACCGAAAATCACAGTCGCACTACTTCAGCGATGAAAATAGCGGAGAAAACGGCGCCGGAAAATCGACCTTGATATAGATCCTCGCGGGGGTCTATGTCCGGGATTCGGGAGATGTCGTCTTCAAGGACGAGACGACCAAGCCGAACACCCACCCCTTGGACATTCAGAAGCTCGGTATTTCCATGATCCATCAGGAGCTCAACCTCTTGAACGAGCTCACGGTGGCCCAGAACATCTTTCTGCGGAGGGAACCGTCCACGACATCGTCACCCTCATGGTCGGCCGCCGGGACCCAAGGAAGGAGAGGTCTTCGTCGAGGGAAAGCCGGTCACTATAGGATCGGCGATCGATGCAATCAAGGAGAACACCCGGAGGATGATAGACCGTCTGAACATCCGCTGCAACAGCCCGGATCAGCACGTCAGCAACCTGCCCGGGGCGACCGGCAGAAAGTGGCCCTATCAAAGTGGTTCCTCTCGGGAGCCCGGGTCCTCATTCTCGACGAGCCCACCCGGGGGGTCGTTTCGGGGCCCGGCAGGAAATATACCACATAATCAAAGAGCTCCCGGCCGAGGGGGTCGCTATCGTTGTCGTGTCTTCGGACCTTCACCAAGTACTGACCATCTGCGAACGTATCATCGTGATGCACGAAGGCAGGATTACGGAAAGTCTCTTAGCGTCCGAAGAGACGAAACACCGGAAGGGGCCCCCCTCATGCCGCTGTGGATTCCGATACTGGCGGCCTGCCTTATTACAACCGGTTTCGGCGGATCGAAGACCGCGTACAAGCTCATGTCCGAGGGCAACCCCCTCTACGGAGCTTCCATGTCTTACTGGCCTTCCATGGGTGCCGACGCCGTCAAGCTGGCGAAGGAAATCCTTCAGGGTGCGGACTTCGAGAAGGACAACGTTATTCCTTCCACCGTCGTTACGTCCGACAACGTCGACCAGTATATGGGTAACGCTTACTAAGGTTTTTCAGTAACCGCTATAGCGGTAAAAACAGCAATTACAATGTAAATTCCTGATAGTATCCGTTTTTCTCACTGTTTTTTACTGCTATTGCGGTAATTCTCGATGTAATATATTCATTTATCTTGTAATACCAGGAAATCGATGGTAAATTACCGGTATGTCGGTAAATATTGGCGAGATAATTAAATCTGTTCGGAAAAAAGCGGGACTCTCACAAAAAGAATTAGCGGAACTTGCCGGTGTGGGAAAAACAACGGTATTCGATATTGAACACGGTAAACACAGCGTCGGTTTTTCCAATGTTCTTACACTATGTAAGGTTCTCAACATCAGCTTGCGGACGAAAGACCCTTTTGGGAATGAAGAAGAGGTAAGCTATGTCTGAACGGAAAGCCGATGTTTGTGTCCATGGAACGCCCGCCGGAGTCCTTACGGAAGTTGAAAAAGGAAAACAGTACAGTTTTTCATATCTTCCCCGATATTCCGGACCGCCGGTCTCGTTGACCATGCCTGTACGGGATGACCCATTCGTATTCGAAGGGTTTCCTCCCTTTTTTGAAGGACTGCTCCCTGAAGGCGTACAGTTGGAAAGCCTCCTTCGGCGGCTAAAGATCGACAAAACAGATTATTTTTCACAGCTTCTGGCAGTCGGGGCCGATATGGTAGGAAGCGTGACGGTATTTCCGAGTGAGGATGGTAGTAACTAATATGAACCGCTGTCCGATCACCTATGAACCTATCGGCGACGATGCAGTATATTCAAAAAGCGGTTTGTCCCTTCTTTCCCGTAACCTCGAAAATCTGCATTCTTTTCCCTACAGCATCGAAGAACAATTGCGGATTGCGTCGGAACTGGCATCGAAAATTTCGATTCAGGGGGTACAGCCGAAATTGAGTGTACAATTGGACACGAAAAACGGCGTATTCATCGTGGTCGAAAGAGGCGGCAGATTCATAATTAAACCGCAGAATCCCATGTTTCCGAATCTACCGGAAAATGAAGACCTGACTATGAAAATGGCTGCGGCGGCAGGCATCGAAATACCTGTTCACGGCATGGCCCGGGGAAGGGATAATTCTCTTTTTTATTTTATAAAACGGTTCGACCGCTTAAAAAACAATGAAAAGCTGGCGGTCGAGGATTTCGCCCAGCTTGCCGGAATGTCGAGGGATACGAAGTATTCCTATTCGGTAGAAAAAATAATCGGCCTGATAGACAGATATATGACGTTTCCCGTGCTCGAGAAAGCGAAATTATTCAGACTCATTGTGTTTAACTTTTTAACAGGTAATGAGGACGCCCATCTGAAAAATTATTCCGTTATCGTGCGGGGCAATAAACGGGAGTTATCTCCCTGCTATGACCTCCTCAATTCTACCCTTGCCTTAGGCGGCCGAGCGTCCGAAGAAAGCGCGTTACCTCTATCAGGAAAAAAGAAAAACTTCACAAAAAACGATTTTTTCCGGTACCTCGGCAGCGAACGATTGGAGTTGACGGAGAAGGTCATCGATACAATTGGGCATGAACTCGAAGATAGTATGACGAATTGGGAACAGCTGATTCATGCCAGTTTCCTTCCTGCGGCAAAACAGGATATGTACCTCGAACTCGTCGGTGAGCGCGCCGACCGTCTGTTTGAATGATTTT
>CAZXMO010000097.1:0-9091 GCA_964641125.1 uncultured Spirochaetales bacterium
TCGTTACGGGTTCTTCGTCCTTTGAGCTCGCCGGACAAGTCGGGGAATCCCTCATGCTGTATCCAATTGCCCAGTTGGAACTGGCGAAACACTATAATCGCTTCGAATTACAAGAGAAACTCGACTCTTTTCTCGTATACGGAGGCTACCCCGAAGTAGTAACGGCTGATACGGACGCGGAAAAAAAGGAGCTCCTCGAGGAAATTACCGGTTCGTATCTCTTAAAGGACATCCTCGAATTGGAAAGGGTAAAGAGCTCTAAGGTACTGCTGGATTTACTGCGGATGATATCCTATCAGGTCGGAAACTTGGTATCCTTACGGGAATTGGGAAACAGCCTCGGTTTAGATTATAAAACGGTAGGCAGGTATATCGATTTGATGGAGAAATCATTTATCCTGTACAACGTCAGGGGATACAGCGGAAATTTGCGTAAAGAGATTACCAAGAAGAGTAAGTACTATTTTTTCGATAATGGAATCAGAAATGCTCTCATTGCAAATTATAATCCCGTTGGAAAGCGGGACGACCTAGGCGCGCTGTGGGAAAATTATATCTTTATGGAGCGAATGAAAAAGACGAAGTATTCTAAAATTAGCAGGAATACCTATTTCTGGCGTACCTGGGACCAGCAGGAAATCGATATCATCGAAGAACGGGAAGGGACACTCTTTGCGTATGAATTGAAATATGGAAAAAAACGAGCGTCTCCGCCTAACACCTGGTCTGATGCTTATCCGGGCGGCAGATACGAGACGGTAAACCTCGATAATTATCTCGATTTTATCCTCTAGGAGAGCAACTCGAAATACTTCGCTAACGCCCGGTCACCGGTTTTGCCCGAAAGCACCTCTTTGGCAAGCACCTTCCCGAGCTGCACCCCCTCCTGGTCGAAGGAGTTGATGTTCCAGATGAAGCCCTGGAACATCACCTTGTTCTCGAAGTGGGCGAGGAGGGCGCCTAATACCTCGGGGGTGAGCTTGTCCGCGTAGAGGAGGCTCGAGGGGCGCCCGCCGGGGAAGGATTTGTTGGGGTTCGCATCCTCCTTGCCCCGGGTGAAGGCGACAATCTGGGCGGTGAGGTTGGCATTGAGCTTCTCTTGGCTGGTCGATCCGTCGGTCTCGATGTCGGTGCCGAGCTGGGAGCTCTTGAAGCCGACGAACTGGAGGGGGACGATATCGGTGCCCTGGTGGAGGAGCTGATAGAAACTGTGCTGCCCGTTGGTCCCGGGCTCACCGAAGAGGACCGGCCCCGTCGGGTAGAGAATAGGCTCCGCGAAGCGGTTCACTCTTTTGCCGTTGCTCTCCATGTCTAACTGCTGCAGATGCGCGGGAAATCGGAGGAGGGCCTGACTGTAGGGGAGGACCGCGGTGGCGGGGTACCCTAGGAAGTTACGCTCGAAGACACCGATCAGGGCGTCGAGAAGGGCTCCGTTACCGATAATCTCGGTACCCAAGGCGGTCTTGTCCGCCTCGTGGGCGCCGTGGAGCACCTCGTCGAAAATAGCCGGGCCGAAGGCAAGGCTGAGTATTACGCCGCCTACCGCGCTCGTCGAGCTGTAGCGGCCCCCGATGTAGTCGTCGATGAAGAAGGAGGCCGCGAAATCGGAAGAGCGGGATAGGGGGCTGCTCTTGCTGGTGACGGCGACCATGTGGTCCTTGGGGTCGAAGCCGGGGATGGGATTATCCTCGAGACGGCGGAAGACGAAATCCCGGTTGGTCAGGGTCTCCTGGGTGGTCCCGCTCTTGGTGACGAGGATAAACAGGGTGGTCTCGAAGTCGAGGCGGCTCAACACCGAGGAGGCGTCGTCCGGGTCCACATTGGAGATGAACTCCGCTTTCAAGAAGTGCTTTCCCTCGGCGGCGGCGTAGTTTTCGAGGGCCAAGTACAGCGCCCGGGGGCCTAAGTCGGACCCGCCGATCCCGATCTGGACGACGGTTTCGAATTTTTTGCCGGTGGACCCCTTCACCCTGCCGTCGTGGACCCGCCGGGCGAAGTCGAAGAAGCGTTCCTTCTGCTCGGTGTAGAAAACCTCCTTATTTACCCCCTGTTCCTCCACCTTGTCCCCAATCTGCCCCCGGCAGAGATGATGGAGGACCATCCTGTCTTCTCCGGTGTTTATCCGCTCTCCCCCCGCGAGGGCCCGGTACTTAGGGATGAGCTCCTGCTCATCGGCGAGCTCCTGGAGCACGGTGAGGACCCGGGTATCGACCCGTTTGGCTGCGTAGGAATAGATGAGTCCGCCCCCCGCGGGAGCGGTGTAGCTTTTGATCCGTTCGGGGGTAAGGGCTTCCCTTAAGTCTACCGGGGACTCGGCAAGGGTCTTAAGCTTCGGGTAAGAGGCGGTACTGTCGAGATTATTGAATTTCAAAGTTTCCATGGAACGCTCCTGCGAATTGGGATATTCTCTGTAGTTAAGAATACGAAAGAAAAACCGAGTTGACAATAAAACGGCTCGAAGATCACATATTCTACTAAGCGGGCGACGGCCGCCGGCGGAGTTACGGCGGCGAATAGTGTCTTCATACACGCATGATAGGGGATACCCCTTTCCGTGTCGAGGAAAACCGTGTTCTTTTTTCCGGGATGATATAGACTATAGTGTGCAGGGAGGATTTTTTATCTATGATTATCGGAACTGTGAAAGAGATCAAGCCGGGAGAGGCCCGGGTAGGCCTCACTCCGTCGGATACGGCGGCATACACGGCGGCGGGGCACGCCGTTCATGTCGAATCGGGGGCGGGGCTCGGAACCGGTTTTGCCGACGAGGAATATGCTCGGGCAGGGGGAGTCATCGTCACGAGCCGGGAGGAGGTCTTCTCCACCGCCGAAATGATCGTCAAGGTCAAAGAACCTTTGCCGGAGGAGTACCCTCTGCTCCGGGAGGGGCAGATCCTTTTTACCTATCTTCATCTCGCCGCCTCTAAGGAATTGACCGAGGCCCTTCTCGAAAGGAAGGTGAAGGCGGTCGCCTACGAGACAATCGAGCTCGAGAACGGCAGTCTCCCCTGCTTGAAACCGATGAGCGAAATCGCCGGAAGATTGAGCGTCCAGGAGGGGGCTAAGTACCTGGAAAAGACCTTCGGCGGGAGGGGTATTCTCTTAGGCGGTGTCCCCGGAATTCAGCGGGGAAAGATCGCCATAATCGGCGGAGGCGTCGTCGGCACGAACGCCTGCAAGATCGCCATCGGTATCGGCGCCGACGTGACCATCCTCGACGTAAGCGCGGACAGGCTTTCTTATCTGGACGACATCTTCGGGACCCACGTGACCACCCTCTACTCCACCCGGGCGAATATCGAAAAGGTACTGCGCGAGAGCGATTTGGTCATCGGGGCGGTCCTCCTTCCCGGAGCAAAGGCACCGCAGTTGGTAACCCGGGAGGATTTGAAGATTATGAAGAACGGCGCGGTCATCGTCGATGTCGCCGTCGACCAGGGAGGGTGCATCGAGACTTCCCGCCCCACGACCCATAACGATCCGGTCTACGTTGTCGACGGGGTCGTCCATTACTGCGTGGCGAATATGCCCGGCGCGGTTGCCCTCTCCTCGACTCAGGCGCTGACGAGTACCACCCTCCCCTACGGACTGCTCCTCGCGGGCTCCGGTGTGGAGGATGCGGCGCGGATGTCTTCCGCTCTGGCTAAAGGAGTGAACACCTATCTCGGTCACTGCGTCTACGAGCAGGTGGCGGAGGTTTTCGATCTTCCCTACAGAAGGCTGGAGGAACTCCTGGAATACGGACTGTATAGAAAGTAGTCGCCTGACTACAAAATGGCGTATAGATGGTATTCAATTAGCCGGTATATGCCGCTCGATTGAGTCCCGCTGAGGGGGAGTCGTCGGTGGATCGGTATCTCTTTGCGGGGCAAAGGGATATGCCCGGGGGACAAGAAAAATCGGAGGGAGGCTCTTCTGGAAATGGCACGAAATTTGCAAGCTTATATGTCCCTGGGGGATAGAATGTATTGGCAAAAAACACGGGACGGTTTCCTCGGCATGGCCGCAGGCAGCGCGGTCGGAGTGCCGGTGGATTGCCGGTCCCGGAGTTATCTCGAAGAAAATCCGGTTACCGGCATGGAGGGGTATGGGACCTACAACCTCCCTCCGGGATTCTGGTCCGACGCGGTTTCCATGAGCTGCTGCCTCGCCGAGGCGCTGTGCAGCGGGAACAAGCGGAGCCTGATCGTCGAGAAGCTCATCCTCTGGAGGGACACCGGGTACTGGACCCCCGACGGAGAGGTCGTCGGGGTATGGAACACCGCCGTGGAGGCGGTGGCCGTCCTCAAGAAACGGGTAGAGGAGGGAGAATCGTGCTGCCTCGACTCGGGGGAGTATGTCTTCAATGCATCTCTCAGCTGGGTCCTTCCCCTTGCCTACGTTACCTGCGGACTCTCTCCGGAGCAGCGGATCAAGGCGGTCACCGATATCGCCTCCCTGACTAACTCTCACATGAGGAGCAACCTTGCCTGTATCATGTATAACGAGATCGCCGTTCGCCTGCTTCAGGGGATACCCTTCGACGATTCGGTGGTGGAGGTACAGGAGTTTATGCTCGACCGTTTCTCCGAGGAACGGGAGATGACCCACTTTGCAAGGATCATGTCGGGACGGATCGTATCCCTGAGGCCTCACGAGATACATACCTCGAACTACATCATCGATACTCTCGAAGCCTGCGTATGGACCTTGCTTACCACCTCCTCGTACAAAGAGGCGGTACTGACGGCGGTGAATCTGGGACACGACACCGATACCCTCGGGGCGATAACCGGGGGTATGGCGGGAATCCTGTACGGGGCCGAGGGAATACCGGAGGAATGGTTCGAGAAGCTCGTCCTCCGCGAGAAGCTCGAGGAGCTCTGCGATCTCTTCTCCAAGCGTATGGAGGAGCTCGATACAAAGAGGAAGGGCCGTTCCACGACGGTGTAACCGATCAGCTGAAGAGTTCCTTGATCTCCTTTTTGTATTTCTCGGTAATGACGTGGCGTTTGATCTCCTGCTTCTGAGACAGCTCGTCGCCGAGCTCGAAGGGTTTGGACAGGAGCTTGAAACGGAAGATACGTTCGAACGTTTTGAATCCGTTTTTTGGGCTCACCAGCTCGTATATCTCGTGGTTGAAGAGCTCGATAATCTCCGGACTCTCGATTAGATCCTCGTTTGTCATGTAGGAAATGTTATTCTCTTTGGCATAGGATTCGATCTCGTCGAAGTTCGGGACTAAGAGCGCCGCGAGGAACTTCTGGTCCTGTCCGAGGACGATCGACTGTTCGATGTAGGTCGATTCCTGGAGCTTCTGCTCGATGGGGTTCGGCTCGATGTTCTCGCCGCCTAAGAGGACGATGGTGTCCTTTGCCCGCCCCATGATCTTGAGCTCGTTATCGTGGGTAAGCATCCCCAGGTCGCCGGTATCGAGCCACCCCTCGTCGTCGATGATCTGATCGGTCAGTTCCGGCTTCCGGTAGTATCCCATCATAATCTGGGGGCCTCTGGCCATGACCAGGCCCTTGGTACCGGGAGGCAGAGTCTTTCCCTGTTCGTCTACGATCTTGATCTCCATTCCGGGGAAGACGGGCCCTACCGTGCCGGGGACCGGATGGTCCTGAGCCCGGACACCCAAGACGGGAGCCGTCTCGGTCAACCCGTAACCCTCGAGGAGAAGTATCCCCGCGGCAGCGAAGAATTTGTCTACGTCGGAGGGAAGGGCGCCGCCGCCGGAAATACCCGCGACGAAGCGTCCTCCGAGCTTCTCCTTGATCTTCTTGAAGACCAGGACGCTTCCGAGGGCGCGCAGGGGATAGACCAGGAGATAGGGGATGATAGCTGCGGTAAAATCGAGAATCCTGCTCCGCCGTTTGAATCGGGGCAGGAGTCCCCGGACCATATAATTCAAAGAGGCGTGGAAGCCCGCTACACCTACGAAGAAGAGGAAGAGGGCCTTCTTGATCCCCCCTTCCGCGGTAACGTTCCGATACACCCCAGCCTTGACCGAGGACCAGATCCGCGGAACCGAGGCCATCCACGTGGGGCGGATCTTCTGAAAGTCCTCGAGCATGATCTTTCCTATCGGCTTCGAATAGGCGAGGGCCGAAGCGGTGCCCAGGGCGACGTACTGCATGATCCGTTCGAAGCTGTGCCATACCGGGAGAACGGCGAGCCAAATGTCTCCGGGGCCGACGTGGATGAGCTTGGGGACCCCCCGGACCTGATTCATAAAGGCCTCGTGAGTGAGCATGACGCCCTTGGGCTCACCGGTTGTTCCCGAGGTAAAGATGAGGGTGGCGAGATCGTCCTTGGATATGGGATTTCCCGCTTCTTCGAATTCCTCGGGGTGTTTCGCCAGGTATTCCCGGCCCTTTTCCATGAGGTCGCGGAAGGCCATGATCTCGACGCCTCCGATGAGCTCTCTAATCCGATCGCTCAAGCTCTCCGCATGCTGGAAGGCTTCGTCCAAGACGACGATCCTCTTGAGCGTAGGAATGTCCTTCTTGGAGTCTAAGATCTTCTCGAGCTGAGTTTCGTTCTCGGCAAAGACGGTGGCGCATTCGGCGAAGCCGAGGATGTAGGCGATTTCCTGCCGGGTCGAGTCGCACCCCCGGGGGACATCGGCGGCGCCGATACTCAAGATCGCGAGATCACAGATAAACCACTCCTTTCGGTTGTCCGATATAAGTCCAACGTGGTCTCCCTTCTTTATGCCCAAGTCGAGGAGCCCGGAGCCGAGCTCGGCTACCTGCCGGTAGAGCTCGGTGTATGTGGTGGGGTGGAAAAACCCTTCGGAATCTTTACTGTACTGGGCCGGATACTCCGGATAGGTTTCTTTTATCTCCTTGAGGAGATCGGGTATTGTGTCAGCCATATAACGCCTCCCTATAAATGTATTTAAAGATTATGAATGACGGAAAACGAGATGTCAAACACGGAATGAAAAAAGATTGGTAATCCGGTTAGGATTCTTTTATAGTGAAAGAGGGTATGACCGCACCGAAATATCGGCTTCCAACCGTCATCGTCCCGTATCCCGGTCCGTGCAGTGAATCGGTTTGCCACGATGTGTTCGTCTATCTTCGACCGGAAACAAACGGGGTGGAGGTAGAAAGTACAATCATGCGTACTATCCGAAGCAGCGAGCAGTACCGGAAGAGGGCCGCCCTCGTGTATCTTGCCAATATTCCGGGGGATTTCATCTCGCAGAAGAGAATCATCGAGGAACACTACCGGCTCCAGTTCTATTTCGCGACTCATGGTAAGGCGGCATTTACCGAAAGCATGAAGCGCAGATTTACCGAGTATTTCGGCGAGGTTTTCGAAAAAGCGGTCGTCTGCGGCGCTTTCGAGGCGATGCGGGAGCTGGATATGACCTATGACGAGCTCTTCCGTCTCCACGTTCCCGATTCGGACCTGATGCATGTAAGCGGGCAGTCCGTCAAACGGTATAAGGGGCTCTATATCGTCAATTACGACATCCCGGCCATCCTTCACAAGAACAATACCAGGACCGACATCGCGGTCATGATCTTTCGGACCGATTTCCATTACGAAACCATACACCGTATGGTGGACGATATGACCGGCGCCCTGATAGATTCGGGAACACTCCATCCCGGCAAGGCCTTGAGCAGGGTCTTCCACTACTCGAAGGGGCCCTTCGATCAGATCCGGGACGCCATCGGTTACCTCTACTCGAAAGACGGGCGGCACGAGCCCTTGAAAGGGATCGCCTTTGCCCGGTTTCTAATCGACCGGGGGCTTAAAATGCATCAGATCCTGGGCCTCATTCGCAACCCCCTGTGTACCTTTGCTGCCGACGGCGGTACCGAGGAGGCCGACATCTTTACCTATACCGCCGACGATACCTTTGAGGGCGCTTATTCGAAGTGCGAAAGGATATGCAGCCAGTATCTTTTGGTGTGATGCCGGCGCGGGGACCTCTCGAGCCGGGCCGGTCATCCCAAAAAAGCAAAAAAATAATTATTTTTGTTACCTTTTTCCCCTTCGGAGGTTTCGTCTATAGAATTAAGTAAAGGGTTACCAGGGGTACCCTGAACCCACCTCCTTTTAATGGTTCCTCTCAGGGTTTTCACCTCCTTTTCCCTGAGAGGTTTTTTGAAGCGGGCCGGACTTTCCAGCCCGCTTTTTTTTCGCTATTCTCTTTCCATGCCCCTTTTGTGCGCCCCCCTCAAAGACGCGGTCCATTCCTGCGGCTACTTCGATGATTTTACCGCCGTTACCGAACATTTCTTTCTCAAGGGATACAGTCGGAGTGACCTGGACACCCTCCTCGAGCGGGGATACCGTCACTTCGGGAAGTATTTTTTCCGTCCCCGCTGCGGAAGCTGCGTCAGGTGCGTCCCCATTCGGGTCCGTACGGAACCGTTCCGTTTCTCCCGAAACGCACGCCGGGTGATCAACCGGGCTTCAGGATTTCGTATCGAGGAGGGGCCGCCCGCGCCCACCCGGGAGGCCTACGAGCTCTACACGAGACATCTGACACGTTTCGACGGCGGGGAGCCGTCGGATCGGGAGCGGTTTACCGAGGCTTTCTTTGACCCCCTTCCGGGGTCCCGGCAGCTTTCCGTTTATCACAATGGGCGGCTGATAGCGCTTTCCCACTTCGACCGGGGACACTCTTCCCTATCGGCGGTCTATACCTACTACGACGACTCATACATCAGGGAGAGCCTGGGGCGATTGGTGATATACGAGCTTATCCGGAGGGCACGGGAGGAGAGAATCCCCTATCTCTACCTCGGCTACTACATCGAAGAGAACCGTCACATGGTGTACAAAAAGCTATACAAACCCAACGAGGTGCTTACGTCGGAAGGATCCTGGCGGTCCTTTTACGATGCCGACGGGAGACGCCTGTTTTCCGGAGAAGCTTTGGGTTTCGTCCCGGGAGAACGGTTCTTTCCCGAGAGTGATGCGGAGTAGACCGCTGTGAGGGGGGTAACTACCAGGAAGACGGCCGTGGATGCCACGGCGGGGAAGAGGAGGGAGACGCCCGCGGCGCTTCCGAGAAGAGAACCTATGCCGAGGGCACCGGGAAAATGGAGGAGGCGAAATACGGTGCACAGGGAGACCGCGGCGA
>CAZXMO010000098.1:0-9060 GCA_964641125.1 uncultured Spirochaetales bacterium
GTCGATCTGATAAGGGTCCCCCGTCAGAACGATTTTTGTGTTTTCTCCCGCCCGGCTCACGATGGTCTTTATCTCGTGGGGTGAGAGGTTCTGGGCCTCGTCGATGATAATGTATTGGTTGGGCAGCGAGCGTCCTCGGATGTAGGTAAGGGCTTCGATCTCGATCAAGTTGTTCACCAGGAGGTTGTCCACGTTTTTGATGTTGGACCTTCTGTATCCCTGCATGATGTACTCGAGATTGTCGAAGAGCGGCTGCATCCAGTGGGTGAGTTTTTCCTCTTTGTCCCCGGGGAGGAATCCTATGTCTTTTCCCATGGGCACCACCGGACGGGTTACGAGCACCCGGGAGTAGATATTGTCCTCTAAGACCTTCTTGAGGCCCATGGCGATGGCGAGAAGGGTCTTCCCGGTTCCGGCCTTCCCTACCATGCTGACTAAAGAAATCGAATCGTCGTTCAAGAGATCGAAAGCGATCTCCTGCTGAGGATTGAGGGCCTCGATACCCGAGACCTCCTCCAGGGAATCGGAAAAGATGTGGAGCAGCCCGGTATCGGGATGAAAGCGTCCGATGATCGGTTCTTCCTCTCCCACCGTCTGCATAATCAGGCACTCGTTGGGGAAGAGCTGTTCGTTCCAGGCTATCTTCCCGTCCCTCAGGAAGGAGGCCCGGGTATCGAGGGAAATATCCACAACCCGAAAACCGGAGTACAGCTCGTGGATATTCACCTTCTGCTTTTCGTAATCCACCGCCTTGATGCCCAAGACGGTCGCTTTGACCCGGGCGTTTATATCCTTTGAGACGAAGAAGACCTTTTTACCCTCCTGCTTGAGGGCGTAGGCGGTTAAGATGATCTTGTTGTCGGTTTTCTGCATATCCAGATCCAGGGGGCCCGTCTCCGGGGGGCTTACGACGACCCGCAAAATGGAGCCGTTGTCCATCTTGACCCCCTCGTTGAGATTTCCGTTCTTTCCGAGCTCGTCGAGGAGCCTGATGGCATGCCGGGCGTTTCGCCCCTTCTCATCCCTGTAGGTCTTCAAGCGGTCGAGCTCCTCGAGGACCCACAGGGGGACTATGACCTCATTGTCCCGGAACGACAGCATCGCGTCCGCTTTATGGATAAATACGTTTGTGTCTATGACGAATGTCTTGTCGTTCGCGGCCTGATTGTCGCTCACTCCGTTCTCCTTGGGGTATTATCTGATGTCGAGGTTTTCCAGACTCTTTTCGATTCTGTCGGCGTACCTGGTGTACAGCTCGTACGGGGCACCGGATTCTACAATGACAATCCTCCTCCCCGAAACCCTTACCGCGGTAGTATACATATAATCCTCCCCATTGTAAGGGACCCCCCACTCCATCCTGATCGTTTCCCCCGCTTTTTCGGGGCCCGAAACAAGGGAATACCCCTCCACCCGGAGATGGGCGGCAAGCGTTTCCGCCCAGAAATCGGTGTCCATCCGGGGGTAGTTTTTCTCCGTGCGGATTCGAAACCGCACCCCCTCCGGTGAAACGGCGAGGTAGTTTCCCCTTCCCGGACGCCTTATCTCGGCGAAACCCTTAGGCGCCTCCGCCCGGTAGGGGCGGCATCCGGCGAACAGAACCAAGCCGCAGAGTACCGCGGCTGCCGCCGTCGATTTTAGGCCCGCTTTACATCGTTTCATCGCGTCCCTCGGATAAACGAATAGAAGTCCACCGAGTTGACCCATTCGAAAGAAGAGGGAATGTCGGAAGGAAGACCCTGCTCGAGGAAATTGATCTGCACATCAAGGAGGGCATACCGCCTTTCGTGTTCGAGCCTGCGGAGTCTCCCCTCGAGCTCCTCGAGCTCGGTGAGGATCTCCATGAGCTCCCGCTCCACCGCCAGGGTGGCATCGAACCCGGTTTCTTCCAAGAACGTCATGTTCTTCTCCAGGATCTCCTCCCGTCCTGATACGGCCGCTCGGAGGTACAGGATCTCTTCTCTTACATCCCGGGCCGACGGGGAGTACTCGGTAACCCGTTCGGCACTCTCTTCGAGGAAGCTTCTCAATGCGGGCAGCCGTGAGTCGGGAAGCCGCGCCGAGATCGAACCTTCCGAGCGGAAAAGATAGTACCCCCCTTTAGATTCGATCCATTCGGCCGCTTCCTCGGAAACCGCTTCGGGATCGGCCCCTAGGACCACCGCCCTCACCGAATGGGCCAGGTAGGACCCGCCGCCGGCGGTCTCCCGAGGGGCTGCCTCCTGAGCCTCGGCTTCCCGGATGAAACCCGGACCGAATCCTAATACGAGAAAGGCCGCGAAGCACAGCAGCGTCGTCTTCATGACCCCTCCCTCGAAGCGAGAATGCTCAGGAGGGGCTCGAAGTTCTCGTCGAAGGCGTCTTTGTCGGGAAAGAAGATTTCCGCGACGTGGATTTTTTTTCCGTCCGCGTATACCCCTACGAGATAATAGTAGGGTTCCCGCTCTTTGCCGGTAAAGAGAACTGCCTTGAACTCCTCGGTCCCGGTATCGGCCTCCCGCGCCTCGGCGTAGAAGGGTGAGAGGTGATACTCGAGGGCGTCCCGCCAGAAGGTCTCGTCCCCCGCCGGATCGTTTGTGACCGTCCCCATCCGGACCCGGACCCCCGCCGGATTCTCGGCGCTGAAGTAACTCGCCTTGTCGAAGACTGCGAAGTTTCCGGTCAAGTCTTCGAGACCCTTCGTGCCCTTCAGCTCGAATATCGACGGATACAGGGGATGAAGATTTTCGATCCACGGAAAGGGGATATCCCTCTGAAGGGTACCGTAGTAATCGAGCCGGGACCGGAGGGTTACGGTAATCCGGGAGTATTTGATAAGCTCCTTGAGATGGTCGAAGCGAAGCTCTATCCCTTCGATCTCTTCGGTGAGCCTCCGTATCTCCCGTAAAATTTCGACCCGCTCCGCCGGGTCCTCGGTTTTCTCGAGAAGGACGTAGAGCCGGTCCCGGGTCTCCCGGGCAATCCGTAAGCGGGTCTCTAAATCGGCGAAGTATTCGGTAACGTCGACGGTCTCTTCCCACGAGTCGAGGACCTCCCCGTAGGTGAGTATTATCTCCATAAGCGCGGCGAAGAGCTCCGCCGGGACCCGGACTACGATGGAGTCCCGGTAGGACTCCTCCACGTAGCCTCCCTCCGACTCCGCCAGGGCCTGGACTTTTGCCTTGGTTTCCTCGATATCGTCGACCAAGAGCTCGGCGTAGCCGGAGTAGACCCGCTTCCGCTCCTGTGCCGGAGACCTGACGGCGGCGCTTCCGGCGGCATCCGAGGCGGCCAGCTCATCGGCCGTCGAAACTACCGGCGCCGAACGCTCCTCCGCTTGTTCACTCGCAGGCTCGGGTGCGGGTGCACCCTCCTCTTCGTAGGTGGAGTACTCCTTCTCGGCCGATCCCGCGAGCACACCGTTCCGGCACGTGACGACCGATGCCGCGGCGGCCAAAACGAGAAGCGCCAGGGCAACGGGCAGCGTCCGGAACATCCAATTCATCCCCTAAAATCCGGAAACCATGGTCAAATTATGATCTTCTATGAGTTTCAATGCGGAATCGATATCTTCGACCCGGAAAATGACGACCGCCTTATCGGCGCTCTTTTCCAGGGTCGCATACAGATATTCGATATTCACGTTGTTGTCTTCGAAAATCTTCATCACCCGGGCGAGCCCGCCGGGCTCGTCCGCAACCTCGATGGCGAGGACCTCCGTAACCTTCGCGGTAAACCCCCCGTCCTTGAAGAGCTTCAGCGCCTTTTCATGATCATCGACGATGAGCCTCAATATTCCGAAATCGGCGGTATCGGCAATGGTTATGGCCCGGAGATTTACCCCGCCCTCGCCGAGCAGCGAGGTGACCTCGCCCAGCCTGCCCGCGGTGTTCTCTAGAAAAACGGAAATCTGTTTGACCGTCATTGTTTTCTCCTCTCTCTATAGCTACCCTAGCTACCTTACAATTGTCTCTTATCGATGACACGCTTTGCCTTGCCCATGCTCCGTTCGATCGCTTTCGGCTCGACCAGCTTGATCCGGGCGAGAATGCCCAGCTCGGACCGGACCGCCTGGCTGATCTCATTGCGAAGCATCTCGAGATTCTTGGTTTCGTCTGAGAAAATCCCCCGATCCACTTCGACCTGTATCTCGATATCGTCTAAGTGGGTTTCCTTCCTGTCCACAACGATCTGGTAGTGGGGCTCGGTCCCCTCGATCTCCATCAGGACGTTTTCTATCTGCGAGGGGAAGACGTTGACCCCGCGGACGATGAGCATATCGTCGGTCCGCCCGAGGAGGCGGTGCATCTTGACGGTGGTCCGGCCGCAGGAACACTTTTCCCGGATCAAATAGGTTATGTCCCGGGTGCGGTAGCGGATAATCGGGGTGCCCTCCTTGGTAAGGGTCGTAAAGACGAGCTCTCCCTTCTCTCCGTCGGGGAGGGGTTCACCTGTCAAGGGATCGATGATCTCGGGATAGAAGAGGTCCTCGTTGATGTGCAGCCCGTTCTTCGCCTCGCACTCCGAGGAGACCCCCGGACCGATTATCTCGGTGAGGCCGTAGATATCATGGGCGCTCAACCCCAGCTTTCCCTCGATCTCCACGCGCATGTTGTCGCTCCACGGCTCGGCGCCGAAGCATCCCGCCTTGACGCTCAAGCGCTCGAAATCGATCCCCTCCTCTTTCGCTTCCTCGGCCAGAAAGAGGGAATACGAAGGGGTACAGGTAAGAATGGTTGTCCCGAAGTCCCGCATGATCATGAGCTGCCTCTTGGTGTTCCCCGCGGAGATGGGGATTACATTCGCCCCGATACGCCTGGCCCCGTAGTGAACACCTAAGCCCCCGGTGAACAGGCCGTACCCGTAGGCGTTCTGTACCACGTCATTAGGGCCGGTGCCGGCCATCGCCAAGGTCCGGGCCATCGCCTCGCTCCAGGTATCGATGTCGGTTTGAGTATAGGCGTCCACCACGGGGGTACCGGTGGTCCCCGAAGAGGTATGGACCTCGACGATATCAGCCTCATCCACGGCGAGGAGACCGTAGGGATAGGTTTCCCTGAGTTCGTCCTTGGTGGTAAACGGGAGCCTGGCGATATCCTCGATGCTCCGGATATCTTTAGGGGTTACTCCGGCCTCGTCACATTTCCGCCGATAGAAGGGGACCTTTTCATAGACCCGCTCCACTAATCGGACGAGATTCTCGGTCTGCTGTTTCTGCCGTTCCTCGATTTCACAAGCTTCCCGTTCCTCGTTCCAAATCATCCGCTACACTCCTATCCCGTAAGAATTATAGGGCCCGGCAGCCTAAATATCAACTTTCGGACCCAAAAAAAATCCCCGTTCCCACGGCTGCTACCGCTCGTCGAAGACCCGCTTGGCCTTTCCCTCGTGGACCGGAAGGATTCCCGGCTCGTGGAGCTCCACAACGGGGGATATGGAAATGGACGCTTTCAGATGCTCCCTGATCCTGTACGTAAGGGCGTTCAAGTCCCGGGCGTCGTCGCTGAAAATCTCAGCTCCCACCTCGGTCTTGACGGTGATCCTGTCGAGGGCCCCCGCCTTCTCCACTACGATCTGATAATTGGTGCCGATCTCGGGAAGCTTCATGATGACTTCCTCGATCTGCGAGGGGAACACGTTGACCCCGTTGATGATGAGCATGTCGTCGGTCCTCCCCTTGATCCGGGCTATTCTCCGGTGGGTCCGGTCGCAGCCGCACTGCTCGGAATAGATCGAGGTGAGGTCCCGGGTCCGGTAGCGCAACAGCGGGGTGGCACTCCTTTTAAGTGTTGTGAGCACCAGCTCTCCCTCGGTCCCGTCGGGGACCGTCCGGCCGGTGTCGGGATCGATGATCTCCAAGATATAGGCGTCCTCCCACAGGTGCATCCCCTGTTTGAGCTCGCACTCGAAGGCAACCGCCGGGCCGTTCATCTCGCTCAAGCCGTAGGAGTTATAAACGTCTATCCCGAAGAGGTCTTCCACCTTTCTGCGGATCTCCTCCGAGTGGGGTTCCGCGCCGACGAAACCCTTCTTCAGATAAAGATCGTCCAAGGAGAGCCCCTCCTCCTCGAGACGGGAGTACATGTGAAGCATGTAGCTCGGAGTTGCATGGACAACCGTCGTCTGAAAATCGGTCATCAGCTTGAACTGGCGTTTGGTGTTTCCCGAGCTCGCCGGAATCACCAGGGCCCCGACCCGCTCCGCACCGTAGTGGAGCCCGAGCCCGCCGGTAAAGAGGCCGTAGGTCATCATGTTCTGAAAGACGTCCCCCCTTCCCGCTCCGGTTGCTACCATCGAACGGGCGGCGAGCTCGGTCCAGCTGTCGATGTCTTCCCGGGTGTGATAGATCACCGTCGGGATTCCGGTGGTGCCGCTCGAAGCGTGGAGCCGGATAACCTCGTCCAGCGGACACGAGAGGAGGCCGTAGGGAAAGGCGCTGCGCAGATCGTCCTTGGTGGTAAAGGGGATCTTCCGGAAGTCCTCGAAAGAGGTAATGTCCTCCGGTGAAGAGATTCCGGTTCGTGTTAACCGCTCACGGTAAAAATCGGTTCGAAAGGACTTTTCCAAGGTCCGCTTCAGGTCCGAAAGCTGCCCCTTTTCGAGGAGTTCCCGGTCCATGAGCTCGGTGTTTCTGTCCCAGTACGTAAAGTCCATGGAGGCTCCTTATCCGCCGTGCTCCCGTCCGAGGCGGAAGGCCCGGACATTCGTCTCCGCAATTTCCTCTCCCTTCCGGACGAACATCTCCCGGATGGCGTTCTCCAGCTCCTCGGGGCCTAAGGGGAGGAACTCGGAAGCGGCGCCGATCATTACCGTATTCACCGCCCGGCTCGAACCCGCTTCCTTGGCGAGACTCCCGCTCTCCACGATCCTATACCGCCCGAGATCTCGGATCTTCTCGTAGAGTCCCTCGAGGTCCGGATAGTTAGGAATGTTGGTAACAGGGTCCCCGGAGGTAACGAGTACCCCCTCGGGAGCCAGATACTCGAGGTAGCGGAGGGATTCCAGGGGCTCCATGCTCAGGATCATGTCCCCGGCTCCCCGGGGGATCAGATCGCTCGGAATCTCGGTGTCGGAGATCCGCATGTGGGAAAGGACCGCGCCGCCCCGCTGGGCCATTCCGTGGACCTCCGACTGGCGGACATGCAGGCCCGCGTTCATGGCCCCCCGTGCGATAACGGCGGCCAGGGACAGGACCCCCTGTCCTCCGACTCCGGCCAGTACGATGTCGTATTTCATGTTGCTCCTCCGGATTTCTTCCGATTTTTCGCCGTTTCCAGACACTCCCTGATCGAGATGACTACCGAGACCCCCGGATACTCCATCTCCTCCTTGAGAATTTCGAGGTTCCGGTCGGCGTGTTTCTTGAGGGGCTCGATAATCCTCAAGTGTTCCTTCTCCACTCCGATCCCTTCGACGAGGCGCTGGATAGCGCTCGACTCGAGCATGGTCTTTTGCCCGCCGGTCATGGCCACGGTGCTGTTGTCCATAATGACGACCGTCATCGGTGTCTTGTTGGCCACCGCGTCCACTAAGTGGGTCGTTCCCGAATGGAGAAAGGTGCTGTCTCCGATCGTGGCGATCACCGGGGTAAATCCCGCTTCCGCGGCCCCCTTGGCGACCCCGATAGAGGCGCCCATGCACACGATAGTCTCGATCGATTTATACGGCGGAAGGGCCCCTAAGGCGTAGCATCCGATATCGGAGGTAACGATGGAATTCTCATATCCCTCCCGGGCCCGGTTGATGAGCTCGAAGGTGTCGGAATGGGGACAGCCCCGGCAGAGCTGAGGCGGACGCCCGGGCAGAGGCTCGCTTTCCGCCCCGCACCCGCGGCGGGTTTCCAATCCCAAGACCGCCCGGATACAGTCGGGATTGAGCTCCCCGGTGGGGGGAATCGAACCGTCCATCTTTCCCTCGATCACCGTATCCACCGGCAGGATCCCCCGGAGGTACTTTTCCACAAAGGGATACCCTTCTTCGATGACGATGATCTTATCCACCTTTTCGGCGAGGGCCCGGATCTTATCCGACGGTATGGGATAGGCGGATATGTGGAGATGGGAGGGCACGGGTGTAAGCTCGCCGATGTTCTCTACGTAGTAATTCCGCCCAAGCCCGGTGGTTATGACCCCGTACTCACGAAACTCCGGATTAATCTCTAAAGTATTGTACTTTGTTTCTTCGGAAAATCGCTTGAGTTTCGTCTGCTTCTCGAGGAGGCGCTTGAACTGCTTCCGCGCGAGGGCCGGGAGGAGCATCCACTTACTGGTGTCGCCGGCTTTGTCTAGTTTATTCTCGCTCTTAGGCGTAACAGGAGTGATGACGGCCCTCGAATGTGCGAGGCGGGTGGTGATCCGCACCACCACCGGAACGTGGAACTCCTCGGAGAGATCGAAGGCTTCCCGCATCATATGGTAGGCTTCCTGCTGGTTGATCGGCTCGAGACAGGGAACTCCCGCGAAATCGGCATAAAACCTGGAATCCTGCTCGTTCTGGGAGCTGTGCATCCCCGGATCGTCGGCGACCACCAGGACGAGCCCCCCGTGTATCTCCAGGAGGGCCGAATTGACGAAGGGGTCGGCGGCGACGTTCAAGCCGACGTGCTTCATACACACCAGAGCCCGCTTGCCGACGAAACTCACCCCGAGGGCCTGCTCGTATGCGGTCTTCTCGTTGCTCGCCCAGGAAGCGAAAGGCGTTCCGTTCTCTTTGGAGTATTCGAGGATATATTCGGTTATCTCGGTGGAGGGGGTCCCGGGATAGGCGTAGGCCGCCGATATCCCCGCATGGATAGCGCCTAAGGCTATAGCCTCGTCCCCGAGCAGTACTAATTCAGACTCAGACATAAAAACTCCTTAAACTTTAAATGCATATCGATATAGCGGAACACCGGTGAATACATGATTCTCCGTATAGTAACAGCCGGCGCAAGAATCAGGGTAGATGATACCGTATAAGGAGTTTCCCCGTCAATGAAGGTTAACGGACATGTTAGGTTCATAATTATTAATATATTACACTATTTCTTGACATATTCCTTAAATAGTCGATAATTCACATATACTCCATTAAAAGGAGATA